>LRTP01000287.1 GCA_001550305.1 Streptomyces diastatochromogenes
GGAGGCGACGGCGAGGACGGGGGCGTACTCCAGTTGGCGGGCGAAGGTGCGCGGCAACGCGGGCGACAAGCGCGGCGGTGCCGGCTGATGCCGACCTCGCACCTCTGCGTCGTGATCGTCGGCGGCCTGCACGCGGATGCGCGGCAGGCCGCCGTCGCACGGCTGCTCGCCGACGTTCCCGACAGCGTCGCCCTCCACCACGACCTGACGACGGCCGCGGCGGGCACGGTCGTCCGTACGATCCGGGACGCCACCGGAATCGTGTCGGCGGGCGAGGCCCCGCTCGTCAACGACTGCGCGTGCTGCGCCCTGCGCGAGGATCTGGTGCCGGAGCTGCGGCGCCTCGCCGACGCGGGCCTGACACGCCTCGCCGTCGTCGAACTGTGGGACTCGGTCGAGCCCAAGGCCATGGCCGAGGTCGTCGCGGCGGGCGGGCTCCGGCTGACCTCCGTGATCACCGCCGTCGACCCGGCCCTGCTCCTGCCCTACCTCGCCAACGGCGACGACCTCGCCGAGGTCGGCCTCGCCGCGGCCGCCACCGACCGGCGCACGGTCGCCGACACCTTCGCCCGCCAACTGGAGTACGCCCCCGTCCTCGCCGTCGCCTCCTCGGAACAGGCCGACGACGAGGACCGCGCGCTGCTGGCCCAACTCCATCCCACGGCCCGCCGGGTCCCGATCGACGCACTCGACGTGACGGACGGCGAGGCCAGGGGGACCGACTGGTTCGCACCGACCCGGCCCCCGGCCACGGGCTGGACCCCACCGGGATGGGAGGCGGACCCCGTCCGCACGACGAACGCCGCTCCGCCGCGCGGGGGCGGGAGCCCGGACGTGGCCACCTCCGGTGCGGGCGGAATCGACGGCGCCGGTACGGCTGCCGATGCGGGTGCCGGTGCCGATGCCCCGGGGGCCGACCCCGCTGAGGCCGGTGCGGGCCCCCGCTCCGAGCGGATCGGCTCCGGTGCGGGCGGTGCCGAACCCCGGTCCGGGAGAACCGGATCCGCGCTCGTCGATGCCGCGTTCGCCGGGTTCGACGTCGAAGCCGCGGCCGCGGCCCAGCATCCGGCCTGTGCGCTGTTGCCGGCCGAGGCGGACGAGGCCGGTGTCGGCACGCTCGTATGGCATCGGCGACGGCCCTTCCACCCCGAGCGGCTGTACGCGGCGCTGGAGGACCTGACCTGCGCGGCCGCGCGCAGCCGGGGGCGGTTCTGGCTCGCCGACCGGCCCGACACCCTGCTGCACTGGGACGCGGCCGGAGGCGCGCTCTGCGTGGAGAGCGCGGGCCCCTGGCTCGCCTCGCTCCCGGACGCCGCGTGGGACATGGTCCCGCCCGTCCGTCGCGCCGCCGCCGCGCTCGACTGGCATCCGGAGCACGGCGACTGCTGCCAGCACCTCGTCTTCACCTCGCCGGGGCTCGACCGCGAGGGGCTCGAACTGCTCCTGCAGTCCTGCCTGTTGACCGACGCCGAGTACGCCGCGGGCCCCGCCGCCTGGAAGCGACTCCCGCCCGCCTTCGACTCCCTCCTGGAGGTCTGACCCATGGCCCGCAAGCCGGAACGCAAGCCCGCGACCAAGTCCCGCCCCAACCCGCTGGACCGCGACGGGATCACGTACATCGACTACAAGGACACCGACCTGCTGCGGAAGTTCATCTCCGACCGCGGCAAGATCCGCAGCCGCCGGGTCACCCGGGTGACCGCGCGGCAGCAGCGGATGCTCGCCCGCGCGATCAAGAACGCGCGTGAGATGGCGCTGTTGCCGTACTCCGGCACCGGCCGCTGACGGGCTCCACCGTACGAACGCTTCCGGCACGACCGCCTCAAGGTCCTCGGCGAACTCCTTGACCACAGGGGCACCGAAGCCGAAGCCGGGAGCGAGGCCGAGACTGAACCCGGCGACGGCACGTCATGAACCCCGCCCCGCACGGAGCCCTGCCCCCGCTCCGGAGGGCGATCCGCTTCTCCGGCACCAGCGACGTGCGGATTCTCGCGTACGAGCCGGAACGGATGCCGCGCGTCCGGTGGGCCGACGCCGATCCGACGACCCTCCGGATTGGGCCATTACGTGAACGTTGAAACTCGAAGGGCCCGGTACGCGTCTCTTCTTATTGCATGAGGGATTCGACCCGGACGACCCAGCACGGATGATGGCGTGGAAGATCATGCACGGGGGCTGGAGAGCGCATGTCATGCGTTCTCCGGGGCAGACGCTGGACCAGACGCAGCCCGGCGAGTACCAGGCAGTAGTCGGACGGTCAACACTCGGTAGTCAAATGGCGGTAAAAGCTGTAACCGTGGGACCACCCCCCGTGCACGTGCATCTGCCCATGCATCTGCACATGAACAGAGCTATGATCCGGGGCAGTTGGCCACTGCATCAATGGCCACATCGGCCACTGCACGACCGGGGAGCGACTTGTGGACCACGACGTGTACGACGTGGATGACCTGGATGACGTGTACAACGGCATGGCTGCGACCGAGCTGACCGGGGTGGCCTGGCAGAAGAGCAGGCACAGCAACTCGCAGGGTTCCTGCGTGGAGTTCGCGAGGCTGCCCGGAGGCGACGTGGCGGTGCGGAACTCGCGGTTCCCGGAAGGGCCCGCGCTCGTCTACACCCGCGCCGAGATCGAAGCCATGCTCCTGGGCATCAAGGACGGCGAGTTCGACCACCTGATCGCCGGCTGACGTGAGGCGGCGCCGCACACCCGGGCGCGCCTTCGGGCGGGGCAACCGGCATAACTGACGGCAACGACCTTCTCGCGGCGTGTAACGCGCGTAGAACCGCGGCGCCAAAAAGCGCCGCGGTTCTCTATTCGGCCGAAACCCCGCCGGCGGCCGGCTGCGGAAGCCTGAAGAGCGCCCACACGACCTTGCCGCTGAGCGTGCCCGCGAGCGGGTGCCAGCCCCAACTGTCGGCGAACGAGTCGACCAGGAACAGGCCCCGGCCCGACTCCGCCGAGAAGTCCTCCGAGTCGCCCGCGACCGGACTGTCGTGACTGGGGTCGCGCACCGCGCACACCAGACGTGAGGTCCACCGCATCAAGTGCAGCCGCACGGGCGGGCCTTGGTCGTCCGAACGGGGTGTGTCCGAGGGCAGGGCGTGCCGCAGGGCGTTGGTCACGAGTTCGGAGACCACCAGGCAGACATCGTCGAAGCGCTCACCGATGTCCCACTGGTCCAGCGTTCTGCGGGTGAACTGCCGAGCTTCGCGCACTGCTTCGTAGCGCGCCGGCAGGGCGCAGGAAGCGGCGCTGGACACAGCCGCGGGGTCGAGCGGCGGAAGTCCCTGCCGTAAGGGCTCGAGCATGGTCGATCCATTCGTCCCCATGCGAGGCACTCCCGGGTGTTCGCGGTCGTTGCGATGCAGCGGTGGCGCGAGGACCATGGTTCCGAATGCGTACAGCAGATGCAAGGGCAGATGCACGTGCACGCGCCCGAATTAGACCTTCCTCCACCCTTTCTTGGTCATTTCTTCTGTCACCTTCTTCCCGCTTGTTGACCCTCTACTGATCTTTTCCTGTGTGGCCCCTTTGGAGTCTTTCCGTTTCTGTAACTGAACGAGTACTGCTTGAAGTGTTTTAGTGGCAGACTTCGGCCCTTGAAGACGGTTGGGGAGGCGGACGAACGTGAGCGCTGGTGAGTCGAGTGGCTCGGTGGTGCGGCGCATGCTGCTGGGATCACATCTGCGGCGCCTGCGGGAGTCGCGCGGAATCACCCGGGAAGCGGCCGGTTACTCGATCCGTGCCTCCGAATCGAAGATCAGCCGCATGGAGTTGGGACGGGTGAGCTTCAAGACGCGCGACGTCGAGGACCTGCTGACGCTGTACGGCATCACCGACGAGGCCGAGCGCACATCGCTCGTCTCCCTCGCCAAGGAGGCCAACGTCGCGGGCTGGTGGCACAGTTACTCGGACGTCCTGCCCAGCTGGTTCCCGACCTACGTCGGCCTGGAGGGCGCGGCGCATCTGATCCGCTCGTACGAAGTCCAGTTCGTGCACGGCCTGTTGCAGACGGAGGCCTACGCCCACGCGGTCGTCGCGCGCGGCATGCGGGGCGCCTCGCCCGCCGACATCGAGCGGCGCGTCGCGCTGCGCCTGGAGCGGCAGAAGTACCTCGTCTCCGAGAAGGCCCCGGAGTTCCACATCGTCCTCGACGAGGCCGCACTGCGCCGCCCTTACGGTGACCGCGAGGTGATGCGGGGGCAACTCCAGCATCTGATCGAGGTGTCGGAGCGCCCCAACGTACGACTTCAGGTCATGCCGTTCAGCTTCGGCGGCCACTCGGGCGAGAGCGGTTCCTTCACCATCCTGAGCTTCCCCGAGTCCGACCTGTCGGACGTCGTCTATCTGGAGCAGCTCACCAGCGCGCTCTACCTGGACAAACGCGAGGACGTCACCCAGTACGAAGGCGCGCTCAAGCAGCTGCAGCAGGACAGCCCCGGGCCCTCCGAGAGCCGCGATCTGCTGCGGGGACTGCTCCAGCTCTCCTGACCTTCTCCCCGCCGCCTCCGGCGAGTCTTCACGGTCTGTTCGCCTGTGAGTCTTCGTGGACTCTTCGGAGGTGCTCTCCAACTCCCTTTGGACGCAAGTACGATGACGTCTGATCAGACGTTGATCGGATGTGTCTGCTGACTCAGACTCGGATGTCTGCCTCGGCAGCAAGGGGATTGAGGGAGCACATGTCGTCCTACTTCACCGACTTGGCCCAGCAGTACATCGACGGCGAGTGGCGCCAGGGCACCGGCTCCTGGGACATCATCGATTTCAACCCGTACAACGGCGAGAAGCTGGCGTCGATCACCATAGCCACGGTCGACGAGGTCGACGAGGCCTACCTCGCCGCCCGGCGCGCCCAGAAGGAATGGGCCGCGACCAACCCGTACGCCCGTCGCGCCGTCTTCGAGAAGGCCCTGCGCATCATCGAGGAGCGCGAGGCCGAGATCACCGAGGTGATCATCGCCGAGCTCGGCGGCACCCACCTCAAGGCGGGCTTCGAGCTCCACCTCGCCAAGGAGTTCCTGCGCGAGTCGATCCAGCTGGCGCTGCGCCCCGAGGGCAAGATCCTTCCCTCGCCGATCGACGGCAAGGAGAACCGCCTCTACCGCGTCCCCGTCGGTGTCGTCGGCGTGATCAGCCCCTTCAACTTCCCCTTCCTGCTCTCCCTGAAGTCCGTCGCGCCGGCCCTGGCGCTCGGCAACGGCGTGGTCCTCAAGCCGCACCAGAACACCCCGATCGTCGGCGGCTCCCTGGTGGCGAAGGTCTTCGAGGACGCGGGCCTGCCCGGCGGTCTGCTCAACGTCGTCATCACCGACATCGCCGAGATCGGCGACGCCTTCATCGAGCACCCCGTACCGAAGGTCATCTCCTTCACCGGCTCCGACAAGGTCGGCCGCCACGTCGCCACCGTCTGCGCCTCGCACTTCAAGAGCGCGGTGCTGGAGCTCGGCGGCAACAGCGCCCTGGTGGTCCTCGACGACGCGGACATCGACTACGCCGTCGACGCGGCCGTCTTCAGCCGCTACGTCCACCAGGGCCAGGTCTGCATGGCCGCCAACCGCGTCCTCGTGGACCGCTCGATCGCGGACGAGTTCACCGAGAAGTTCGTCGCCAAGGTGAAGACGCTGAAGGTCGGCGACCCGAGCGACCCCCAGACGATCATCGGCCCGGTCATCAACTCCTCCCAGGCGGACTCGCTCACCGGCGCGGTCGACCAGGCGATCGCCGAGGGCGCCACGGCCCTGGTGCGCGGCGCCACCACCGACAACCTCGTCGAGCCGACCGTCCTGACGGACCTGCCCGCCGACTCCGCCATCCTCCGGCAGGAGATCTTCGGCCCGGTCGCGCTCCTCGTCACCTTCGACGGCGAGGAGGAGGCCGTCCGCATCGTCAACGACACCCCGTACGGGCTCAGCGGCGCCGTGCACACCGCCGACGTCGAGCGCGGGGTCGCCTTCGCCAAGCAGATCGACACCGGCATGTTCCACGTCAACGACGGCACCGTCCACGACGAGCCGCTGGTCCCCTTCGGCGGCGAGAAGCACTCCGGCATCGGCCGCCTGAACGGCGAGACGACCGTCGACGCCTTCACCACCCAGAAGTGGATCTCGGTCCAGCACGGCCGCAGCTTCTTCCCGTTCTGATCGTCCGGTTTCGGCGTAGCAGACATGCATCCAGGTGTACACTAGGTGCATGTCTGCTACGTATCCCATCGCCGAGGCGAGGGGGAAGCTCGGCGACCTCGCCCGCCGAGCCGCCCAGCACGAGCACATCACCCTGACAGATCGCGGCATCCCGGCGGCCGTCCTCATCTCTCCCGCCGAGTTGGAGGACCTCGAGGACGCTCTGGCCCTGGCCCGCCTGGAGCGTGACCGCGCCCTTGGGCGTACCGAGGCTCCCATCCCCCACGAAGAGGCCCGCCAAGCACTGCTCGAAGCGGCGGGCAGGGGCGAGTGACCTGGCGCGTTCTCTGGGAACCGGCCGCCCTCAACGCTGCCACAGGGCACCTCAAGGACGACCCCCAAGGCGTCGACGCCCTCCTGCGGGCCACTGACCAACTCGCCGAGGACGAGAGGCCCGAGGGCTCGCGCGCATGGGGCGTGGACCACCGTCGCCTCCATCACGGCCCCTGGCGCATCCTCTACCGGATCGATGCGGAAGCGCGCACGCTCCACATCGAGCACATCGGCCGCACCGTGATGTGACCTGGCCGCGAGTCCCTGGACGGCGCCACCGCCTTCGAGCTGGTCGCCCGCGCGCAGGAGGGTTGACCTCCGCGCCCTCATCTGCCCCCATAACCTGGACCGCATGTCAGCGATCCGTCTCCTGGTGCTGGGCGCCGTCCGCCAGCACGGGCGGGCCCACGGCTACCAGGTGCGCAACGACCTCGAGTACTGGGGCGCGCACGAGTGGTCCAACGCCAAGCCCGGCTCGATCTACCACGCGCTCAAGCAGATGGCGAAACAGGGACTGCTGCTCGCCCACGAGATCGCCCCGTCCACGGCGGGCGGCCCTCCGCGCACCGAGTACGAGATCACGGACCAGGGCACCGAGGAGTACTTCACGCTGCTGCGCCGGTCGCTGACCGCATACGACCAGAAACCGGACATCCTCTCGGCCGCGCTCGGCTTCATGGTCGACCTCGGCCGTGCGGAGACCCTCGAACTCCTCCGGGAGCGGGTGCGCGCCATCGAGGAGTGGCGCAAGTCCGTCACCGGGTACTACACCCCCGAGGACGGCCCCGGACAGCTCGGCCACATCGGCGAGATCATGAACTTCTGGGTCCACTCCGCCGACTCCGGCGCACAGTGGACCCGGGGACTGATCGAGCGCATCCAGGGCGGCGCGTACACCTTCGCCGGGGAGGGCGAACCCTTCGTCGGCGTCCTGGTCGACGGCGAGGAGAATCCGTACGCCACGCGAACCCCGCACCCCGGCGACCAGGAGTAGCCACGCCCTCGGCCGGACAGGCCCTAGTGATGGAAGCCCGTCGCCGCCTCCTTGTCCTGGGTCAGCGGATGCGGCAGCTTGCGCAGTTGGGGCACCAACCGGCTCAGGTCCTCGATGAACAGGTCGGCCAGATCCACCGAGAAGCCGTTGCGGCACACCACACGCAGGACGGACAGGTCCTCCCGGTTGGCCGGGAAGGTGTACGCGGGCACCAGCCAGCCGCTCTCCCGCATGCGCCGGGACACGTCGAAGACGTCGTACGAGGTCACATGGGGTGCCGTGGTGAAAGCGAAGACGGGCAACTCGTCGCCCCGGGTGAGGAGTCGGAAGTCCTCCAGCGCCTCGACCCGCTCGGCGAGCCCGCGGGCCAGGTCTCTGGTCGTCTGCTGCACGGCCCGGAAGCCATCCCGGCCCAGCCGTAGGAACGTGTAGTACTGCGCCACGACCTGCGCGCCCGGACGGGAGAAGTTGAGGGCGAAGGTCGGCATGTTGCCGCCCAAGTAGTTGACCCGGAAGACGAGCTCCTCGGGCAGCTCGGCCTCGGTCCGCCACAGTGCCCAGCCGACGCCCGGGTAGACCAGCCCGTACTTGTGGCCCGAGGTGTTGATCGAGGACACCCGCGGCAACCTGAAGTCCCAGACCAGGTCCGGGTCGAGGAAGGGGGCGATCATCGCGCCGGACGCGCCGTCGACATGGACGGGGATGTCCAGGCCCGTACGCTCCTGGAGCTGGTCGAGGGCCGCGCACAGCTCGGCGATCGGCTCGTAGGACCCGTCGAAGGTGGAGCCGAGGATGCCGACGACCCCGATGGTGTTCTCGTCGCACAGCTCGGCCGCCGCCTGTGGGTCGAGATGGAACCGGTCGCCCTCCATGGGCACCTGGCGTGCCTCGACCTCCCAGAAGTTGCAGAACTTCTCCCAGCACACCTGGACGTTCACCCCCATCACGAGATTGGGGCGTGCTCCCGGGTAGCGATCCGCGTTCCGCCGCATCCAGCGCCGCTTCAGGGCCATGCCGGCGAGCATGCACGCCTCGCTCGATCCGGTCGTCGAACAGCCGACGGTGGACGCCGGGTCCGGCGCGTTCCACAAGTCCGCGAGCATCGCCACGCAGCGGCGCTCCAGCTCGGCGGTACGCGGGTACTCGTCCTTGTCGATCATGTTCTTGTCCCGGCACTCGCCCATCAGCACCCCGGCCTGCGGTTCCATCCAGGTGGTGACGAAGGTGGCGAGGTTCAGCCGCGCGTTCCCGTCCAGCATCAGCTCGTCGTGGACGACCTGATACGCGGTGTTGGGTGGCAGCGGCCCGTCCGGAAGCCGGTGCTTGGGCGGGGCCTCGGTCATGCCCCCGACCGGGTTCGCCTCCCCGAAGAAGGGGTTGACGGACACCGGGCGCTCGTCGGGCTTCTCGGGACCTTGGTGGAGCGGCATGGGATCTCCCATCGAGTCGGCGGTCGGACGGTCCTGCTGGTTGATCGGAGGGTCCTACTGGTTGAGCGGATCGGGGGTCCTACTGGTTCATCGGATCGGGTTCCCACTGGTTCATCGGATCGGAGGGGCCTGTCGGTTCACCGGATCGCGCTCCCGTCGGCGCGCAGCTGCATCTGCG
The DNA here is from genome assembly GCA_001550305.1 of Streptomyces diastatochromogenes. Classification (GTDB taxonomy): domain Bacteria; phylum Actinomycetota; class Actinomycetes; order Streptomycetales; family Streptomycetaceae; genus Streptomyces; species Streptomyces mirabilis_D. The sequence goes on from LRTP01000287.1 coordinate 9,059, forward strand.
GGCGTCCGGTGACGATCAGCCAGGCCGGTACCGAGGCCAGCACCAGCACGGGCAGCACGGCGGGCTGGGCCACCAGGACGGCCGCCGTGAACAGACTGATCCAGCCCTGCCGGGTGACGGCCAGGAGCACACCCAGGACCGCGCACACCACGGCGAGCGTGGGATTCACCTGCGGTACCAACGCGTGCGCGCACAGCCCGAGAGCTACCCCGGCGAACACGGAGGGAAAGATCCGGCCGCCCCGGAAGCCGCACGAGGTGGCGACCAGCAGCGCGGCCAGCTTCACCGCGAACATCAGCGTGAACCGTCCCGCCGACCAGCCCTCCGGGTTCGCCGCGAGGGTCTTCACCTCGTCCAGGCCCTTGAAGAGCGTCAGAGGGCCGCCCAGCGCCCCCAGCAGCCCCAGGACGAGACCGCCCACGGGAAGCGCCACCATGGGGTGCCTGAGCCGCGAGAAGGCGCCGTGGGCGTAAGGGAGGGCGCACACCGCGGTCATCCCGATCGCCGCGGCCAACGAGGCGACCACCAGGGCGCTCAGCAGGTCGCCCCAGTGGGGGCCTCCGTAGGCGGGCAGCGCGAGGTCGAAGCTCGGGTGCTCGAGCAGCATCATGGTGAGCGCGCCCGTGCCGCCCGCGAGCAGCGGCGGCAGCAGCCGGTCCCAGAGGGCGCCGGGCCCCGGCTGCCCGGCCAGTACCTCGGAGAAGATCAGCGCTGCGGCCACCGGCGTACCGAACAGGGCGCCGATCGTGCCCGCGACCGCCAGGCCCACCCACAGTCCCACGGCGGAGCCCGGGATCACGCGGGTGCCGAGCCAGTAGGCGAGGGCCACGTTGACGGCCGTGATCGGGTTCTCGGGGCCCAGGCTCACCCCGCCCGCCAGCGTCAGGACGGTGGCGACGAGCAGCCCGGGCAGAACGCGGGGTGGCAGGGGAGCGTCGACCAGACCCGTGGTCGCCGGATCCGGCCCCGCGTGCCCCGGCACCTTCCACACGACCAGACCCACCGCGATGCCGGTCGCCGTGAGCATCACGACCATCCACAGCACGGAGTAGCGGCCCACGCCCAGTGCGTCCGGAAGGGTCTCCCACAGGACGTCCTTGAACCGGTCGGCGAGCAGGCTGACGCCCAGCAGGACGAGCGCCGCGGCCACACCGACCACCACGGAGGGCACGATCAACGGCAGCAGACGCCGTAAGGGGGTCGCCGTGGACGCATCGGTGCTCACGGCCACACCCTAAGTGGGCAAAAGCCGCACAACATCCCGAAGGGCGCGATTCGGGATCCGGGGAAATCCGGCTTGCACCTCACGTGGCGTGAGGGCCGATGGTGGGGCACGTACCGAAGAAGGAGCGGAAGTGGGCTACTCAGTGGGCCAGGTCGCCGGTTTCGCCGGGGTCACGGTGCGCACCCTGCACCACTACGACGAGATCGGCCTGCTCGTTCCGAGCGAGCGCAACCACGCGGGGCACCGGCGCTACAGCGACGCCGACCTCGACCGGTTGCAACAGATCCTGTTCTACCGGGAGCTGGGCTTCCCGCTCGACGAGGTCGCGGCCCTGCTCGACGACCCGGAGGCGGACCCGCGCGCGCACCTGCGCCGCCGGCACGAGCTGCTGACCGCCCGGATCGAGAAGCTGCAGAAGATGGCCGCGGCCGTGGAGCACGCCATGGAGGCACGCACGATGGGCATCAACCTCACGCCCGAGGAGAAGTTCGAGGTCTTCGGGGGCAAGGATCCCGAGGAGCACGCGGAGGAGGCCGAACAGCGGTGGGGCGGCACGGCGGAGTACGCCGAGTCACAGCGCCGCGCCGCCCGCTACACCAAGGGCGACTGGCAGCGCATCCAGGCCGAGGTCGCCTCCTGGGGCGAGCGCTACGACGCCCTCATGGAAGCGGGCGAACCCGCGACCGGCGAGCGGGCCATGGACATGGCCGAGGAACACCGGCAGCACATCGGCAAGTGGTACTACGACTGCTCGTACGAGCGCCACGGGTGCCTCGGCGCGATGTACGTGTCCGATGAACGCTTCAAGGCGTACTACGACTCCATGCGCCCGGGTCTCGCCGAACACCTCAGGGACGCGATCACGGCGAACGCGGCCCGGCACTCCCAGGAAGCCTGACGGCAAGACGGTAAGGGGCACCCGCCACGGCGGGTGCCCCTTACCGGATTCCGGTTCCGCGGCCGGTCGTGCCCTACTCCTTCACCAGGACCACCGCAGTGCCGTACGCGCACACCTCCGTGCCCACGTCCGCCGCCTCGGTCACGTCGAACCGCATCATCAGCACGCAGTTCGCCCCCCGCACGCGTGCCTGCTCGACGAGTCGTTCCATGGCCTGGTTGCGGGTCTCCACGAGGGTCCTGGTGAGCCCCTTGAGCTCGCCGCCGATCATCGACTTCAGTCCCGCGCCGATCTGGCTGCCCAGATGCCGGGATCGAACGGTGAGGCCGAAGACCTCGCCGATGACCTGCTGGACGCGGTAGCCGGGCGCGTCGTTCGTCGTCACGACCAGGACCTCCGACTGGGGTCCCTGGCCGCCTCCGTATTCATCGATGCCCATGGCCCACAGCTTTGTCCCAGTGGGCACACAGTGCATCCTGGGGGCACTGGTGGAACCTGGCACGGACACCGTGCGTTGATAGCTTTGGCCGACAGTACTGATGTGCTGCCGTACTGCCGTCCCAGGACCGCCGTACTTTTCCTTCACCCCTCAGGAGCCCGGAACCGTGACGACGCTTGCCCTTGGTCCAAGCTGGCTGGATCCGAACACGCTCCTGGACAACTTCGGCATATGGGGCCTGCTGCTCGTCGTCTTCGCCGAGTCCGGCCTGCTGATCGGCTTCTTCCTGCCGGGTGACTCGCTGCTGTTCACCTGCGGCCTGCTGATCACGTCGAACCAGCTGAACTTCCCGCTGTGGGGGGCCGTCGCCCTGATCTGCGTCGCCGCGGTCCTCGGCGACCAAGCGGGTTACCTGTTCGGCAAGAAGGTCGGCCCCTCGCTCTTCACCCGCCCGGACTCCCGCCTCTTCAAGCAGGAGAACGTGGTCAAGGCCCACGAGTTCTTCGAGAAGTACGGGCCCAAGTCCCTGGTCCTCGCCCGCTTCGTGCCCATCGTGCGCACCTTCACGCCGATCATCGCGGGCGTCAGCGGCATGAAGTACCGCTCCTTCCTCACCTTCAACATCATCGGTGGAGTCCTGTGGGGCGCGGGCGTCACGCTGCTCGGCTCCTGGCTCGGCAAGATCGACTTCGTCAAGAACAACATCGAGGCGATCCTGATCCTGATCGTCCTCGTCTCGGTGGTCCCGATCGCCATCGAGTTCCTGCGGGCGCGCTCCAAGGCCAAGAAGAACCCGCCGGAGCCCCAGGCCCCCCAAGGCCCGGCCGCCTACCAGCAGCAGCCCACGCCCCCCGCCATGGACGACGCGACGCGTCCGCTGCGCATGCACCAGCCGCAGCAGGGCCACGACCCGTACCAGCAGGACCAGCACCAGCAGGACCGGTACGCCCAGGGATACCCGCAGCAGCAGCCCCAGCAGTCCCAGCAGCCGTACGGCAACCAGGACCAGGGTTACTACCAGGGCCAGGGCCAGGGCTACGACCAGAATTACGGTCAGAACTACGACCCGAACTACGACCCGAACTACGACCAGGGCCAGGCCTACCCGCCCCGGCAGGGTTATCCGCAGCAGCAGCCTTACGGCAACCAGGACCAGAGCTACCAGCAATACCCGTACGGCAACTGAGCGCCCCGAAAGAGGCGCGAGGAACTGCGCGGTCAGCCACAACAAGCCCGCGGTCGCCGCCGAACAGAAGCGACCGAGCTCTCGTGCGCCCGGCCCTCAGAACCCCCGCGTCCGCTTCGCGGCCCTGCGCTCCCCGGCGGAGCCCCCCGGCAGTCGCAGGAACAGCCGGGAGATCTCCGACCCCAGGTTCACACCGATGGCGATGGCCATGGCGAGCGCCGCGGCCTTGGAGAGCGACACCAGGCCCTTGTCGACGTTGCTCTGGGCGATCGACAGCAGCCCGAAGTAGGTGGCCGACCCTGGGAGCAGGGGCCCTATCGCGGCGGTCGTGTACGGCAGCGCGGACGCGAACCGGTAGCGGGACAGCAGCTGCCCGAAGAGGCCCACCAGGCCCGCCGCGACGGCGGTGGAGGCGACCGGCGAGATACCGCCCGGGTAGTGCATCGCCCCGTACACCGACCAGGCGACGCCTCCGTTGAGGGTCACCGCGAGCACGGTGGATCGTTCCTGCTGGAGCAGGACGGCGAAGGTCAGCGACAGCAGCATGGCGGCGGCGATCTGCACCAGAGGCCGTTCGGAGATGCTGAGCGCCTGGTCCGGATTGAGCGCGGCGCCGAACTTCACGCCGAAATAGAGCACGATGAGGACGCCGACGATGATGCCGACGAAGAGGTACATGACCTCCAGGAGGCGCGCGGACGCGGTGATGTAGAAGCCGGTCAGTCCGTCCTGGACGCCCGCGACGAGCGCCCGCCCGGGCAGCAGCGCGAACAGTCCACCGGTGATCACCGCGGACGAGTTCGTGTCGACGTGCGCGAGCTGGAGCGCGACACCTATCGCGGCCGGCGGCATCGCGGCCACCGTGAACTGGTAGAACTCCGGCAGCCCGCGCCCCGCGAAGAGCCAGGCCAGCCGGTCGCCCAGCATCGCGCCGAGCGCCGCGGCGACGAACACGATCGCGTCACCGCCCACGAGCACCGAGGCCGCACCCGCCAGCAGCCCGGTGCAGCCGGTCAGCACCCAGCCGGGATACGGGTGCCGGTTGCGCCGCATCTCCGCGAGGCGCCGGTAGGCCTCCTCCAGGGAGAACGTGGTCTCCGGGTCGCTCAGGTCGTCGACGAGCCGGTAGACGGCCGCGAGCCGTGTGTAGTCGGTGCCCCGGCGGCGTACGGTCCGGGAGGCCGTCACGGGATCGTCCACCAGGGACGGCTGGTGCGAGATGGACAACAGGGTGAAGGTGACGTTCGGCTCGCAGCGGTCCAGGCCGAACGAGCGGCAGACGGCGAACATCGCCGTCTCCACGTCCTCGGCGCCCTCACCGCCCGCGAGCAGCAACTCGCCGATGCGCAGCGTCAGGTCGAGCACGCGGGGGACGGCCGGGCCGACCTCGTCCTCCTTGTGCAGCAGTTCGGGTGCCGGACGCTCGGCCACCGGCATGCGCAGCATCGTGCGCATCCGGTCCTGCCAGGGCACGTCCTTGGTCAGGCTGACCACGGGGACGCCGGTCGCCGGTGTGAAGGCGGGCGGGGCGTGCTTCGCGCTGTAGGTGCGCGGGGTATTGAACGCCGACCCCTCGGGCTCGGTGCCGGCCGTCTCGGGCGGCACGAGCCCCTTGGGGACCGCGAACTCCGACGTGGTCCCCGATTCGTCCTCGACCGCCGGTGCCACGCCGTCCGGCTGCGCGAAGGCACTCCTCGCCTCGTCCGACTGCGGTTTGCGGTCCTCCGCGTCCGTCACCCACCACTCCCGCTGTTGCCGACCGTGCACCTCCCGTACGCCCCAGTATGCGCACGGATACGCGAACGGGCCGCGCCACCCCGGGAGGGGTCACGCGGCCCGCGGGGCTCAGGAGGGATCAGTGACCGCCCTGCTCCTTCAAGCGCTTGTAGGAACGCTCGATCTCGGCCTCGGCCTCCGCGCGGCCGACCCAGTTGGCGCCCTCGACGGACTTGCCGGGCTCGAGGTCCTTGTAGACCTCGAAGAAGTGCTGGATCTCCAGGCGGTCGAACTCCGACACGTGGTGGATGTCCCGCAGGTGCTCCACACGCGGGTCGTGCGCCGGGACGCACAGCAGCTTGTCGTCGCCGCCGGCCTCGTCCGTCATACGGAACATGCCGATCGCGCGGCACTGGATGAGGCAGCCCGGGAAGGTCGGCTCGTCCAGGATGACCAGCGCGTCCAGCGGGTCGCCGTCCTCGCCGAGGGTGTTCTCGACGAAGCCGTAGTCGGCCGGGTAGCTGGTCGAGGTGAAGAGCCGACGGTCCAAGCGGATCCGACCGGTCTCGTGGTCCACCTCGTACTTGTTCCGCGAACCCTTCGGAATCTCGATCGTGACGTCGAACTCCACCGGTGGCTCCTCCATGATCAACACATAGTTCTGGTGGTTAAGTGTCCCTCACGCAGGTGTGTGATCGCGAAAGGGGCTGGTGGTCGTGCCAGAGCTGAGGGCTTGGCGGGCCGCGAGACCGCATGTGGTGCGGATCAAGCGGACCGTGCAGCCGCATGTGACACGGGTCGCGCAGGCCGTGCAGCCGCGTGTGACGAGGGCTGCGCAGTCCGTGCGACCGCATGTGGTGCGGGCTGCTCAAGCCGTACGGCCGCGTTCCGTGAAGTTCACGACCCCGCGGCTCACAGCCGTCGCCGCCACCGCGGGCCTGGCACTCGCGGCCGGGGCGGTGGCCTTCGCCGGCCCCTGGGACTCCTCCGGTCAGCGTACGGCCGAGCGTGACTGGGCCGCATCGCGAGAAGGGGAGGGTGGCGCAGATCACGGACGTAGTTCCGATACGTCCCCCACGACGCCGAAGCCCGCGCCCAGCGCCGCCTCCGTGCTGACGGGTCTCGGCGGCTCCACCGTCTCGGTGCCCGCACCCACCCAGAAGGCCCTCACGAGCACCCTCGACCGGCTCCTGGGGGACCCCGCGCTCGGCGGGCGGCGCACGGCCGTGGTCGTCGACGTGGCGACCGGCAAGCGGCTGTACGGCAAGGGCGCCGACGACGCGCAGACCCCGGCCTCCACCACGAAGATCGCCACCGCGGTCGCCGCGCTCTCCGCGGCGGGCGCCGACCACCGCATCGAGACCCGCGCGGTCCTGGAGCCCGGCACCAAGGAGGTCGTGCTCGTCGGCGGCGGCGACCCCACGCTGACCGCTCGCAAGGAGGCGGCGGGCTGGGCGAGCCTGCGCACCCTGGCCGACGAGACGGCGACGGCCCTGAAGGCCCGTCATCTGAACCAGGTGACGCTCTCGTACGACACCTCGCTCTACACCGGTCCCGCCCTGCACCCCATCGGCACCAACCCCAACCTCGCGCCGGTCAGCGCCCTGATGGTCGACGAGGCCCGCACCGACGACTCGGCCAGCGGCCCGGTCACCCGCGCCGGGGACCCGGCGGCGGACGCGGCCGGGAAGTTCGCGGGGCTGCTGGAGGCCAAGGGCATCAAGACGACGACCCCCGGCCTGTCCAAGGCGACGAACGGCTCACAGTCCCTCGCCTCGGTCTCCTCGCCGCCGCTGTCCGCCCTCATCGAGCGGATGCTGACGAACAGCGACAACGACATCGCGGAGGGCATGGCCCGCCAAGTCGCCCTCGCCACCGGCCGACCGGCCGACTTCGACGGCGGCGCGGCGGCGATCGACGCCGAGCTGAAGAAGCTCGGACTCCCGCTGTCCGGCGCGCACTTCACGGACGGCAGCGGTCTGAACCGGGACGACAGGCTCACGGCGGACCTGCTCACGGCCCTCCTGGTCAAGGCCGGTGACCCCGCCCACCCCGAACTCCGGCCGATCCTGACCGGTCTGCCGGTCGCGGGTTTCACGGGCACCCTCAGCGACCGTTACGCCGACGACGCGTCCGGCACCGGCCTCGTACGCGCCAAGACCGGCACGCTGACCGGGGTGAACACCCTGGCGGGCACGGTCGTCGACGCCGACGGCCGCCTGCTGGCCTTCGCCTTCCTGGCCTCCGACACGACCGACCCGTCGGCGGCCCAGTCGGCCCTGGACCGCACGGCCTCGGCACTGGCGGGCTGCGGCTGCCGTTAGGACCTGCCCGGCCAGGTCCTGGGCACCACTCGTACCACGAGCCCCGTGTGCCCCGGAGCACGGGCGCATCCGGTGCCTTACCCCTCACCGCACTTGGACCCGCTCACGTACGGTTGACGCATGACGAGCATCGGTGGTGCCGAGATGGTCGACTGGAATCTCGCGGTGGCGACCGCGACACGGCTTGTGCGGCCTGGCCCCGAGGTGAGCCGCGACGAGGCCCGAGAGGTCGTCGCGGAGCTGCGCCGGCATGCGAAGGCCTCGGAGGAACACGTCCGGGGCTTCACTCGTATGGGCACGGACGACATCCACGACACCCCCATCCTGGTGGTGGACCGCCCGGGCTGGGTCCGGGCGAACGTCGCGGGGTTCCGGGAACTCCTGAAGCCCCTGCTGGACAAGATGCAGGAACGGCGGGGGACCACCCCGGGCGGGGCCGTCCTCGGCGCCGTCGGCGGCAAGGTCACCGGCGTGGAACTGGGCATGCTGCTGTCGTTCCTGTCGTCGCGCGTCCTCGGGCAGTACGAGACCTTCGCCCCGGCGACCAGGGAACTCCCGGCGGGGGAGAACGGCGGCGGCAGGCTCCTTCTCGTCGCGCCGAACATCGTCCACGTGGAGCGCGAACTCGACGTGGAGCCCCACGACTTCCGCCTGTGGGTGTGTCTGCACGAGGAGACGCACCGTACGCAGTTCACGGCCGTGCCCTGGCTGCGCGACCACCTGGAGGGCGAAATCCAGTCTTTCTTGGGCGAGACCGAGGTCGACCCCATGACGGTCCTGGAGCGCATCAGGGAGGCGGCCCAGTCGCTCGCGGGCGGCCGTCCCGAAGGCGAGGAGGACGACGGGGGCCGGTCCCTGGTCGAGATCGTGCAGACGCCGGCCCAGCGGGAGATCCTCGGCCGCCTCACCGCCGTGATGTCCCTCCTGGAGGGCCACGCGGACTTCGTGATGGACGGCGTGGGTCCGGACGTGGTCCCGTCCGTGGGCGAGATCCGCGAGAAGTTCCAGCAGCGCCGGGCCAGGGGGGCCTCACGGCTCGACCTCGCCCTGCGCAAGCTGCTCGGTTTGGATGCCAAACTGAAGCAGTACCGGGACGGTGAGCGCTTCGTGCGCGCGGTCGTCGACCAGGTGGGCATGGACGGGTTCAACCGTGTGTGGACTTCCCCGAACACCCTCCCGACCAAGACGGAGATCGCCAAACCGGCGGACTGGGTCGCACGGGTGCACCGCAAGGCGGAGTCGTGAACCCTACGGCAAGGTCGTGAAACGAATTCGGCCGACGGCAGGTGAACGCCCCTCCAATCACCCGTCCGAGGGACCGTGAGCCAACGGTAGGCGTGCAATGCTCGGGGAACGGCCCGTTTCTGTCACCATCTACACACTCTGTGTGACCAGACTCGGGCTCACCCCCCGAAAACTTCATGAAGGGAACCGGACATGGGTCCCCATCCTGCGGTCGCGGCGATACGCCTGGCGGTCCGCCGCGTACTCCACGACGTCCTCTCCGACCACACCCGTCCCCCAGGCGAGTCCTCCCCGCTCGTCCTCGTCGCCTGCTCCGGTGGCGCCGACTCCATGGCGCTCGCCTCGGCTCTCGCCTTCGAAGCCCCCAAACTCGGCATCCGCGCCGGTGGCATCACCGTGGATCACGGTCTGCAGCCCGGCTCCGATCTGCGCGCCGACGACGTCGTCTCCCGCCTCGTCGAGCTCGGCATGACCCCCGTCGAGTCCCTCGCCGTCACCGTGGGCCGCGACGGCGGCCCCGAGGCCGCCGCCCGCGACGCCCGGGACGCCGCCCTGGACGCC
>LRTP01000288.1 GCA_001550305.1 Streptomyces diastatochromogenes
GACCCGGCCCTTGCCGCCTCGGCCCCGGCGCACGCCGCGCAGGCCCCGACCGTCGTGCGCACCGCCGCCGGCCTGGTCAGGGGCGAAGTCACCGCCGAGGGACGCCAGTTCCTCGGCATCCCGTACGCACAGCCGCCCGTCGGCGCTCTCCGCTGGAAGAACCCGGAGCCGGTCGCACCCTGGCGCGGTGTGCGCACCGCACGGGACTTCGGCAACCGGTGCGTGCAGACGGCCAGTTGGGACCCCGGCTACGAGCGGCCCAGCCACACCGAGGACTGCCTCGACCTCAACGTCTACGTCCCCGAAGGCGCCGGAAGCCGGCCGGTGATGGTCTGGCTGCACGGTGGCGGGCTCACCGCGGGCGCGGGCGAGGACATCGTGCCCGACACCTTCGCCCGGCAGACCGGCACGGTCGTCGTGACCGTCAACTACCGTCTCGGTGCCATGGGATTCCTCGCCACGGCCGGACTGGACGGCGAGGCGCGCGACGGGGTCTCGGGCAACTTCGGCATGCTCGACCAACAGGCCGCACTGCGCTGGGTGGGTGCCAACATCGGCCGCTTCGGCGGTGACCCCGGCCGTGTCACCGTCGCGGGCGAGTCGGCGGGCGGCCGCTCGGTCTGCACCCAGCTGGCCTCGCCGACCTCGAAGGGCCTGTACCGGGCGGGGATCGTCGAGAGCGGCGCGTACGGGAACTGCGCGGCGCGCACCCACGAGGCGGCCGTGGCCGCGGGCGCGGCCTTCGCGCGGAAGGTGGGCTGCGCCGACCTGTCGGCGGCGTGTCTGCGGGGCAAGTCGTCCGCGGAGATCCTCGCCGCCCAGGGCGGATTCGACTGGGGGCCCGTGGTGGGCGGCGCCTTCCTGCCGATACAGCCCTTCGAGGCGTACGCGAACGGGGCTGCGGCCCGGGTCCCCGTGCTGAACGGGGCGAACGAGGACGAGGGGCGGCTGTTCGCGTTCGCCCGGTTCGACCATGCCGGCACCCCGCTCACCGCCGAGCGGTACCCGGCGGTCGTGAAGGAGGCCTGGGGCGCCGGTCCGGGCGAGCACGTGCTCGAGCGCTATCCACTCAACGACTATGCGTCGCCGACCCTCGCCTACGCCACCGCCTTCGGTGACTACCTCATGGCGTGTCCGGCGCTGCGGCTCGACGCGGCGCTCGCCGGACGCGGGCCCGTGTACGCGTACGAGTTCGCCGACCGCACCTCGCCGCCGTTCGCCTCGCTGCGCGATCTCCGTACGAGCTTCGACTTCGGGGCGACCCATGTGAACGAGGTGCAGTACCTCTTCAAGCACTTCGGGCTCACCACCCCGCTGAACGCCGAGCAGCGGGTGCTGTCGCGGCAGATGATCCAGTACTGGGGGTCCTTCGTCAGGGGCGGGGTGCCGCGCGCCGACGAGCAGCCCGCGATGCCCGGCGGCGCCGGCCCGGTGCTCTCGCTGCGGACCGCCTCCCGGGGCGGAAACTTCGTGAGTACGACCGTCCACCGGGAGCATCGGTGCGACCTGTGGGACGCCGCCGCGCGAGGCTGAGCGGTAGGCTTCCCGGCGTGTGCCCGTCGTCGCGGGCGCACGCCGGGAAGTGCGCGATTCGGGAGGAACCGGCGTTGGACGTCCAGCATTGGCTCGAGACGGTGCCCGCGGTCAGCATCTATGCGCTGGTGGCCCTGGTCATCGGCCTGGAGAGCCTGGGCATCCCGTTGCCCGGTGAGATCATCCTGATCTCGGCGGCGCTGCTGTCCTCGCAGCATTCGGGTATCAACCCCGTCATCCTCGGGGCGTGCGCCAGTATCGGCGCGATCGTCGGCGACTCCATCGGCTATGCCATCGGCCGCAAGGGCGGGCGCCCCCTGCTGGCCTGGCTGGGAGCGAAGTTCCCCAGGCACTTCAGCGAGGGGCACGTCGCGACCGCCGAGCGGTCCTTCCAGAAGTGGGGCATGTGGGCCGTCTTCTTCGGCCGGTTCATCGCGCTGCTGCGGATCTTCGCGGGACCGCTCGCGGGTGTGCTGAAGATGCCGTACTGGAAGTTCCTGATCGCCAATGTGCTGGGCGGGATCATCTGGGCCGGGGGCACCACCGCGGTCATCTACTACGTGGGCGTCGTCGCCGAGTCCTGGCTGAAGCGGTTCTCGTGGGTCGGGCTCGTGGTGGCCGTGCTCATCGGGCTTGCCTCGATGCTGATCGTGAAGCGCAGGGCGAAGAAGGCGGCGGCGGAGATCGAGACGGGGGAGCGGGAGCCGGTGGCGGCTGCCGAGTAGGTTTCCGTCGTCGTGTGTCCGCGGGTTGTACGCGGCTGGGCGCGCCCACGGGGCGGAGCCGCACAGTGGACACAGCCCCGCCCCTGAAGGCGCGCTTCAGCTCCCGTGTGCTTCCTTGTGCGTCTTCGCCAGGTCCACGTAGAAGGTGCCGTTGAGGGTGAGGCCCTGGCGTTCCTCCTCCGTCAGGGGGCGCTTGACCTTGGCGGGCACCCCGGCCACCAGGGAGCCGGGCGGGACCCGCATCCCCTGGGGGACCAGGGCCTGGGCCGCCACCAGGGAGCCGGCGCCGATCACCGCGCCGTTGAGGACCGTGGCCCCCATGCCGATCAGGCAGTCGTCCTCGACCGTCGCGCCGTGCAGCACGGCGTTGTGGCCGACCGAGACGCGTTCGCCGACCGTGATCGGGAAGCCGGGGTCGACGTGGAGCGTGCAGTTGTCCTGGATGTTGCTGTCGGCGCCGATGACGATCGGACCGAAGTCGGCGCGCAGTACCGCGCCGTACCAGACGCTCGCGCCCGCGTGCAGGGTGACGTCCCCGATCACCACGGACGTCGGTGCCGTGAACGCCTCCGGGTCCACCTGCGGGTCCTTGCCGCCGATCCCCATGATCAGCGCCTGCTGCGTCATCAGCGTCTCCTCGTTGTCGTCGGCGGCGGCGGTACAGCGGCACCGTATGCCATCGCTCCCGGCGCCGGTGGGGCGAAGATCACAGCGGTGATCTCTGCTCGGCCCAGGCCGCCCTGAGTACGGTGAGCGGGTGCCCAGCAACAGGAACGTGTTCTCATCATGGCGGCGCCGTCTCGCGCAGCGCGCCGTTCACGCGTGCTGGGCCTGGGTGCAGCGCACGGGTTCCGTGACGGCCGAGCACCCGGGGCGGCTGCGCTTCGGCGCGATGGGAACGGGTACCAGGCTGGCTTTCCCGCTCGGCACCGTCTTCGGTGAACCCTGGATCCACCTCGGCGCCCACTGCATCGTCGGCGAACAGGTCACCCTCACCGCCGGTCTGATGCCCGACCTGGACCTCGGCGCCGACCCGATCCTGCGCGTCGGCGACGGTGTCGTGCTCGGCCGCGGCAGCCACGTCATCGCCGACACGACGGTCACGATCGGCAGCGACTGCTACTTCGGGCCGTATGTGTACGTGACGTCCACGAACCACTCGTACGACGATCCGCACGAGCCCATCGGCAAGCAGTGGCCCCGGATGGAGCCGGTGGAGATCGGATCCGGCTGCTGGATCGGCACCGGGGCGGTGATCCTGCCGGGGGCGCGGATCGGGCGGAACGTCGTGGTGGCGGCCGGCGCGGTGGTGCGCGGCGCGGTGCCGGACCACTCGGTCGTGGCGGGGGCTCCCGCCCGGGTCGTACGGCGCTGGGACGCGGTCGACGGCTGGCAGCCGCCGCTGCGGACGCCCGCGCCGGTCCCGATTCCCGACGGGGTGACCCCGGAGCAGCTGCTCGCGCTGTCGGAGCTGGACGAGGAGACCGTGGAGCGGCTGGCGGAGCTGGACGCCGAGTCGTCCTGAGGCCGATCGGCAGGGGTCAGCCGGTGGCCAGCAGTACCGTGCCGACCAGCGCCAGGCCCGCGCCCGCGGCCTGGATTCCGCGCAGCCGTTCGCTGAGGAAGCCCCGTGCGGCGAGGGCCGTGACCACCGGATAGAGCGAGGCGAGGACGGCTGCCACCGTGACCGGGCCGTGCTGGGCGGCGACGGAGTACGTACCGTTCGCCGCGACGTCCGCGAGCCCGACGAAGGCGAGCGCGGGCAGGGAGCGCCAGGGGAAGCCACCCTCGGGAAGGGCGGTGGCGCCGCGCCGCACGGAGACGAGGAGCGCCGCGCCACCGGTGGCGACGTTGGTCAGGCGCTGCACGAACAGCGCGAGGAACAGCCCGGTCACCGACGAGGACGCCTCCGCGATCAGCACGAACACCGTGCCGAAGCCGAGCGCGGCGATCAGTGTGAGGAGGATCGCCTGCCGCTGCACGGGGGCGCCTCTCAACTGGGGCCCGCCGGCGAGCACGACGCCCACGACGGCGACCGCGATGCCCGCCACCTGCGTCAGCCCGGGGCGCTCCCCGAGGAAGAGTCCCACGGTGATGGGGACGGCCACGGCCAGGGAGCCGAGTGGGGAGACGACGCCCATCGGGCCCAGGGCGAGCGCCTTGTAGAAGGAGAGCAGCGCGACCGGTCCCACGAGTCCCGCCGCGAACGCGAACCACAGCTGCGGTCCCGCCGCGCTCCAGCCGCCGGTCACGACCACGATCGCGCCCAGTACCACCGCCGCGATCGACTGTGAGACGACGACCACGGTGAGCGCGGGCGTACGCCGGGTCAGCAGCCCCCCGCCGAAGTCGGCCAGGCCCCACAGGAGGCTGGTGGCCAGGGCGAAGAGCGCTGTCTGTGCCGTCATCGGGCCCCTCGCAGTACAGTTCAGTGAACGATCAGGTGCACCACAGCATAGTTCATTCGATTGAACTCTGTAATCTAGAATATTGGACGCAGACTAATGGACGGAATGTGTCGGATCTCGACCTGCTGACCCAGTCGCTGGCGCGCAACGTCAAGCGATGGCGCACCGAGCGCGGCTTCACCCTGGACGTGCTCGCCGGTCGCGCCGGAGTCAGCCGCGGCATGCTCATCCAGATCGAGCAGGCCAGGACCAACCCCAGCATCGGTACCGTCGTGAAGATCGGCGACGCGCTCGGCGTCAGCATCACCACCCTCCTCGACTACGAGCAGGGGCCCAAGGTCCGGATCGTCCCGGCCGAGCAGGCCGTACGGCTGTGGCACACGGACGCGGGCAGCTACAACCGCCTCCTCGCCGGTACCGAGGCGCCCGGACCGCTGGAGATGTGGGACTGGCGGCTCATGCCGGGCGACGGCAGTCCCTCGGACCCGCACCCCACGGGGACGGTCGAACTCGTCCATGTCATGGCGGGCGACCTCACTCTCGTCGTCGACGGGACCGACTACCGCGTCCCCGAGGGCGCGAGCGTGTCCTTCGAGGCCAACACCCCCCATACGTACGCCAACAAGGGGGATGTACCGGTGGAGATGGTCATGGCGGTGTCGGTCCCGCTCGTGCACTGAGACGCCCCGCCGGGCGGACCGGAGCGGCTGTTAGCGTGCCGTCATGCGCGCTCCCATCGGACACTTCGACCACGCCACGGCCGCCCCCGACTGTCTCGACGAGCTCACCCGCCCGGTCGCGGACGGTGTACGCCACTGGCGCGGCACCGTCCCCGCCGACCAGATCGTGTACGTCGACACGGACCCCGAGTGGGCCGACACCGCGACCTTCGTCGAGCACTACGGCAAGGAACTGCTGGACCAGTCCGCCAACTGCGTGGTCGTCGCGGGCAAGCGCGGCGGCGAGACCACGCTCGCCGCCTGCGTGGTCCTCTCCGCCACCCGCGTCGACGTCAACGGCGCCGTCCGCCGCCAACTCGGTGCCCGCAAGGCCTCGTTCGCCCCGATGGACACCGCCACCGGCGAGAGCGGCATGGAGTACGGCGGTATCACCCCGATCGGACTGCCGGGCGACTGGCCGGTGCTGGTGGACTCGGCGGTCGTCGAGCTCCCGTACGTCCTGGTGGGCAGTGGCCGGCGGCGCGGGAAGCTGCTGGTGCCGGGCAAGGCGTTCGCCGAACTGCCGAACGTGGTGGTGCTGGAGGGGCTGGGCATCGCCTGACCGGTCAGGCGACCATGTGATGCGCCAGCGCCAGGTGCGGGTCCGTCTCGCCCGGCGCGGGGGCCGGATCGGCGTGTACGAGGGCCGCGGTGAGCTTCGGTACGGCGTGCAGCAGGGCGTGTTCGGCCTCGACGGCGATCCGGTGCGCCTGTCGCACACTCGCCTCGCCGTCCACCACGACCGCCACCTCGGCGCGCAGCCGGTGCCCGATCCAGCGCAGCCGCAGTTCACCCACCCCGCGCACGCCGGGGACCTCCCGCAGGGCCCGTTCGGCCGAGTCGACCAACTCCGGGTCCACGGCGTCCATCACACGCCGGAACACCTCGCGGGCGGCGTCGCGCAGCACCAGCAGGATCGCGGCCGTGATCGCCAGGCCCACCAGCGGGTCGGCGAGTTGCCACCCCAGTGCCGCGCCGCCCGCCCCCACCAGGACCGCCAGTGACGTGAATCCGTCCGTACGGGCATGGAGGCCGTCCGCGACGAGGGCGGCCGAGCCGATCTCACGCCCGACCCGGATGCGGTGCCGGGCGACCCACTCGTTGCCGAGGAAGCCGATCAGGGCGGCCGCCGCGACGACCGGGACGTGGTGCAGGGGGCGCGGGTCGATCAGCCGCTCGACCGCGGTCCAGGCCGCGAAGGCACCGGACGCGGCGATCGTCAGCACGATCACGATGCCCGCGAGGTCCTCCGCCCGGCCGTAGCCGTAGGTGAAGCGGCGCGTCGCCGCGCGCCGGCCCAGGACGAACGCGATGCCGAGGGGGACGGCCGTGAGCGCGTCGGCGGCGTTGTGCACCGTGTCGCCGAGCAGCGCGACCGATCCGGAGACCACGACCACGACCGCCTGCGCCACAGCGGTGGTACCGAGGACGACGAGGGACACCCACAGCGCTCGCATGCCGCGCGCCGAGGACTCCAGCGCGGAGTCGAGCTTGTCGCCGGTCTCGTGGGAGTGAGGGGTGAGGAGGTGACGGAGGCGGGGGAGGAGCCCGGAAGAGGTGCTGTGGGTGTGGGGGTGCGGATGGGTATGGGGCTGCGGGTGGTCGTGCCCCAAGCGGCCGTGGCTGTGGCCGTGACCGTGGTCATGGCCGTGGGGCGTGCCGTGATCGTGGGAGTGGCCGTGACCGCCGCTGTCGTCGTGGCCGTGGCCGTGCTCGTCGTGCCGGTCGCTCACGGGGGTCCCCTT
This sequence comes from Streptomyces diastatochromogenes, assembly GCA_001550305.1. Taxonomy (GTDB): domain Bacteria; phylum Actinomycetota; class Actinomycetes; order Streptomycetales; family Streptomycetaceae; genus Streptomyces; species Streptomyces mirabilis_D. The sequence goes on from LRTP01000288.1 coordinate 7,131, forward strand.
CCGGTGCGCGGGAGTGGACGTGTCGGCGTCCACGGGACCATTATGTGCGTATGAGCGCACGCATGCACCTGTCACCTGCGCATGATGCGCATCCGCGAACCCCCGGCGAGGAACAGTTCGCGCTCGCCGCCGAACTCCTCGCCCTCCTGGGCGACCGCACCCGGCTCACCCTCCTGCACGCGCTGACCGGGCAAGAGGCCGATGTCACGACGCTCACCGAGGCGTGCGGGGCCGCGCGCCCGGCCGTCAGCCAGCATCTGGCCCGGCTGCGTCTCGCCGGTCTGGTGAACACCAGGAAGGAAGGCCGCCGGGTCATCTACTCACTCGGTGACGGCCATCTGCGCCGGGTGGTCGACGAGGCGCTGAACCTGGCCGACCACCGCCTCACCGACCGTCCGCCGCACGACTGAGGGAACCACCGCCGCGTTCAGTGGCCGGTGTCGTCCTCGCCCGCCTCCAACAGGTTCGCCGCCGCGCCCACGATGCTCGGGTCCGGGCTGCCGACGACCTCCTCGTCCTTGTCCGTGTAGGAGAAGCGGGCCAGGACGCTGCGCATCGCCTCGACACGCGCCCGCTTCTTGTCGTTGCTCTTCACCACGGTCCAGGGGGCCTGTTCGGTGTCCGTCTCGCGGAACATGGCGACCTTGGCGGCGGTGTAGTCGTCCCAGCGGTCCAAGGAGGCCAGGTCCATGGGGCTGAGCTTCCACTGCCGTACGGGATCGACCTGGCGGATCGTGAAACGGGTGCGCTGCTCGCCCTGCGACACGGAGAACCAGAACTTGATCAGATCCACTCCGTCGTCGACGAGCATCCGTTCGAAGGCGGGCGCCTGCCGCATGAAGCGGTGGTACTCGTCGTCCGTGCAGAAGCCCATCACCCGCTCGACGCCGGCCCGGTTGTACCAGGACCGGTCGAACATGACGATCTCGCCCGCGGTCGGCAGATGCTCCGCGTACCGCTGGAAGTACCACTGGCCGCGCTCGCGCTCGGTCGGCTTCTCCAGCGCCACCACCCGGGCACCGCGCGGATTGAGGTGCTCGGTGAACCGCTTGATCGTGCCGCCCTTGCCGGCCGCGTCACGTCCCTCGAAGACGATGACCAGGCGGCGGCCGGTCGCCTTGATCCAACTCTGCAGCTTCAGCAGTTCTATCTGCTGGAGGCGTTTGTGCCACTCGTACTCCTTGCGCTCCATGCGCTCGTGGTACGGGTAGTTCTCACGCCACGTCTCCACCGGACTGCCGTCCGACCGGATCAGTACCGGGTCGTCGTGGTCGCTGTAATCGACGGTCAAACCCGCCAGCAGTGGCGTCATCGCGGCCTCCCCGGCTTCACTTCAGTGGAACTGCGGCACGATCAGGTAAATTCCGTACGCGACGATCGCCGCGCAGGCCAGGAAACACAGTCCGGCCTGTGCGAAGCCGAGGGCGTGGGTGCCGCCGGCGTCCTTCTCGCGTGCCGCCTCGACCTGGGAGACGCCCAGCACGCCGAGCGCGAAGACGACCACCACTCCGACAGTGACGGCGATACTCACCGCGGTGACCTCGCCGAGCGCGGTCCAGTCCACATGCATCGTACGACTTCCCCTTGGCTCAGGCGACGGTGCCGACGGTCGTCGGCGCATCGGCACGGACGGTGACCTCGTGGGCGTCGTTCACATTGTCGGCGCGCACCGGGTTGCGGCGCGAGGCGAGCACGGTGAACGCGGCGACGGCGGCGGCGCACAGGGCGATCACCACGGTGCCGAAGGTGCCGCCGTGTTTCACCACGCTCGCCGAGACCCCGCCGACCAGCGCGGCGGCGGGCAGCGTGACCAGCCAGGCGATCACCATGCGCCCCGCCGTGCCCCAGCGGACCTCGGCCAGCCGCCTGCCCAGGCCGGCGCCGAGGATGCCGCCGGAACAGACCTGTGTGGTGGAGAGCGCGAAACCCAGGTGGGCGGAGGTGAGGATCACGGTGGTGGCGGCGGCCTCGGCCGCGAAGCCCTGGGGCGACTGGATGTCGGTGAGCCCCTTGCCCATCGTGCGGATGATCCGCCAGCCGCCGAGGTAGGTGCCCAGTCCGATGGCGAGACCGGCGGACGCGATCACCCACACCGGGGGACCGGCGTCGTGCCCCAGCGCCCCCGCCGAGATCAGCGTCAGCGTGATGACGCCCATCGTCTTCTGGGCGTCGTTCGTGCCGTGCGCCAGGGAGACGAGCGAGGCCGAGGCGATCTGGCCGAGCCGGAAGCCCTTGGTCACCGAGTCCTGGCGGGCCCGTGCGGTGATCTTGTACGCGAGGTAGGTGGCCAGCAGCGCCGCCACGCCCGCCACGATCGGCGAGGCCACGGCCGGGATCAGCACCTTCTCGACCACCTTGTCGAAGTGCACGCCGTGCTCGCCCGCGCCGACCCAGACCGCCCCGACCAGTCCGCCGAACAGGGCGTGCGAGGAGCTGGAGGGCAGCCCGAGCAGCCAGGTCAGCAGATTCCACAGAATCGCCCCGACCAGGCCCGCGAAGATCATCCCCGGGTGACCAGGGTGTCGTCCACGATGCCGCCCGAGATGGTCTTGGCGACCTCGGTGGAAAGGAACGCTCCGCCGATGTTCAGGACGCCGCTGATGAGGACCGCTGTTCTCGGCTTCAGTGCCCCGGTGGCGATGGACGTGGCCATCGCGTTCGCCGTGTCGTGGAATCCGTTGGTGAAATCGAAGGCCAGCGCCGTGACGATGACGACCGTCACGAGGAACGTGATGTGGTCCATCCCCTCATGGAAGCGAGCGCAGGCGTACGCCCGGCGAACCGGAGGCGAAGGCGGTGTGAGCCGGAGTGAAGGCGACGGGACGGGGGATCGGGCCTCGACGCGGTTCGCTCGGGGGCCGGTCGGCGCGCGGTGGCTGAAACTCGTCCTATGCGCGGCCACAGTCGGGGCACAGGCCCCGATAGGTCACCTCGACATCGGAGACGGTGAAGCCGAACCGCTCGGAGGCGGGCAGATCGGACAGTGGGTCGCCCTTGGGGTGGACGTCCCGGACGGCGCCGCAGCCCGAGCACACCAGATGCTGGTGGGGGTGGTGGGCGTTCGGGTCGTAGCGCTTGGCGCGCCCGTCGGTGGCCACCTCGATCACCTCGCCGAGCGAAACGAGCTCGCCGAGGGTGTTGTAGACGGTCGCGCGGGAGATCTCCGGCAACCGGGCGGTGGCGCGTGCGAGCACCTCGTCCGCGGTGAGGTGTACGTGCTCGCCGTCGAGTACCTCGGCGACCACCCGTCGCTGGGCGGTCATCCGCCAGCCGCGTCCGCGAAGTCGTTCGAGCAGGTCACTCATGCTCACCAGCCTCATCATGCATCGTCCGACGAATGAATCCGTACGGGTCTGGTTCTCGTATTGACTTGGACTGAGTCCATCGTAGGATCGGTTCCGGCGACAGCCAAGGGACCGGACAACAGCAGGGAAAGGCACGTGACGTTCAGAAGACGGGTGGAGCTCGCCCACTTCAGTCGCGAGCGCATCCCGGAGCCGGGCAGCCCGACCCGGTTCGAGCGACGCGTCGGCGACTGCCACCACTACGTCATGCGCCGGTCGTACGGTGTCGTCGACGACGTCCCCAGGGGTCGGTGCCCCGGCTGTTTCGACTGTTTCGACCGACTGTTCCACCGCCCGCAGTTCCTGAGCACAGTGATCCGCCCCGTCCGGAAGGATTCCCATGTCCGAGAACCATGATGCAATCGTCACCGATGCGAAGTCGGAGGGCGCAGGCGGCTGCCCCGTCGCGCACGGGCGTGCCGCGCATCCGACCCAGGGCGGCGGAAACCGCCAGTGGTGGCCGGAGCGGCTCAACCTGAAGATCCTGGCCAAGAACCCCGCCGTGGCGAACCCCCTCGGTGAGGAGTTCGACTACGCCGAGGCGTTCAAGACCCTCGACCTGGCGGCCGTGAAGCACGACATCGCCGAGGTGCTGACCACCTCGCAGGACTGGTGGCCGGCCGACTTCGGCAACTACGGCCCGTTCATGATCCGGATGGCCTGGCACAGCGCGGGCACCTACCGCATCAGCGACGGCCGCGGCGGCGCCGGCGCCGGCCAGCAGCGCTTCGCCCCCCTCAACAGCTGGCCCGACAACGGCAACCTCGACAAGGCCCGCCGTCTGCTGTGGCCGGTCAAGAAGAAGTACGGCCAGAGCCTCTCCTGGGCCGACCTCATGATCCTCACCGGCAACGTCGCCCTGGAGCAGATGGGCTTCGAGACCTTCGGCTTCGCCGGCGGCCGCGCGGACGTCTGGGAGTCCGAGGAGGACGTGTACTGGGGCCCCGAGACCACCTGGCTCGACGACCAGCGCTACACCGGTGACCGCGAGCTGGAGAGCCCGCTCGGCGCGGTCCAGATGGGCCTCATCTACGTCAACCCCGAGGGCCCCAACGGCAACCCGGACCCGATCGCCGCCGCCCGCGACATCCGTGAGACGTTCCGCCGCATGGCGATGAACGACGAGGAGACGGTCGCCCTCATCGCGGGCGGTCACACCTTCGGCAAGACCCACGGCGCGGGCCCGGCGGAGAGCGTCGGCGCCGACCCCGAGGCCGCCCCGATCGAGGCACAGGGCCTGGGCTGGAAGAGCACGTACGGCACCGGCAAGGGCGGGGACGCCATCACCTCCGGCCTGGAGGTCACCTGGACCACCACGCCCACCCAGTGGAGCAACGGCTTCTTCGACAACCTCTTCGGCTACGAGTGGGAGCTGACCCAGAGCCCCGCCGGCGCCAACCAGTGGGTGGCGAAGGACGCCGAGGCGACCGTCCCCGACGCGCACGACCCGTCGAAGAAGCGTCTGCCCACGATGCTCACCACCGACCTCTCGCTGCGCGTCGACCCGATCTACGAGCCGATCTCCCGCCGCTTCCACGAGAACCCCGCGGAGTTCGCGGACGCCTTCGCCCGCGCCTGGTACAAGCTGACCCACCGTGACATGGGCCCGAAGTCGCTCTACCTCGGCCCGGAGGTCCCGGAGGAGACCCTGCTGTGGCAGGACCCGCTGCCGGAGGCGGAGGGCGAGGCCATCGGCGCCGACGACGTCACCGCCCTCAAGGCGAAGATCCTCGACTCGGGTCTGACCGTCCCGCAGCTGGTCTCCACCGCCTGGGCGTCGGCCTCGACGTTCCGCGGCAGCGACAAGCGCGGCGGCGCCAACGGCGCGCGCATCCGCCTGGAGCCGCAGCGCGGCTGGGAGGCCAACGACCCCGACCAGCTCGCGGCGGTGCTGCGCACGCTGGAGGGCATCCAGCGGGAGTTCAACACCGGTGCCAAGAAGGTCTCCCTGGCCGACCTGATCGTGCTCGGCGGCAGCGCCGCGGTCGAGAAGGCCGCCAAGGACGCCGGTCACGACGTCGAGGTGCCCTTCACCCCGGGCCGCGTCGACGCGACGGAGCAGCACACCGACGCGGAGTCCTTCGCCGCGCTGGAGCCGACCGCCGACGGGTTCCGCAACTACCTCGGCAAGGGCAACCGCCTCCCGGCCGAGTACCTGCTGCTGGACCGCGCGAACCTGCTGACCCTGAGCGCTCCCGAGCTGACGGTCCTCGTAGGTGGTCTGCGCGTCCTGGGCGCCAACCACCAGCAGTCGGCCCACGGTGTCCTCACCGCGACCCCCGGAACGCTGACCAACGACTTCTTCGTCAACCTGCTCGACCTGGGCACGACGTGGACGCCGACGTCCGAGGACGCGACCACCTTCGAGGCCCGCGACGACGCCACCGGCGAGATCAAGTGGACCGGCACCCGTGCCGACCTCGTCTTCGGCTCGAACTCCGAGCTGCGCGCGCTCGCCGAGGTCTACGCGGGCGACGACGCCAAGGCGAAGTTCGTGAAGGACTTCGTCGCGGCGTGGGACAAGGTCATGAACCTCGACCGGTTCGACCTCGTCTGATCATCCAGGCCAGGACGTCCAGGTCGGCCCGTACGGCCGGCCTGGACGTTCTTTGGTCCGGGGGACCTCCCCCTGCGCCGCGTAAAAACGCTTGCCCCGAGCGTCCCGTCGTCATGAGGATGACGGCATGCCGATCTTCTCCGCCCCCGACGGGACCGAACTGGCCTACCACGTCACGGGCCGGGGAGAGCCGCTGCTCTGTCTGCCCGGTGGGCCCATGCGTGCCTCCGCCTATCTCGGCGATCTCGGCGGGCTGTCGCGGCACCGTCGACTGTTCCTGCTGGATCTGCGGGGGACCGGTGACTCCGCCGTACCGGCCGACCCGGCGACGTACCGCTGCGACCGGCAGGTGGACGACGTCGAGGCCATCCGGGCGCACCTCGGGTTGGAGCAGGTGGATCTCCTCGCCCACTCGGCGGCCGGTGACCTCGCGCTCCTCTACGCGGCCCGGTATCCGGACCGCGTCCGCACCCTCACCTCGGTCAACGGGCGCGCCCGGGCCCTCGGGATCGACTTCACCGAGGAGCACCGCCGGGAGGCGGCCGCGCGCCGCGGGGCCGAGCCGTGGTTCGCGGCGGCGTACGACGCCTACGAACGGATCTGGGCGGGCTCGGCGGCCGATGCCGACTGGGACTCGGCCGCCCCGTTCTGCTACGGCCGCTGGGACGCGACCGCGCAGGCGCACGCCGAGACCGAGGTCGAACAGACCAACGAGGAGGCCGCGGACCTGTACGCGTCCGCCGGTGCCTTCGAACCCGCCGTGGTCCGCGCCGTCGTCGCCACGCTGGACGCCCGGGTCCTGCTGCTCGCGGGCGAACTCGACAGTGGCCCGCTGCCGCGCGTGGCCGCCACCGTGGCGGAGCTGTTCCCTGATGGGGAGCTGATCGTCCAGCCGGCGGCCGGCCACTACCCGTGGCTGGACGACCCCCGGCGCTTCACGGAAACGGTGACGGCGTTCCTCGACCGGGCGCGGTGACCGGGGCCGGCCGGGCTCAGGCCAGCCGCAGGTCGACCCACTCAGCTGTTTCGCCCGGCAGCACATACCGCTCGATCTCGACGAACCCGCGCTGCACGGCGAACCGCAGCCCGTCCTCGTTGGACGCCAGGACGACCGTCTCGATCACGTCCGCGCCCCGCGCCCGCGCCTGCTTCAGCCCGCGCTCGTAGAGCTCCTCACCGAACCCCTGCCGACGGTGTCCGGGCAGGACCCGGGCGATCACCGTGGCCGTCGAGCCGCCGTCCTTGGGCGGACGCACGGTCGAGCAGCCCACCAGGACGTCGCCGAGGTACACGACCTCCAGGTGGTTGCGCCCGGCCCGCTCACGGACCTCGTCGAGCGACATGGCGGCGGGTGGCACGATGAGATTGTGGACGTACCGCCAGTCCTTGAGACCGGCTTCGTCGTCCGCCTGCTGAAAGGTGAGTGTGGACACCGGAGCAGCAAACCGATCCCCACCACCGGCCGTCAACCAGGTTTGCCCGAACCGGCGTGCCGTGCGGACACCGCTCAGCCGAGGCGCGGGATCTCGATGGCGGGGCAGCGGTCCATGACCATGTCGAGTCCGGCGGCGCGGGTACGGCCGTACGCGCCCTCGTCGACGACTCCGAGCTGGAACCAGACGGCCTTGGCACCGACGGCGGCGGCTTCGTCGGCCACGGGCCCCGCGAGGTCGCTGTTGACGAAGACGTCGACGACATCGACGTCGAACGGGATCGCGTCCAGCGACGGGTAGCCCTTCTCGCCGTGAACGGTCTCCGCCTTCGGGTGCACGGGGACGATCCGCTTGCCGTAACGCTGGAGAACGTCGGCGACCCCGTACGCCGCGCGCCGCTCGTTGGACGAGAGGCCCACGATCGCCCAGGTGTCGCCGAGTTCGGTGAGGATCTTGCGGATCGTTGCCGGGTCGCCGTACACGGTCGGCCTCCTGGGTCTGGTGTCAAGGACTGTCATGGGCCCGCGTGACCTGTCATACGCGCTCAGCCGGAGAACAGCATGAGGCACACGGTGATTCCCCGCGCCGTGGGGGCCGTCCGCCACGCGACTTCCGTCGTCGGGATCACCCCGGCGCAGGTGGCACTCACGTGGCTGATCGCCCAGGGGCGGTACGTCGTCGCGCCGTGAACGACGAGCAGCGGGGGCCCACTGGGGGCATGCTGCCCCTCGTAGGCTGCTTCCCCCCGAGGCCCCAAGGAAGACCATGACCACCATCGCCATCATCGGAGCCGGACCCGGCCTCGGAGTCGCCGTCGCACGGCGGTTCGGCCGCGAGGGGTTCGACGTCGCCCTCATCACCCGCACCACGGACCGGGCGCGGACCCTCTCCGCCGAGCTGGCGGGCGAGGGCCTGACGGCGCGCGGTTTCGCGGCCGACGTACGCGACTTGAAGGCCCTCGAAGCGGCGCTGGACGCGGCGACCGCGACGCTGGGGCCCATCGAGGTCATGCAGTACAGCCCGGTCCCGCAACGGGAGTTCATGCGGCCGGTCCTGGAAACCACCCCCGCCGACCTCGTGGGTCCGATCGAGTTCTCGGTGTACGGCCCCGTCGCCGCCGTGCACCAGGTGCTGCCCGGCATGCGTGCCCTCGGCCGCGGCACCATCCTCTTCGTCAACGGCGGCACCGCCGCGGTACCCCACCCCGACCGGGCCGGCACCTCCCTCGCCTTCGCCGCCGAGAGCGCCTACGGACACCTGTTGCACGGCGCGCTCGCCGACGACGGCATCCACGTCGCGCAACTCGTCATCCCCGGGGCGATCAGCCCCGGACACCCCAGGAAGGACCCCGCCACGCTCGCGGAGACCATCTGGAACATCCACCGGGACCGGCACGGCTACCGGCACTTCGCCGACGACCTCGACTCCTGAGGGGCGGGGCTCGAGCAGCCCGCACGACCTTTCGACCACACTCGATATTGCTTAACTTATGCAAGTAGACGTTAGAGTCGTACCATGTCGACACCACCGCCCACAGCAGCCGATCCCGCGTTGACGGAGGTGGCCGAGATCGAGCGTGCGCTCACCCGTATCTCGTATCTGACCAGCAGGGTTCGTCAGCATGAGCGCCTCATGGCGATGGCCGGGCTGCCGCTGGACCGGGCCGCCGTGGCGCTGCTGCGGCAGGTCGCCGACTCCGGCTCGCTGCGGCCCAGTGAGCTGGCGAACCTGCTGTCCGTCGAGGCGTCCCATGTGACCCGGCAGGTGCAGCAGCTGGAGAAGACCGGCTATCTGACGCGCGTCCCGGACCCGAACGACCGCCGGGCTCAGCGCATCGAGCTCACGCCGGCCGGCCGGGACGCGGTCGACCGCGTGCGGGAGGCGAGCTGCCGAGGCATGTCGGTGGCCTTGGCGGACTGGTCACCGCACGACCTGGAGCAGCTCGCCACGCTGTGCCATCGGCTGGTCGACGACTTCTTCGAACACGCCGAGGACGAGATCGACCTGACGCCCGAGGTTCCTCGCAAGGCCTGACGCCGGGGGCGCGGGCCTACAGGGGGCCGTGCCCGACGGACGGAGGCGGGGGCAGTTTCTGGCCACAACGCTGTTGTGGCCCTCGGGGCCGGGACCGGTTCCGCGCTCCTGGGTCCGACGTCGCGGCGCCGAGGCCCGCTCGAGCCTCGGCGCCGCCGGTCGGGGGTGCCTGCCGTACGACGATTCCCGCCGCTCCGCAGGCCTCCGTCCCGTCAGCGGTTCCTGGGCAACCTGAGGTGGCGCTCCGCGATGATCTCCCGGAGGATCTCGCTGGTCCCGCCGTAGATGGTGCCGACCACCGCCGCCCGGAAGCCCTCCTCGAACCTGCCGCCCGCGGGGGCGCCGGCCGCGTCCGGGGCCAGTACGCCCTCGGGGCCCAGGATGTCGAGGATGTCGTTGGAGTGGCGCTGCGCGGCCTCCGTGGCGAACAGCTTCCACATCGACCCCTCGACGCCGGGGAGGTCGCCCTTCTGGGCACGCCACCGGTTGCGCAGGGCGAGCAGGCGGGTGACCTCCTCGTCGACCGCCATCCTGCCGATCCGCTCGGCGGCCAGCGGATCGTCGAGGACCGTCGTCCCGTCGGGGCGTCGCGCGGTGCGTGCCCAGGCGGCCAGATCACTGACCAGGGAACCGCCGTCCGAGCCGGGGCTGGACGCGGAGCGTTCGTGGACCAGCGCGACGTGCATGACGCCCCACCCGCCGTCGACCCCGCCGAGGCGCGCGGAATCCGGGACCCGCACGTCGGCGTAGAACGTGGCGTTGGTGCGCTGCCCGCCGAGCGTGTGGATCGGCTGGATGTCGTACCCGGCGCTGTCGGTCGGCACCAGGAACATCGACAGCCCCTTGTGCTTGGGCACGTCCGGATCGGTGCGGGCCAGCACGAACACATGGCTGCACAGCTGGGCGGTGCTGGTGAACATCTTCTGGCCGTTGATGACCCACTCGTCGCCGTCCCGGACCGCGGTGGTCTTCGCCGCGGCGACGTCCGAGCCGGAGTCCGGCTCGCTGTACCCCAGGGCGATCAGCCTGTCGCCGCGGAGCGCGGCCGGGATGTACTCGCGCTTCTGCTCCTCGGTTCCCACGTGCTCGACGGTGCGCAGCACCATGGAGGTCGTGGACCAGCCGTCGGAGGCGAGCCCCCTGCGGCCGAGTTCGTCGAACACGGCCCGGGCGAAGCCGGGATCGACCCCGCTCCCGCCGTACTCGGGCGCCCAGTCGGCCGCGAGGATCCCGTCGCGCGCGAGCAGGGTATGCAGCTCGGCCGTCTGATGCGTGCCGGAGCGGCGCTGTTCCTCCACCCACTCCGGTCGTACATGGGCCTCGATCCAGGCGCAGGCCGCCTCGCGGTGCGAGGCCAGTTCGTCGAATTCGCGGAAGTCCATCGTCAGCCCGTCCTCTCTGCCGGTACCGGTGCCGGTGCCTTGCCCTGAGCCGGTGCCGGTGCCGGTGCCGTGCCGAAGACGCGGTGCGCGAGCCGCGCGTACGCCGCGCGGGAGTCGCCCGCGACGAGTGACCAGGCCTTCGCCCGCCGGAAGTAGAGCTGGATGTCGTACTCCAGCGTGTAGCCGTATCCGCCGTGGAAGTGCAGGACCTCCGACGCCGTCTTGTAGGCGGTCTCCGCGGCGAACAGGAAGGCCATGGTCGCCGAGGTGTCGGCCGTGGGCAGGTTCTCGTCCTGTGCCCAGGCCGCCTCGTAGGCCAGCAGGCGGGCGCCGTCGAGGGCGATCGCGTTGTCGGCCAGTCGGTGCTGGATGGTCTGGAACGTGCCGATGAGCACGCCGAAGGCCTTGCGTTGCATCACGTAGTCGACGCCGATGTCGAGGGCCTTCGAGCCGAGGCCGAAGAGCGCCGCGCCGGTCAGCAGTTCCCACCGGCTCAGGGCGCGGCGATAGGCGCGGACGGCGGCCGGTCCGCGCGCCAGCACCAGGGCGTGTTCCGTGTCGATCGGGCAGTCGGCGAGCGGAAGTGCCCCGAGATTGTGGACGGCCCCGCCCGGCGCGACGGGGCCGCGGTCCGGCTGCCGCAGCAGGAGGAGCTCGTCGCCCCGCAGGACGGCCA
>LRTP01000289.1 GCA_001550305.1 Streptomyces diastatochromogenes
GGGCGGGGGCCCCGCCCGTCTGGTGCACGACATCGTCGGCGAGGAGCTGGCCGGCCACCGGCCCGCCACGGTTCCGGCCGACGGACCGGCCGTCCTGACCCTCGACGGCGTACGGACCGCCGGCGCGGGACCCGTCAGCCTGGACCTCGGGCCCGGGGAAGTCCTGGGCCTGGTCGGACTCTCGGGCGCCGGGCACATGGACCTGGGCCGAGCCCTCGCCGGCTCCCGGGCCGTCCTCGACGGGCGCGTCCTGCTCGGCGGTCAGCCGTACAGTCCGCGCACGGTCGCCGACGCCGTCCGCCTCGGGGTCGGCTTCGTGAGCGGCGACAGACAGCGGGAGGGCTGCGCCGCGGAGCTGACGGTGCGCGAGAACCTCCTGGCCAACCCCGCCGCGGGCGGCCTGTCGGCGCTGAGCTGGATCAGCCCCCGCCGCGAACGTGCCGAGGCTGCCGACTTGATCGAGCGGCTCTCGGTACGGCCCCACGACGGCGAGGCCCCCCTTGCCACCCTGTCCGGTGGGAACCAGCAGAAGGTCGTGATCGGCCGGTGGCTCCGGGTCGGCCTGCGCCTGCTGATCCTCGAGGAGCCGACCGCGAGCGTGGACATCGGCGCCAAGGCCGCGGTCTACCGCCTGCTCGACGACGGGCTGGCCGTCGGCCTCGCGGTCCTGCTGATCTCCACCGACTTCGAGGAGGTCGCGGGCGTGTGCCGACGCGCCCTGGTCTTCGTCCGAGGGTCCGTGACGGCCGAGCTGAGCGGTCCGGACCTCACCGTCGCCGGGCTCACCCGGGCGGCGTCGGCCATGCCCCTCTCCGGAACCGCGACCCACCCATGACGGACTCCTCCCCACCCCGACCCCGGCCTCAGCGACCGAGGCCGCTGCGCCACCTCGTCCGACCGGGCGGGCCACGGCGACCACACGGACCGGGCGCGCACCTCATCGGCAGGTACGGCCTCCTGGCGCTCACCGCCTTGCTCTTCCTGATCTTCTCCCTCGCCCTGCCGCGCACCTTCCCCACGCTGGACACCGTCGACGCGATCCTGTCCACCCAGTCGATCCCGGCCGTGCTCGCGCTCGCCGCCATGGTCCCCATCGTGACGGGCAGCTTCGACCTCTCTCTCGGCTACGGCCTCGGTCTGGCGCACGTCATGGTGATGCAACTCGTCGTCAACAACGGCTGGCCCTGGCCCCTCGCCTGCCTCGCGGTGATCCTGGGTGGGGCGGTCGTGGGCGTCCTCAACGGTGTCATCGTCGAGTTCGGCCGGATCAACTCCTTCATCGCCACGCTCGGGACCGGCAGCATGCTGTACGCCGTGACCGGCTGGGTCACCGACGGTGGCCGGATCGTCCCCGGCCCGCAGGGCCTCCCCATCGCCTTCACCGACCTCTACGACTCGATGTTCCTCGGTCTTCCCGTCCCCACCTTCTACGTACTCGGTCTCGCCGTCGTGCTCTGGCTGGTGCTGGAACGGCTGCCGCTCGGCCGCTACCTCTACGTCATCGGTTCGAACCGGCGCGCCGCCGACCTCATCGGCATCCCGACGCGCAGGTACTCCGTCTACGCCTTCACCGCGTCGGGACTGATCGTCGGCCTCGCCGGCGTCCTGCTCGCGGCCCAGCAGCAGATCGGCAACCCCAGCGTCGGCCTCGACTACCTGCTGCCCGCCTTCGCCGCCGCCCTCCTCGGCTCCACCGCGATCAGACCCGGCCGCCCCAACGCCATGGGAACCGTCGTCGCCGTCGCCGTCCTGGCCGTCGGCCTCACGGGCATCGGTCAGATGGGCGCGGGCTTCTGGACGATTCCGCTGTTCTACGGCGGCACCCTGCTCGTGGCCGTCGGTCTGTCCGGCTACTCCGCCCGCCGCCTTGGCACCGGCGCCGCGGCGGCCCGTGACTCGCCCGACGCGCCGCCTCCGCCACCCTCCTCCCCGACGCGGGGCGGTGGTGCGGCGGGCACCGCTCCATGACCCGGGCCACGGCTACCACCTGTGTGTTCCCGGCCGTATCGTCCCGCCCCTTCCTCCGCGAGGAGCTCCCGTGCACGGCAACCGCAACGCCACTCCCGGCGTCATGAGGGCGCGCTCCGTCGCCACCGCAGTGGTCATCGCGGCAACGGTTCTCGCGGGCTGCGAACGCGGCTCGTCGCACGGCCCTGGAGACTCCCCCACGGGCCCTGGCGGCTGCCCCACGATCCAGGGCCGTGCCGAGACCGCCGTCAGACAGGCGGAAAGGACCGACGTCCCCTGGGGCGGACCGACCAGCGGCCCCACGGCAGTCCCCGGCAAGACCATCGTCTACGTCGCCCAGACCATGACCAATCCCGGCGTCGCGAGCGCCGCGAACGGGGTGCAGGAAGCCGCACGGGTCATCGGCTGGAACGTCAGGGTGATCGACGGCGGGGGCACACCCGTGGGCGTCCAGGCGGCGATGAGCGAAGCCTTGGCGCTCAGACCCTCGGGCATCGTCATCGGCGGCTTCGACCCCAACTCGACCTCGCAGCAGGTCTCCCAGGCCGACAAGGCAGGCATCCCGCTCATCGGCTGGCACGCGGTCGCCGCCCCCGGACCCAGCCGAAGGCCCCGGCTCTTCACCAACGTCACCACCCGGGTCGAGGACGTGGCCGGAATCAGCGCCCAGTGGATCATCGCGCACTCGGACGGCCGCGCCGGGGTCGTGCTCATCACCGACGCCTCGATCCCCTTCGCCAGGAACAAGTCCGAGCTGATCAGGAGGGACCTTGCCAGCTGCTCGGGCGTGCGGCTCCTGTCGTACGAGAACATCCCGATCTCGGACGCGAGCAGCCGCATCCCCCGGGAGATCTCCTCCCTCCTCTCCCGCCTCGGGAGCACGTGGACCCACTCCGTCGCCATCAACGATCTGTACTTCGCCGACGCCGCCCCCGCCTTCCGTGCCGCCGGCAAGAACGGCACCGGGCCGCCCTTCAACATCGGCGCAGGTGACGGTGACCCCTCCGCCTTCCAGCGCATCAACAGCGGGCAGTACCAGGCCGCCACCGTCCCCGAGCCGCTGTCCCTGCAGGGCTGGCAGATCGTCGACGAGTTCAACCGCGCCTTCTCGGGTCGGCCCGCCGGCGGATATGTGGCCCCCGTCCACATCACCACGGCCGACAACAGCCACGGGGCCACGACCTGGGATCCGTCGGGCTATCGGGAGGCGTACCGGAAGATCTGGGGCAAGTAACCCCGCGTCCTCGTCACGGGGAACGTACCGCGCGGGCGATCAGCAGAGCGACGTCGTCGCGGTCGCGCGGATGTCGCAGACCCTCGAGAAGGCGGTCGCACGTCTCCTCCAAGGGGCAGTCGGCCACCTCCAGGGCGTGGACCAGGACGGCGAGGCGTTCGTCGATGGAGTCATGGCGGGTCTCGACCAGACCGTCCGTGTACAGGACCAGCTTGTCGCCCAGGCCGAATTCGACGGCGGTCGCCTCGAACGGGACGCCGCCGACTCCGAGCGGGATACCGGCGGGCAGGTCGAGCAGCCGGGGGCGCTCGCCCCTGCGCACGAGGACAGGGGGCAGGTGGCCGGCGTTGGCGATGCGGCACTCGCCGCGGTGGGGATCGTATGCCGCGTAGAGGCAGGTGGCGATGTACTGCTCCAGACCGGATGTGATCGAGTCGAGCTGCTCGAGAACCCGGGCCGGCTCCAGGTCGAGGCTGGCGAAGGCGGCCGTGGCGGTGCGCAGGCGCCCCATGGCCGCGGCGGCGTCGATGCCGCTGCCCATGACGTCGCCCACGACGAGGGCCGTCTTGTCGCCGCCGAGCGGAAGGACGTCGTACCAGTCGCCGCCGATCTCGTAGGCGGCCTGTGCCGGGACGTAGCGGGAGGACACCTGCAGGCCGGGAAGGCGGGACGGGTGGTCGGGGAGCAGGCTGCGCTGGAGGGTCTCGGCGGCGGTGCGCACGCTCTGATGCGTGCGGGCGTTGTCGATGCACACCGCGGCGCGGAATGCGAGCTCGGTGGCGATGGCGAGGTCGTCCTCGTCGAAGGGCCGTGGATCCCGGGCGCGGGAAAGCCCCAGGAAGCCCAGGACGGCGCCGCGTGCGGTCAGCGGGACGGCCATGTAGGAGTGCACCCCGGCCCGCGCAAGCAACGTGGCGGCGCGATCGTCGCGGGCGATGCGACTCAGGTCGTTCCCATCGGCGTGTGCGATCAGGATGGGGCGGCCGGTGCGCACACATTGGGTGGCCACACGATCGGCCTCGTAGGTGGTGATGTTGCCCGGCGGATCGGCGGCAAGGACGGCTTCGGTGGGGTAGGCGGCCTTCACGGCGAGGGCGCGGAAGAGCGCGGGGCCGTTGTCGGAGGCGGAGCGGTGCTCGTCGAGGACGGAGTCGAGCACGTCGACGGCGACCATGTCGGCGAAATCGGGAACGGTCACCTCGGCCAGCTCCCGGGCCGTCTCCTCGACCTCCAGCGTGGTGCCGATACGAGCTGAGCCATCGGCGATCAGGGCCAGGCGCCGCCGGGTCTCGGTGGCCTCCATGGCCGACCGGTACCGCTCGCTGACGTCCACCACGAGTTCGGCCACCCCGAGAACACGGCCCTGGGTGTCCTCCAGCCGGTACACCGAGATCGACCACGCGTGCCGTTGTTCCGGGTCGGCCGGGGTGAAGCCGACGACGGTGGACTCGTCGACCAGGGGGACCCCGCTCTCCAGGACCCTCCTCATCGCGACCTCGATCACCTCGAACTTGTCGGGGCTCATGATCTCGCGGTAGTGACGGCCGAGGTGATCTTTCGCGGGGAGGCCGTGCATCCGCTCCAGCGCGGGGTTGACGGCCAGATACCTGAGGTCGGTGTCGAGGATCGCCAGCCCGAAGGGGGACTGCGAGATCAACCGGGTGGACAGGGCGACATCCCGCTCCACCTCGCGAAGCGTGGGTGAGTCGGTGCCGAGCCCGAGGGCGTAGAAGTCGCCGCGGTCGTCCAGCAGCCGAGTGTTGCGCAGCTCCACCAGCCTGGTGCTCCCGTCCTTGCACCGGATGGGAAACGTGCCGCCCCAGCCCTGGCCGGTCTCCATGACCTCGGCGAACTTCTTGATCACCCAGTCCCAGTCCTCCTCACGGACGAGCAGCAGTGCGGCGTACTGCCCGAGCGCCTCCTCCGCGGTGTAGCCGTACAGCTCCTCTGCCTGGGGACTCCACAGGACGATCCGTCCGTCCGCGTCCAGCAGTGTCGCCGCGACGCCGAGAAGGTCCATCAGCCCGCTCGGCTGCGACGGCTCGCTGTCCTGGCGGGGGCGAGCCCAGTCGATGCCCGACGGACGCCATTCGGCTTCGCTCATCACAGGCACTCCTTCCGCAGCCGGCGGCACGCGAGGCCATCCGCCGGCCTGGAGCGCGGCCTGCCCGTCTTCACAGGCGCGTCGCCTTCCATGGTCCCCCACGACCGCCGGACTACACACCCCGACCGTACGACGCGGCCCGCCAGGGATGAGCGAGACGGCTGGTCGGAACCTCCTTCAGACCGCGAGGTCGGACATGTCGAGGACGAAGCGGTAGCGGACGTCGTTGCGGCCGAGGCGTTCGAGGGCCTCGTTCACGCGCGCCGAAGGGAGGAGTTCGATGTCGGCGGTGATGCCGTGCTCGGCGCAGAAGTCGAGCATGGCGGTGGTCGCGGGCCTGCCGCCGCTGCCTGCGGAGCTGAGCTTCTTGCGTCCCACGAGGAGGTCGATGGTCTCCACGGTGACGGGTCCGAGGTGCCCGAGGTGGCTGAGTGTCCCGTCCATGGCGACCAGGCGCAGGTAGGGGCCGAGGTCGTGCGGGGCGGAGATGGTGTCGATGACGACGTCGAACCGGTCACGGGCGTCGGCCATCTGTTCCTGATCCGTCGAGACGAGGAAAGCGTGGGCGCCGAGACGACGAGCGTCGTCGGCCTTGTCGGGTGAGCGGCTGATGACCGAGGTGTCGGCCCCGAGCGCCACGGCGATCTTGACCGCGAGATGGCCCAGGCCACCGAGACCCGCCACGGCGACGCGACTGTGCGGCCCCACACCCAAGGTGTGCAGCGGTTCCCAGACGGTGATCCCGGCGCACAGCAGAGGAGCGGCAGCGGCCGGGTCCAGACCGGCGGGAAGAGGGTGGGCGAATCGGTCGCGGACGACGTACTCGCGGGAGTAGCCCCCCAGGGTGGTCGATCCGTCGTGCCGGTCGACGCCGCCGTAGGTCAGGGTCGGGAAGGCGTGGCAGAAGTTCTCCTGGCCGACCCGGCACATCGAGCACTCCCCGCAGGAATCCACGATGTTGCCGACCGCGACAGGGTCGCCGACGGAGAAGTGGGTGACGGCGGGCCCGGTTTCGGCCACCACGCCCGTGAACTCGTGTCCCGGCACCAGGGGGTGGCCCCCTTCGCCGTCGTGGCTGCGGACGGCGTGCAGATCGGTGTGGCAGACGCCGCAGTAGTCCACTCGGATCGCAAGGTCGTCCGGACGCAGGTCGCGTCGCTGCAGCGACGTCCGTCGCAGCGTCGCCGTCGGGCCGTGCGCCTGCCAGCCGGTTGTTGTCCGCACCGCGCATCTCCTTAAACAGACTGTTCGGTCTATCGCAGCGTAGACGCGCCTGCGGCCCCAGGCAAACCAACTGTTCTGTTTGGTACCCTGACGGGCATGACGGACCGGCCCCTGACCTCGCGCGGAGCTGCTACGTACCAGCGCATCCTCGATGTGGCGACCCAGGAGTTCGCCGAGCACGGGATCGCCGGCGCGCGCATCGAGCGGATCGTGGCCGCCGCGCGCACGAACAAGGCACAGCTCTACGCCTACTTCGGCAACAAGGAAGGGCTCTTCGACGCCATCTTCTTCGGCTCGCTGGAGCGGATCGTGAACGTCGTCCCGATCGACGCCACCGACCTCGCGGACTGGGCCGTACGGCTCTACGACGAGTACCTCCGCCGTCCCGACCTGATCCGGCTGGCCACCTGGGCACGCCTGGAGCGCCGCCCGACCGGGCACCTGGTGGACGACCCCGACCGCCTCGACGACCGCAAGTTGCGGGCCATCGCCGAGGCCCAGGCCGCCGGACTGGTCCGCCAGGGAGACCCGTTCGACGTGATGGCCATGGTCATCGCCATGTCCATGACCTGGTCACCGGTCAGCAACGTCTACGCGGCAACCACCCAGGAGCCGCCCGAAGTTCACGAACAGCGTCGCTCCCTGCTCCGCGAGAGCGTCCACCGCGCCGTGGCAGCCGACCGAAAGGGAAGCTAGACACCGGCACCGTCGACTGCATCGGCCGCGTGATCACCGTGTCTTCGGCGGGCTGTCCGGCCGGTCCGTGACGTCGTGGTCCGGCAGGTCGATGACCAGGCGGCTCGGTCCGTTGCGGTCCGTGGTTGTCGGACCGGCGCGGCGGCCGGCGGGGCGCAGGAGGACGTTGTCCGGATAGAGCCGCCCGAGCAGTCCCAGTATGACGAACTCGTCCTGACCGGTGGCGTCCAGGGTGACATCGCCGCCCTCCGTCCACACCAGCCCGGTCGCGCGCAGCACGGCCCAGAGGTCGGCGGTTCGGGCGTCGCCGACGGTCGCGTCACCTGCGGTGGGGGCCCGGTGGGCGAAGCGGTGGCCGCGCAGGGCCTGGCCGAGGTCGATGTGTGCGGTGGTGCCGCCATGGGTCACTTCGATGCGGGCGGTGCGGCTCCCGTCGACGACCGGCCCGGTGACGATACGTCCGTTGACCGGCCCCGGTGTTCCGGTGGCGGGCGGCAGGTGCTCGACGAGCGTGCGGGGCGCGGCGTAGTAGTCCCGCGCCTCGGCGACATACGTGGCCGTTTCGTCGACGGCCGGGTCGGGGCGCCAGGTCAGCAGGTACCTGGGGGCGGTGAGGGGCGGCGTGTCGAGGACGGCGGGCAGTACGGTTCCGCCGTCGAGGTCGAAGCCGTACCCGGCCGGGCCCGAGGTGCCGGTGACGACGTGGCGGGCGAGGTCCACCACGCTCGTATGCCGGATCTGGCGGACCAGGACCTCGGTGAGGAAACCGTCGCGGGCCGGCTCGATGTGCCGCAGTCCGGTCGGGGTGACCAGGAGCGGGACATCCTGCCAGTTGGTGAAGGGCAGCAGGGCGTCGCGCAGCAGGACCATCTGGTGCAACCACTCGTTGTAGAGCTGCATCGTGACGGGGCCACCGCGGCGGCCGAAGAGCAGGTCGGCCGCGGCGTGGGTGAGCAGGTGGCCGTAGCAGTGGCTGCGGACGACCAGCGGGCCCGCGGGCAGCGGTATCCGGTGGGTGAGCAGCCGGTCCAGGGCCGCCGTCGCCCAGGAGGCGATCTCCCGGCCGATGGCCTCGGCCTGCGCGCCCAGTTCGCGGGTTGCCGAGGCACTGTCGGGGCCGATGGCCAGCGGCAAGGAGGTCTCCCGGGTGCCGAGGCCGAGCGTCGCGTGGATCTGGGCCTCCAACACCTCACCGTCCACGCTCTGCAGGGCGTTGTCATCGATGACGCCCTGCAGCAGCGGCTCGGCACCGGCGAAGAACTGACGGGCGGTCATGGTGCCGACCGCCGGGAAGGTGTTCCAACGGGAGCCGCCGAGGGCGGGTGCGGTCGAGGTCTGCGCGGGGGGCATGGATCCTCCGGTGTCGTGGATCAAAAAGCGAGCGGTGTCGCCGACGCCTGCGACGGCGTGGACGTCGGTCATTTATCTGGATCGACCGATACAGATTCCGGGTATGAAAAAATCAGTCGAGGGCGGCCAGCGCGACCTCCACGAGGGGTTCGAGGGCACGGACGTCGGGTGTGATCTTCGAGGAGACGAGCAGCCCGTTGAGGAAGGTGACGAGGAACGCGGCCAGGGTGTGCGGGTCGCGACCCGTCGAGATCTCGCCCCGCTCCGCCGCCACGCGCAGCACATCGGCGAGCGCGTCGCGACTGGCGTCCTGCACGTCCCGCACGGTGCGCCGGGTCACCGCGTCCTCCGGCAGGCGTTCACAAGCGGCATTGACCATCAGGCAGCCCCGGCCGCCGTGTTCGACCGCGATCCGGACCCGCTCGACCAGCATCGTACGGATGGCGGACCGGACGTCCGCCCCCTCTTCGAGGCTCCGCAGGGCCGCCGCCGCGAGGGTGGCGCGGTAGTGCTCCAGCGCGGCCCGGTACAGGCCGTCCTTGTCACCGAACGCCGCGTACAAGGACCCCTGCCCGATTCCCAGATGCCCGGTCAGGTCGCGTACCGAGGTCGCCTCGTATCCGCGCGTCCAGAACAGCTCCATCGCGCGGCTCACCGCCGCCTCGGTATCGAATTCCCGGGTCCTTGCCATGCGCCGAGACTAACCTATCTGGATCGATCGCTCAAGAAAGTGGGGACGACGACACCGTTGTGTCGGGAACCCCTCGCAGTCGCCCGCGCGTTGGGCACTGCGCAGGTACATCGCGTGAGAGGCCTACGGTGCCAGGGGATACGACATGACGGAGATCATTGTCATCGGAGGCGGTATCGCCGGTACGGCGACGGCCTTGGCCCTGCACAAGGCAGGCTTCGACGTCACCGTGTACGAGGCGCGCCCCGAATCGGCCGAGGACATCGGTGCCTTCCTCACCCTCGCGAGCAACGGCATGCGTGCCCTCGCCCAGATCGACGCCTCCGCCGCGGTCACCGAGGTCGGCTTCCCGCTTCGTGCCATGAGCGTGCTCGACGCAGCGGGCACCGAGGTCGCACAGATGCCGCTCGGAGAGGCCCACGACCCGCTTCTCGCTTACCGCTGCCTCCGCCGTGGCGAGTTCAACGCCGCCCTGCAGGCGGAGGCCGCACGCCGGGGCATCCGCCTCCGGCGCGGCACCCGGCTCGCCTCCGTCGAGAACGGTCGGGACGGCGTCACCGCACGTTTCACCGACGGCTTCACCGCGACCGCTGACCTGCTGATCGGCGCCGACGGGCTGAACTCCACCGTCCGGGAGTCGATCGCTCCTCGGACGCGACCCTGCTTCGCGGGCGAGAGCGTCTTCTACGGCTACGCCGGTGAGGCGCCCCCGGTCGCGGAGACCGGGCGTTTCACCATGGTCAGGGGCGGCGCTGCCGCCTTCGGCTGTGCGGTGTCGCCCGGCGGAGAGACGTACTGGTTCGCGCGTGTGGCCGGTGAGCCGCTGTCCGCCGACGACATCGCGCACGGCACACCCGGCCACTGGCGTGAGCTGCTCCTGCCGTTGCTGCGCGGGGACGCCACTCCCGCCGCGGACGTGGTGACGGCCACCACCGACCGCATCATGGTCACCAACGCGACCGAGATGCCGACCGGCGCACCATGGCGCCACGGACGGACCCTGATCATCGGCGACGCCGCCCACGCGGCCTCCCCCGCGACCGGACAAGGCGCGTCGATGGCGCTCGAGGACGCCGTCGTCCTCGCGAAGTCACTGCGGGACGCGCCCGACACCGAGTCCGCGCTCTCCCTTTACGAGGCCCTCCGCCGCCCGCGCGTGGAGCACAACATCACGACCAGCGGCAAAATCTCCCGTGGCTTCCACACACCGTCACGCACCGGTCGAAGTGCGCCCGCTCCCCGCCCCGGGGACAGCGACCTCCTCCGACACCTGGAGTGGGACATCGACATCTCGACCGTGATCGAAGGCAGCAGTTCGGTGGCAGCAGCAGGTGAGGGTGGTAGGGACGCCGGTTGACGGGCTGAAGGACCGTTGCGGACAAGAGCCGTGGCGGACAAGGGCCGTGGCCGGAACGGCTCTTGTCCGCATCCGCTCGCGCTCGGGTCACACGCGTGGCGTCAGGCGCTCAATGCCGCCGAGACCACGGCCTTGGCCTCCTCCTGCACCTGACGAAGGTGATCGGCTCCGAGGAACGACTCGGCGTAGATCTTGTAGACGTCCTCGGTGCCCGACGGACGCGCCGCGAACCAGGCGTTGGCGGTGGTCACCTTGATGCCGCCGATGGGCGCGTCGTTGCCCGGAGCATGGGTGAGCACCGCGGTGACCGCTTCTCCGGCGAGGGTGTGCGTGCTGACCTGTGCGGGCGAGAGCTTCGCGAGGAGGGCCTTCTCCTCGCGGGAGGCCGGGGCGTCGATGCGCTCGTACGCGGGGGCGCCGAAGCGTGCGGCCAGCGCGGTGTAGTGCTCCGAGGGGGTCTTCCCGGTCACCGCCGTGATCTCGGAGGCGAGCAGGGCCAGGATGATGCCGTCCTTGTCGGTGGTCCACACCGAACCGTCGCGGCGCAGGAAGGACGCGCCGGCCGACTCCTCCCCACCGAACCCGAGCGAGCCGCCGACCAGCCCGTCCACGAACCACTTGAATCCCACGGGCACTTCGACGAGTTGACGGCCCAGGTCGGCGGCGACCCTGTCGATCATGCCGGACGACACCAGCGTCTTGCCGATCCCCGCGTCCGC
The DNA here is from genome assembly GCA_001550305.1 of Streptomyces diastatochromogenes. Lineage (GTDB taxonomy): Bacteria > Actinomycetota > Actinomycetes > Streptomycetales > Streptomycetaceae > Streptomyces > Streptomyces mirabilis_D. The sequence continues at coordinate 11,344 of LRTP01000289.1, forward strand.
GGGCCACTGGTCCCGGTGGGAGTACAGGTAGGAGATGGCGGCGCTGAGGTAGTGGTTGGGGTTCATGAGCCCGGCGTCCGGTGTGACGATCCCGTGGCGGTCGGCGTCGGCGTCGTTACCCGTGGCGATCCGGAAACGGTCGCGCTGCTCGATCAACGAGGCCATGGCGTAGGGCGACGAACAGTCCATACGAATCTTGCCGTCCCAGTCCAGCGTCATGAATCGCCAGGTCGGGTCGGTGAGCGGGTTGACCACCGTCAGGTCGAGCGCGTGCTGTTCGGCGATGCGTCCCCAGTAGGCGACCGACGCCCCGCCCAGGGGGTCCGCGCCGATGCGCACACCGGCCGTGCGGATCGCGTCCAGGTCCAGCACGTGCGGCAGGTCGGCCACATAGGTGCCGAGGAAGTCGTAGCGGCCGGTGCCGGGGGCGGCCAGCGCCCTCGTGAAGGGGATGCGCCGTACGCCCTTCAACCCGCCCTCGATGAGTTCGTTGGCCCGGTCCTGGATCCAGGAAGTCGCCTCGGAGCCGGCCGGGCCGCCGTTCGGCGGGTTGTACTTGAAGCCACCGTCCGCGGGCGGGTTGTGGGAGGGGGTGACGACGACCCCGTCCGCGAGACCCGAGGACCGTCCGCGGTTGTGGGTCAGAATGGCGTGCGAGACCGCCGGTGTGGGCGTGTAGCCGTCCGCACTGTCGAGGAGCACCGACACTCCGTTGGCCGCGAACACCTCCAGCGCGGTGACCTTCGCGGGCTCCGACAGGGCGTGGGTGTCGGCGCCCAGGAAGAGGGGACCGTCGATGCCCTGGCCCTCGCGGTACTCGCAGATGGCCTGACTCGTCGCGGCGATGTGGTCCTCGTTGAACGCGGTCGCCAGTGACGACCCACGATGGCCGGACGTACCGAAGGCCACGCGCTGGCCGGGTTCCGCCGGGTCGGGGTGCAGTGCGTAATACGCCGTGACCAGCCGGGCCACGTCGACGAGGTCCTCGGGACCGGCCGGAGTGCCCGCTCGTTCGTGCTGCATGTATCCGCACCTCCACCTCGGTTTTTCATCGCTTGCGGTCCCATGTTTCCTCACCGGGCGGCACGGCCGCACGGTGCCACGGCGAGGACTGGACACGCGCCGGGCCAGAGGGGCTCGCGGGGCTTTCCCGGAGATCCTCGGTCAACAGGCTGGTATCCCCAATTGCCCATTGCCTAGGATGTATTGTCTGTCAAGCCAAGCCACTAGAAGCAGCTTGGAGCTGGGGGAACGATGCAGGCTGGAAAGCAGTTGTCCACGAAGATCGACGCCACCGTACCCACGGCCGCTCGCATGTACGACCACTACCTGGGCGGCAAGGACAACTACGCAGCCGATCGGGCAGCCTGCGCCGAGCTGGACAAAGTCGTGCCCAGCACGCGCGCCTTGGCGCTGAACAACCGGCGCTTCCTGCAGCGGGTCGTCGGGACCCTCGCAGCCGATTACGGCATCAGGCAGTTCCTCGACCACGGGTCCGGCCTGCCCACCCAGGAGAACGTCCACCAGGTCGCGCAACGCGTCGATCCCTCGTCGCGCGTGGTGTACGTCGACAACGATCCAATGGTGCTGGTGCACGGACGGGCGCTGTTGGACCAGAATGACCGCACCACGGTCATCCACGCCGATCTGCGTGACACGGAGAAGATCTTCTCCCACCCGGACACCCAGCGCCTGCTCGACTTCTCGCAGCCGGTGGCCGTGCTGTTCAACTCGGTCTTCCACTGCATTCCGGACGGGGAGACCGACGGTCCGCTCGCCGTCGCCCACCGGGTGGCCGAGCGGCTCGTGCCCGGCAGCTGCATGGTGATGTGCCAGCTGGTCAGCGAGGACGAGAAGGTCCGGGATTTCGTCACCGACTTCATGGATCAGGCGACCCAGGGGCATTGGGGCAGGGTCCGTCAGGAGAAGGACGTGGCGGAGTGGTTCGAGGGCCTCGACGTCCTCGAGCCCGGTCTGGTGGAGGTGTCCACCTGGCGGCCCGACAGCGAGGTGGCACCCCGTCAGCTCACCCAGGAATGGGTCGAGTTCGGCGGCGTAGGCCGGATCCGATAGGACCGTAAGACCACGGGACCCCTCCGCGCGGGACTGCTCCCGTCGGCTCCACCGGGATCCGGCCGGTGGAGCCGGAGGCAGTCACGCGGTCGAATAGCGCTCCGCGGTCGTGTCCCGCAACAGCGTCAGGGAATCGCGCGGGGTGAGGGCTTCGTCTCCCAGACGGTCCAGAGCCAGTCGGTACTCTTCGGTCTCGTCCCGGTCCTCCAGGAAGTTCGCGCTCCTGATGTGCTCCAGGTAGACGATGTCGGGTAGATCGAGGCCGCCGAAGCGCAGGTAGGTGATGGGGATGGCGGGCGCGGAGGCGTGCGTCACGTCCAGGGGCACGATCTGCAACGTCACCTGGGGATGCTGAGCCATCTCCACGAGGTACTCGAGCTGCTCACGCATCACCTCGCGACTGCCCAGCACACGCAACAGGACCGACTCGTCGATGATCGCCCACAGTTGAGGGCCGTCCTCACGACGCAGCAGTTCACGTCGGCGCATGCGCAGTTCGACACGGCGCTGCACCTCAGCGGCCGGTGCCGTGGGCAGGCCGCGCTCCACGACCGCCCTGGTGTAGGCCGGAGTCTGCAGCAGACCGGGGACGTACTGGATCTCGAAGGTACGGATGGCGGCAGCGGCCTCCTGCAGCCCCACCAGCCGATCGAACCACTCGGGCATCAGCCGCTTGTCGTAGCGCTGCCACCATCCCGGCTCACCGGCACGCCGCAGCAACTGGAGCAGAACCGACGCCTCGTGCTCATCGGTTTTGTAGAGCTCCAACAGCGCGCGGACGTCCCCTTCCGTAGGCGGCCGACGGCCCTTGCCGGCTTCTATGCGCGACAGCTTCGCCGGACTGAACCCGATGGCGCGAGCCGCCTGTTCCTGCGCGAGGCCGGCGTCTTCGCGGATGCCCGCGAGCTGGACACCGACCAGCATCTTCAGCAAGGTCGGAGCGGGCTCGGTCCGCGTCAGATACGGTTCGAGGCGGGAGACACGAGGTGACTCGGCGGACATCCTGACTCCCTGTAGAACGGCAGACGACGGAGTCCATCCTCGCATCCCGCGGCCTTCTGTCGCACGCGTCGACAGAAGTGGAATCGCTCGACTCCGCTTCACACCAGATGGTCGAACTCCCCGTCCTTCGCCCCGGCCAGGAAAGCGGCCACTTCAGCCGCTGTGTAGATGAGGGCCGGCCCGTCGGGGTCGCGCGAGTTGCGCAGCGCCACGCCCCCCTCGGCCAAGGACGCCACCTCGACGCAGTTGCCCTCGGCGTTGCTGTGCCGACTCTTCACCCAGCGAACGCCCAGTGAACTGGCCCGCATTCCGTTTCGCACTGACGGCACCGCACTCTCCTTGCTCACGTTCCACCACGGTGTACAGGTCGGCCGCCCACTGGAGCGGACCGAACCCGTGTGGCCTGCCCCAGCCACCACTCGTGCAATTTCCCGTGAAATTGCACGACGGGCGCTGTCGGGATGGATAATAGCCCGGGAGTCAACCGCACCGTTGCCGCACCGAACCTGACGTCGCATCAGGGAGATGTCGTGTCGTTACCTGCACGCGAAGCACCGAGCCTTGCAAGCGGCAGGGCTGCGCCATCGTCGGGTCGAGCCGCTCCGACCGGCTCACTCATGGAAGAAGCGCGCTCCTCCATCGCGGGGCAAGGGCGGCCCGGGGGAAGCGATTCCGCGTGCAACTCACCCAGATTCGCCAGCCTGTGCATCACCGACACCGGCCAGGGGCTCGCCCAGGCGCGCGCCTTCACCCGCCGCACCCTGGGCCACTGGGAGTTGGACCACCGCAGTGACGACGCCGTCCTCATCGTCAACGAACTGGCGACGAACGCGGTGCTTCACGCGGCACCGCACTCCGCCACCGGGCGGAACGGCGTGCGACTGGATCTGACGCTTCGACGCGCCCATCTCGTGTGCGCCGTCACCGATCAGTACGAGAGCCCGCCCGTCTACCCGCGCACGGACGCCCCGCTGGATGTCCATGGCCGTGGCCTGCGCATCGTCGAAGAACTCTCCGAGCACTGGGGCTGGACCCGCTCGCGTGCGGGCAAGACCGTCTGGGCGATGCTGCCCACTCCCCCGTCTCGGCCGACATCACCGCCCTGGCAGGGTCCGACATGACAGCCGCCGCATCGGCAGAGCCTCCCGGCGCACGGCATCAGGCAACGCCTCTCGTGGGAGCGGACATGGAGACAACCCTGAAGAACCTGAGAGACGTCCCGTGGCGCGAGCTCCAGGATTCCACCGGGTCCGCCACGGGCATCCCCTTCCTGCTCGCGGCCATCACCACGGGTGACGAAGCCACCGCCGTGGCCGCGCTCGCGCGTCTACGGCAACGCATCTGCCAGTACGGCTTCGTCGTGGACCAGGCCACCGCCGCCACGGTCCCCTTCCTGTGGGAACTCGCCCAGCTCCCTCAAGTCCCCTGCCGTGTGCAGGTTCTTCAGCTGCTGAAGAGCATCGCCGACGCCCGGCAGTGGGAGACCACGGCCGTCGCCTACCCCAAGCTGCTCAATCGCCGTGAGAACTACGTGGGCTGGGAACGCGAAGCACGCCGAGCCGTGCGCGCCCACCGCGAGACGATCCAGCGCCTGCTCGACGAACCGGACAAGGAACTCGTGCAAGCCGCGCGGGACCTGGCCTCCGCACTGGCCGACTGACGCGCCGCTGACCTCCCGCGTTAGCCTCGCCGTTTCACTTGGGGACGGCTGACTCCGGGGCGGAAATGCGAAAGCGCCTTCCTGACCTGGGACGATGAACCTTGCTGAGGGGTTCTGTCGGTCCAGGCGGAGGGCACTTTCTACGTGCAGGCTATCGGGTTGCGTCCCGAGGTCCATGTCACTGCTGATGGTTCGGGGGTGGTCGGGCATGCCGGGGCACGGTTGCTGGCGGATCTCGCTGATGTCACCGGGCTGAGCGCCGCGTACTCCGCCGCTCTCAGGCCGCTTCGGCCGCGTGGGACCGGGCGTGATCCGGGCCGGATCGCCACCGACCTGGCGGTGATGCTCGCCGACGGCGGCGAGGCCATCGCGGATCTGGCCGTACTGCGGTACCAGGCAGGGGTGTTCGGCCCCGTCGCCTCGAACCCGACGGCCTGGCGGCTGCTCGCCGACACCGACGAGAGGACACTGGCGTCGCTGCCCTCGGCCCGCGCCCAGACCCGGGAAGTCGCCTGGCTGCAGGCCGCGGAGCACGGCGAGGGCATACCCGCAGCCCGGGCCGCGGGACGCATTCTGCCCGGGCTGGTCCTGGACCTCGACGCCACGCTGGTCACCTGCCACTCCGAGAAAGAGCAGGCCGCCCCGACCTATAAGGGCGGCTTCGGCTTCCACCCGCTGCTGCGCTTCCTGGCCAACACCGGCGAGGCACTGGCTGGCCGGCTGCGGCCCGGCAACGCCGGTGCCAACACCGCCGCCGACCACGTCACGGTGCTCGACCAGGCACTCGCGCAGATCCCCGACGCCCACCGGCACGGCACCGACATCCTGCTCCGCACCGATAGGGCCGGATCCGCGAAAGCCTTCCTGCCCACGTCCGCGACGTGGGGAAACGAGGAATCCGTACCTTCTTCTCGGTCGGATAGGCCATCACCGAGCCGGTCCGCCGCGCTGTCCGGGCCATGCCCGACTGCCTCTGGCATCCCGCCCTTAACCAGGACGGGACGCTGCGTGATGGCGTCGAGGTCACCGCGCTGACCGGCATGGTCGACCTGACCGGCTACCCCGTCGGCACCCGCATCATCGTGCGCCGGGAACGTCCGCACCCCGGAGCCTAGCTGTCCCTGTTCGATCAGGACTAGGGCCTGCGCCACCAGGTGTTCCTCACCGACACCCCGTACTGCGATGGCGGCTCCGCCCAATTCCTAGAGGTCCGTCACCGCGGGCATGCATGCGTCGAGGACCACATCCCGTGCGGCAAGACCACGGGATTCGGCCGCTTCCCCTCCCGCGACTTCGCCACCAACGCCGTCTGGCTCGAACTCAGCTTCGCAGCGATCGATCTGCTGGCCTGGATGCGTGTCCTGCTGCTGGGCGGCGAACTCGCGGCTGCCGAGCCGAAGAAGCTCCGCTACCGTCTGCTGCACGTCGCCGCACACGTCACCCGCGGCGGCCGCCGTCTGCGCTTGCGGATATCGGGGGCCTGGCCCTGGAGAAACGAACTGGCCACAGCCTTCCACCGCCTCGCCGTACTGCCCCGTCCCACCGGCTCACCGGCAAACCCCGCCCGCCACGACCCGAAGGACCCTGGAGAACCCGACCACCGCGCCGGGACTCCGCCATGCCCGAGCACCGAAATCACCTCGGCCACCCGGCAGTTACCCCTCGGCGACGCCTCATCACACCAACCGAAACGGCGAGGGTAGGAGTCTCGATCAACGACGGCACCGCACACCCACCCTTGCTCAGCACCCGCACGCCCCACGGCGGGCTCGACCCCGGCGACGGTAGAAGCCGACACGACCGGCCACATCCCAAACCCCTGCGAATCACCCCACCGAGGCACCCTCACAAGATCTGCACCCATTGACGTTCGTCCCTCCCGGGCCGGGCCTGCACCGCGTTCACCGTTTCAGGGAGCGGGCAGGACGACACCGTCCGTTCAGCGACGCGGCGTCGGCGGCTGCAGACCGAACGCCGCGGTGTTCAGCCAGCGCCGCATGGCCTGTGCGATCGGCCGCTCGACGAACCGGTGCACGAGGTACGCCAGGACGATCAACGCGCTCACCGTGACCCCGACCAGGGCCCAGGGGGCGACCCGGTCGCCATAGTAGTGCGCGATGGTCATGCCGATGGTGTCGTGCAGCAGATACAGCGGGAAGGTCATAGTGCCGGCGACGGTCAGGCCGCGCCAGCGGATCCAGCGGGTCCAGCCGAGGGCGATGGCGGCGATCAGCAGGAAGAACACCGTGGTCACCACGATCAGCCAGCCGCGCCAAGGTGCCCAGGTGGCCCAGTTGTTGCGGCCGCCGCCGGGTGCCAGCAGGAAGTGCAGCGCCAGCAGCCACGACATGGCGACGATGCCCCACAGCAGCGGTGTCGGCCGGTAGCGGTGCATGAGGTAGAAGGC
>LRTP01000029.1 GCA_001550305.1 Streptomyces diastatochromogenes
GGCGTGCTCGAAGGCCCCCTGCACGGCGCGGCCAGCGGCCTCGCCCACCGGCTGCTCCTCGACGTCCTCGACCAGGGCACCGCGGCCCCCGTGGTCGCCGACGAGCTGCGCGCCGGACGCCGTGTCCCCGGGCTCGGCCATCGGCTCTACCCCGGCGAGGACCCACGCGCGCGTGCCCTGTTCGCCCTCCTGGAGGAGGTCCCGGGCGCGGCGCCCGCCCTGGCGGCGGCCCAGGACATCGTGACCACCACGGCCCGGCACACTCCCCTGCACGCCAATGTCGACCTGGCACTGGCCGTCCTCACGGTCTCCTCCGGCATGTCCGCCTCCGCCGGGGAGACGGTTTTCGCCGTCGCCCGAACAGCGGGATGGATCGCCCACACCCTGGAGGAGTACGAGGAACGCCCGCTGCGCATGCGCCCTAGCGGTCACTACGTAGGAGCTCGGCCGCCGCAGCCACTCCCCGAGTGAGCCCCGGCGCGCCCCCACAGCACTCCGAATGCGCCGAAAGTGCGCCCCCACACTCACGGTCGGAAGTCGCCCTGGGCGAAGTCAGGTTAGGCTCACCTCTGTGAGTACGTGCACGACCGTGTCCCGGGACCTCGACGAGCCCCTCGCGGGGACCGCGGCGACCGCGAGGACATGGCTGCTCCTCGAACAGCCGGGCCCCTGGGGTGCCAAGGCGCTCACGTCGAGCCACCTGGACCCGGCGCTCGGCCGCGCGCTCGAAGCCGCGGCCCAGGACACCGGGGTGCGGATCGCACTCATCCGCCGCCCCGGACGGCACGCCGACTGCGGTGCGCACGCCGAGCGCCAGGTGTACGCGGCTCACACCACCCCGGGCAACGTGTGGCTGCACAGCGCCACCACCTGCGCTCCTGAGCGGTTGCTCGACCTGGACTTCACCGCGCTCGGCACGGGAGACCCGCGCACCTTCGACGCGGCTCTCCAGGGTCGGCGCCACACGGGCGACCCGCTCGCGCTCGTCTGCACCAACGGCAAGCGCGACCGCTGCTGCGCGCTCCTGGGCCGCCCCCTCGCGGCGGAACTCGCCGCCTCGGGCGTGGCGGGCGCGTGGGAGGTCACCCATCTCGGGGGCCACCGCTTCTCGCCCACCCTGCTCGTCCTGCCGTACGGATACGCCTATGGGCGGGCCGAGGCCCACGCGGTCAAGGAGATCCTCCAAGGCGTCCGGGAGGGCCGCGTCGTCACGGAGGGCTGCCGTGGCAACTCGGCGTGGGAGCGGCCCGGGCAGGCGGCGGAGCTGGCCGTGCGCAGGGCCTGCGGAGAGCACGCCGCGGAAGCCCTCGGCGTGGTCCGCACGGACGGTGCGGCGCCGCGCTGGGAGGTGACCGTCGCCCACACCGACGGGCGCCTGTGGCGCGTCATCGTCGCGCAGGGCGCCTCACTGCCGCCCCGCCCGGAGAGCTGCGGCTCGGCGCTGGGTTCCCCGGCCCGGATGGACGTGGTGGCCGTACGGGAGATGCCCCGGGCCACGATCCCCGTAGCCTGCTGACCAGGAGTCCTGAGCAAGCCGGCCCCCTACCCGCCGACCACAGCTTCCCCACACCCCACTCGAGAGATCCACGCCACACTCCCTTCGGACCGGCGCGCGCTCCCCCGTACCGTCATGGGTATGAGCCCCACTCCCCCCGCACGACGACTGCGCCTAGGTCTGCCGCGGCGGGCGTTCTCGCAGGTGCTGCTGATGCAGGTGGCGATAGCCGCCGGGGTCGCCGTACTCGCGACGGGGCTGTTCCTCGCCCCGCTCAGCGCCCAGCTCGACAACGAGGCCATGCGCCGGGCGCTCGCGATCGCGCAGACCACGGCGGCCCAGCCGCAGATCGCCAGGGACCTGCAGACGACCCTGCCGTCCGTGAACGGCCCCGTACAGGTCGCCGCGGAACGGATCCGCAAGGCCAGCGGGGCCGAGTACGTCGTGGTGATGAACACGCACTGGGTGCGCTGGTCGCACAAGGACACCTCGCAGATCGGCAGGGTCGTCTCGACCTCCCCCACGAAGGCCCTGGCCGGCGAGGACGTCATGGAGATCGACAGCGGCACGCTGGGGCGCTCGGCCCGCGGCAAGGTACCGCTGCGCGACGCCGACGGGCACATCATCGGCGCGGTCTCGGTGGGCATCGAGTACGACAGTGTGCGCGCCCGGCTGATCCACTCGATCCCGGGACTCCTCGCGTACGCGGGCGGGGCCCTGGCCGTCGGCGCGTTCGCCGCGTACCTGCTCTCCCGACGGGTCCAGCGGCAGACCCGTGACCTGGCCTTCTCCGACATCTCGGCGTTGCTCGCGGAGCGCGAGGCGATGCTGCACGGCATTCGGGAGGGCGTCATCGCCCTGGACCGTGTCGGCCGCGTACGGCTCCTCAACGACGAGGCGCTGCGCCTGCTCGGGCTCGACGCGGAGGCCATCGGGCAGCCGCTCGACGACGTGCTCGGGCCGGGCCGCACGACCGATGTGCTGGCCGGACGGGTCACCGGCACGGATCTGCTGACGGTGCGCGGTCAGCGCGTCCTGGTCGCCAACCGCATGCCGACCGACGACGGCGGCGCCGTGGCCACCCTGCGCGACCGCACGGAACTGGAGCAGCTGGGCCGTGAACTCGACTCGACCCACGGTCTGATCGACGCCCTGCGCGCGCAGGACCACGAGCACGCCAACCGGATGCACACGGTCCTGGGGCTGCTGGAGCTGGAGATGTACGACGACGCCGTGGAGTTCGTCGGCGAGGTGGTCGGCGACCACAGGGTGACCGCGGAACAGGTCACCGAGAAGATCCACGATCCGCTCCTGGCCGCCCTGCTGGTCGGCAAGGCCACGGTGGCGGCCGAGCGCGGGGTGGCTCTCTGGGTCGCGGACGGGACCCTGCTGCCCGACCGGCTGGTCGATCCGCGGGGGCTGGTCACCGTCGTGGGCAACCTGGTCGACAACGCACTCGACGCCGTCGCGGGCACCCCGCACGCGCGTGTGGAGGTCGCATTGCACGCCGAGGGACGCACGGCCGTGCTGCGCGTACGGGACACCGGGCCCGGCATTCCGGCGGAGCGGCGGGAGCTGATCTTCACGGACGGGTGGTCCACGAAGAAGCCACCCGCGCACGGCAAACGCGGACTCGGGCTCTCCCTGGTGCGTCGGCTCGCCGAGCGGCAAGGAGGCAGCGCGGAGGCCGCGGAGGCCGACGGAGGGGGCGCGGAGTTCACGGTCGTACTGCCGGAAGCGCTCACGGAGGCCGGTCTCGGGCCGGCGGACGGCCTGGTTCCGGCGGAACGTCTGGAGCCGGCGGAAGGCCTGGTGCCGGCGAAAGGTCTCATGCCGGGCCCGGAGGGCGAACCCGGCCGCGGGCCCGCACCGGAACTCGTACGACAGCCGGACACGTTGTCCCAGAACACCACCGGCGCCACCGCCGCCACGACCGCCGAGGAGGAGTCGCGATGATCGAGGTTCTGGTCGTGGACGACGACACGCGGGTCGCGCGGGTCAACGCCGCGTACGTCGACAAGGTGCCCGGCTTCCGTGTCGCCGGCGAGGCGCACAGCGCCGCCGAGGCGCTGCACGGGATAGAGACGCTGCCCCACCTGGACCTGGTCCTGATGGACCACTACCTGCCCGACGAGACGGGCCTCGCGGTCGTCCAGGAGATGCGCCGGCGCGGCCACCAGACCGACGTCATCATGGTGACCGCGGCCCGTGACATCTCGACCGTCCAGGCGGCCATGCGGCAGGGCGCCCTGCAGTACCTGGTCAAACCGTTCGCCTTCGCGGGCCTGCGCGCCAAGCTGGAGGCGTACGCGGGTCTGCGCCGCACGCTCGACGGCGGCGGCGAGGCCGAACAGGCCCAGGTGGACCGGATTTTCGGCGCCCTGTCGGCGAGTGTGGAGCCGGACCTGCCCAAAGGGCACTCCCCCACGACCGCGGAGCTCGTCCGGCGGGCCCTGATGACCGCCGATGGGCCGCTGTCGGCCCAGGAGATCGCCGAGGAGACCGGACTGAGCCGACAGACCGCCCAGCGCTATCTGAAGCTCCTGGAGCGCACGGGACGGGCCAGGCTCACCCTCAAATACGGCGACGCGGGCCGCCCGGAGCATCGCTACGTCTGGGCGACCCGCGCCTGAGGGCACGGCCGAAGAGGGGAAGATCCCGAAGGCGGGGCCACGGGGCGGGGGAAGAGGCCGCGCCCCGCTCTGACCTGGGCCAGTGGCGGCCGTCATTTCTCCGCCGGTGGTGGCCTCGGTGACCTTGGTGACCTCGGCGACCTCGGTGGCGTTCTTCCTCAGCCGGTGGCGGCCTTCTTCACGAACTCCGTGGTGTACGTCTTGCTCAGGTCCACCTTGGCGTTCTTGATGTTGGGGTTGAACGCCTTGAGCACCTTCTCGACAGTCGCGGGGCCGTCCACGGGCATCACGCCGTCCTTGGTGAACATCGGCAGCGTGCTCTGGATGGCGGTCGCGTAGAGCGTCTTGTTGCCCTGGGAGTAGTCGGCGGGCATCTTGGCGGCGATCTCGGAGGCGCTGTGTGTGGACATCCACTTGAGGGTCTTCACGAAGGCGTTGGCCAGCTTCTGGACCGTCTCCTTGTGGCCGTTCACCCAGTCCGTCTGCATGTAGAGGCTGGACGAGGGATACGGTCCGCCGAGCGCCTGCTGCGAACCACTCGGCGTACGCATGTCGATGAGCACCTTGCCGAGGCCCTTCTGCAGGACCGTGGCGACGGTCGGGTCCGTCGTCATGCCGCCGTCGATGGCCCCCTTCTGGAGCGCCGAGACGAAGGTCGGACCCGCGCCGACGGCGACCGGCGCGAACTCGCTGACCTTCACACCGTTCTTGACCGCGAGGTACTTGGTGAGGAAGTCGGTGGAGGAACCGAGCCCGGTGACGCCGAGCTTCTTGCCCTTGAAGTCCTTGGGCGAGGTGATGTCGTCCGCTCGCTTGTTGGAGACGATCTCCACCTCACCGGGCGCGTGCGAGAACTGCACGACGGACTCCACGGCCTTGCCCTTGGTCTGCAGGTCGAGAGTGTGGTCGTAGAAGCCGACGGCTCCCTGGACCTGTCCGGACACGAGTGCGGTCTCCGCCTGCACACCGGCCGGCTCACTCAGGAGTTCGACATCCAAACCCTCGTCGTTGAAGTAGCCGAGCCGCTGCGTGAGCATCGCCGGCATGTAGATGACCTTGTCCAGGCCACCGACCATGATCTTGACGTGCTCCCCCTTGCCGCCGCCCCCGTTGCTGCCGGAGTCGGCGGTGGTGGAGGCCGCGTCGTTGGCGCAGGCGGTGAGCGAGGAGAGGGCGAGCAGACCGGCGGCTGCCAGCGCGGAGTATCTGGCGGTCTTGCGCATGATGGGTCACGTCCTTGTGAGAGGGCAGTGCGGGAAAAGGGGTGCCCTGAGAAGCGTTGAGCGGAAAGGGAGCACCCTGGAGAGCGTTGAGAGGAGGTCGGGCACCTCGGAGAGCCCTGAAAAGAGGAAATCGGGCACTCTGGGCGGGTGTTGGCCGCCGATCAGCTCTCGGAGTCCGACGGCTTCCAGCGGAAGATGCGGCGCTCGGCGAAGGTGAGCAGCCCTTCGGCCAGCAGGGCGACGACGGCGAGGATGACCATCGCGGCGTACACACCGGCCGCGTTGAAGGTGCCCTGGGACTGGGCGACGAGCAGGCCGATGCCCTTGGTGGCGCCGATGTACTCGCCGACGATCGCGCCGATGAGGGCGAAGCCGAAGCTGACGTGGAGGCTGGTGAAGATCCACGAGGTGGCGGAGGGGATGACGACCTGAAGCGTCACCCGGCGGTCGCTCGCCCCCAGGATCCGGGCGTTGGCGACGAGGTTGCGGTCGACCTCGCGGGCACCCTGGAACGCGTTGAAGAAGACCGGGAAGAAGACCAGGACCACGGCCGAGGCGACCTTGGAGGCCGGCCCGAGCCCGAACCAGATCACGAAGATCGGCGCGAGGACGATCCTGGGTATGGAGTTGAGCACCTTGATGTATGGACCAAGGACATCGGCGAGGAAGGCGATGCGGCCCAGCGCGATACCGAAGACCACACCGGCCACGACTCCGATGACCCAGCCGAGCAGGGCCTCTTGGAGCGTGTACCAGACCTGCTCGCCGAGTGAGCCGAGCGCCGTCCCATGGGTCACCCAGGTGTAGACCTGGTCCCAGATCTTCGACGGCATGGAGAAGTTGAACGGGTCGATGATCTTGGCGCGTGCAAACACCTCCCACAGGCCGAGCACGGCGACCAGGAGCACCGCGCGGGCGGCGGCGACGATCATCCTGCGTCTGCGGGCGGCACGAGCACGGGAGTGGGCGCGTCCCGGCTTGGCGGGCTCGGTGGCGGTCGCCGCGACGACGGTCTCGGGCATGACGTCAGGCGACATTCGCGGCGCCCCTCTCTCGGGTGATGCGGACCTCTTCACCGAGGGACTCCCAGATCTCACGGTAGATCTCGATGAACCGCGGCTCCAGGCGCACCGATTCGACCTTGCGCGGCCTCGGCAGATCGATGTCGAAGACCTGCTTCACGGTGGCGGGGCCCGCGGTCATCACGACGACCTTGTCGGCGAGCGCGATGGACTCCTCCAGGTCGTGGGTGACGAAGACGACCGAGGCGCCCGTGCCCTCCCACAGCTCCAGCAGCTCGTCCGACATCAGGGCCCTGGTCTGCACGTCGAGCGCCGAGAACGGCTCGTCCATCAGCAGGATCTCGGGGTCGTTGACGAAGGTCGCGGCGAGGGCGACGCGCTTGCGCTGGCCGCCGGAGAGCTGGTGGGGATAACGGTCCTCGAAGGCCGACAGCCCGACCCTGGCCAGCCATTCGCGGGCCCGCTGCTTGGCCTCCGTCTTCGGAACACCGCGAAAACGCGGGCCCGCCATGACATTGGACAGGACCGTCCGCCAGGGGAAGGTGGCGTCCTGCTGGAAGACGAAACCGACCTTGTCGCCGACGCCCGCGACCGGCTCACCGGCCACCAGGACCTCGCCCTCAGTGGGCTCCTCCAGACCGCTCACCAGGGTCAAGGTCGTGGACTTCCCGCAGCCGGTGGGACCGACGACGGCCACGAACTCGCCACGGCCGATGGTCAGATCCAGTTCCCTGACCGCCGTGTGCAGACCCCCTGACGGGGTCTTGAAGATCTTGCTCGCGCCCCGCAGCTCAATGGCGGGGCTGGTGTCTGCGCTCATGGCCCGGGACCGTAGATGTGGCGCGGGCCACAGCATCAGTCTTCTGGGCGCAAGGCCTTCTTATGCTTGCAAGAGTCTGTTGTGCTCGTTTTGCTCGCGCTACAACAGCGGAGCCGAAACACGGGCTTAACGCTCGCCAGGCCTTGAGAGAAAGAGGCCCGATGATTGACGTCCTGGTCGTGGACGACGACTTCCGCGTCGCTGAGATCAACGCGAAGTACGTGGGGAAGGTTCCCGGATTCCGGGTGGCCGCCCGCGCGCACAGCGCTGCCCAGGCCCTGGCCGCCGTGGAGCGCGCGCCCGTCGACCTGGTCCTGCTCGACCACTATCTGCCCGACCAGACGGGCCTCGAACTGGTGCACCGCATGCGCGAACGCGGCCACGGCACCGACGTCATCATGATCACCGCGGCCAGCGACGTGACGACCGTGCAGGCCGCGATGCGTCTGGGCGCCCTGCACTATCTGGTCAAGCCGTTCACCTTCGCCGCGCTGCGCACCCGCCTCGACTCGTACGCGGCCCTGCGGCGCACCGTCGACCGGGTCGGCGGGCGCGGCGTGGCGGGTCAGGAGCAGGTCGACCGGATCTTCAGCGCCCTGCGCACCACGCCCGTCCCGTCGTCGCCGGGACTGCCCAGCGGCCACTCGGAACCCACCACGGACCTGATCTGCGGTGTCCTCCACCGCGCGAACCAGCCGCTGTCGGCCCACGAGGTCGCGGCCGAGACCGGGCTCAGCCGCTCCACCGCGCAGCGCTATCTGCGCCACCTCGAACAGGCGGGACGGCTGCGCCTCTCGCTCAAGTACGGCGACACGGGCCGCCCGGAACACCGGTACGCCTGGGTGGCGCCCTAGCCCCACGCCGTACGCCGAGCCCATGACATCGACCCGGCGCTCGACGTATGTCGTTGGGCCGTACGTCACTGGGGGCGCCCCCACTGCTGGAGGCGCCCCCGGACACTCAGCTGGGGCCGCCTCAGACCGCGCCGGCACCCGTCAGCGACCGCACCTCGGTCTCGGCGTGTTTGGCCTCGTCCGGCGGCTCCGCGGACGTGACCGTGCCCAGCCAGCCCGCCAGGAAGCCGAGCGGAATCGACACCAGGCCGGGGTTCTGCAACGGGAAGTACTGGAAGTCCACGCTCGGGAACAGCGAATCGGGACTCCCTGTCACCACCGGCGACAGCAGGACGAGCAGCAGCGCGGGCACCAGGCCGCCGTATACGGCCCACACGGCACCGCGGGTCGTGAAACTCCGCCAGAACAGCGAGTACAACAGCACCGGCAGGTTCGCGGACGCGGCGACCGCGAAGGCGAGGCCCACCAGGAAGGCCACGTTCAGATCGCGGGCCAGCAGCCCGAGCGCGATCGCGACCACCCCGATACCCACCGCCGCCGTACGCGCCACGGCGACCTCGCTGCGGGGCTTCGCGTGCCGGCGGCGCATCGAGGCGTAGAGGTCGTGGGCCACGGACGCCGAGGACGCCAGGGTGATCCCGGCGACGACCGCGAGGATCGTTGCGAAGGCAATGGCCGCGACAACGGCAAAGAGAACCGTTCCTCCCGCGGAGTTCGCGCCGCCGCCCAGATCGAGCGCCAGTAGCGGAACCGCCGTGTTGCCCGCCGCGTTCGCTCCCCGCACCGTCTCCGGGCCGACGATCGCCGCCGCGCCGAAGCCCAGCACGATCGTCATGAGATAGAAGCCCCCCAGGAGCCCGATCGACCAGACCACCGAGCGCCGCGCTGCCCGTGCCGTGGGCACGGTGTAGAAACGCGACAGGATGTGCGGCAGCCCGGCCGTGCCGAGCACCAGTGCGAGGCCGAGACTGATGAAGTCGAAGCGCGCCGTCCAGTCCCCGCCGTACTTCAACCCGGGTGCGAGAAACGCGTCACCATGGCCGCTGCGCTCCGCCGCCGCACGCAGCAACTCATTCACGTCCCCGTGGAAGCGCACCAGGACGAGCACGGTCAAGGCGATGGAGCCGCTCAGCAACAGGACCGCCTTGACGATCTGAATCCATGTGGTGGCCCGCATCCCTCCCAGCGACACATAGATCACCATGAGCGCGCCGACGCCGATCACCGTCCAGTTCCGCGCCGCCTCGCTCGAACCTCCCAGCAGGAGCGCGACCAGGCTGCCCGCCCCCACCATCTGCGCCACCAGATACAGAACGGACACGGTCACCGAAGAGGTTCCCGCCGCGATCCGCACCGGCCGTTCGTTCATCCGGGCAGCGACAACGTCGGCGAGCGTGAACCGCCCACAGTTGCGCACCAGTTCGGCGACCAGGAACAGGACGACCAGCCAAGCGACGAGAAACCCGACGACATACAGCAGCCCGTCGTAGCCGTAGAGCGAGATGAGCCCCGTGACCCCCAGGAACGACGCCGCCGACATGTAGTCGCCCGAAATGGCAAAACCATTCTCCATCGGCGAGAACAACCGCCCGCCGGCATAGAACTCCTCGGCCGACCCGTGCCTGTTCCGACTCACCCACGTCGTGATCCCCAGCGTCACCGCCACGAACGCGCTGAACAGCAGCAACGCCAGTGTCTGATGGTTGCCGGTCACCGCTCACCACCTCGGACGCTCCGGGTCAGCTCCTGGGTGTCCCAGCGCAGATCCAGTGCGGCCCGGTCCCTGCGCAGCCGCGCATGCCGCGCGTACGCCCACGTGAACAGAAACGTGCTGAGGAACTGCCCGAGCCCGGCCACCATCGCCACGTTCACCGCGCCGGTGACGGGCCGGGCCATGAACCCGGGCGCAGTCGTCGCGGTCACCACATAGCCCACGTACCAGGTGAAGAACACGGCGACGCCCGGCACCACGAACCTCCGGTACCGGCTGCGCACTTCCTGGAAGGCCGCGCTGCGCTGCACCTCCAGATAGACGTCGGCCGTCCCGCCCGTGCGACCTTCGTGCTCCGGGCGCGCGAACGGCACGGCGGGTGCGCCCGTGCTGTCCAACTCACCCCAGCCGGAAGCGAGCGCGTCGTACCAGGGGTCATCGAACCGGACCTCCCCGGTATCGCGCCCGTCGTGCTTCTCCACCGAACTCTCCTTGTCCGCGACCCTTTTTCTGCCGCGTGCCCAAGGATGGACAGATCGGGAAGATCCCGGACTCTTCTCTCCGCGCTCTTCACCCCATCAGGTGACTCACCCCGTCGGTGGCCGTACGAGACCTTTCCCAAACGCGTAACGCACCGCCTGAGCACGGTCCTTGAGGCCCGTCTTGGCGAAGAGGTTGTTGATGTGGGTCTTCACGGTGGCGGGGGAGACATGCAGTCTGCGGGCGATCTCCTGATTGGTGAGTCCCTCGGCGATCAGCAGCAGCACCTCGGTCTCCCGCGTGGTGAGCCCATCGGGCGGCTCCACGGGCGCAACGGCCGAGGGCGCCGGCTCCGACAGCCGCTCCAGCAGTCGCCGTTGGATGCTCGGCGAGAGTCCCGCGTCCCCGGACAGCACGCTTTCCACCGCGCGCACGATCTCGTCGCCGCCCGCGTCCTTCGTGAGATAGCCCCGGGCTCCCGCTCTGAGCGCGGGGAACAGCGACTCGTCGTCCGCGTACGTGGTGAGCACGACGACCTGTGTCCCCGGATGCTCGGCGCGAATACGCCGGGTCGCCTCGACGCCGTCGCAGCGCGGCATGCGCAGGTCCATCAGCACGACGTCCGGGGCGAGCTCGGCCACCAGCGCCACGGCCTCGTGCCCGTCTCCCGCCGCACCCACGACCTCGATCCCCGGCAGCAGGCCCAGCAGCATCACAATGCCTTCGCGCACCACGGTCTGGTCGTCCGCCACCACGACCCGAGCCGGCTTCCTGGTCCCCTCCTCCGTCATACGGGCACCCTCAGCGTCACCACGAACCCCTCCTCGTCCGGCCCGGCCTCCAACGAGCCGCCCAGCAGCTCAGCACGCTCCCGCATGCCCAGCAGACCGTACCCGGCCCCCGCACCGCTGAGTTCCCCCGGCGGTCCTCCCGAGTCCCGTACGCCCAGGGTCACTTCGTGCTCGCCGTACTCGAGCAGCAGGTGGACCTTGGCGCCCGGCGCATGCTTGCGGACGTTCGTCAGGGCTTCCTGCGCCACCCTGCGCACCGCCTGCGAGGCCTCGGCGGGCAGCGGCTGCCGTTCACCCGAGACGGTGATGTCGGCGCCGTCCGCCGTGGCGACCAGCTCGCTCAGGAAGTCCTCCACCGGGGACATCTCCCCCCGAAGGGCGGAGAGCGCCTGCCGGGTCTCGGCGAGCCCCTCACGGGCCATCCCACGTGCCGCCACGACCCGCTCGAGGATCTGTTCCCGGTCGCCGCCCCGCTCGATCAGCAGCCGGGCCGCCTCCAGATGCACCATCTGTGCCGAGAGACTGTGCGCCAGGACGTCATGGATCTCCCGCGCGATCCTGGCCCGCTCCGCCAGTGCCGCGGACTCCGCCTCGGCCACGCGAGCCGCCCGCTCCTGAGCGAGCAGCCGCTGGGCACTGCCGCGGGCCTCCGCGTCTAGGCGCAGCACGTATCCGGCCAGGGCGAGCCCCCCGGCGGTGGCGGCCGTGGTCAGCCAGACGTCGTTGTTGACCGCCGCGAACGCGCTCAGTGCCACGGAGGTGGCAGGCAGCGCCGCCGCTAGAGGCAACCTCTCTATGGCGCTGATGGCGCACCCGCACCACAGGACGATGGCCGGCACCCGGAATCCCGTGCTCGCTCCCACCGTCGCGATCGCGAGCAGAAGGGCGAGCAGCGCCAGGGACGGCAGCAGACGGTGTTCGAGCGTGGTCCGCCAGAAGGCCCACGCCGCCAGCCCGCAGACGAGGACCCCCAGAGCGCCCGCAGCGATCTTCCAGGCGCCGAGATGGCCGCTCGTGAAGGTCGTCCACAGGAGCAGGCCGAGGGCGAAGAGGCGCGCGGCCCAGGCGAGCGCGCGCCTGGACTTGACCACTCCCGCTCGGGACAGCGCCTCGCGGGAGGGCCAGCGCTTCAAGGCGTTCTCCGTCACACGCGCTCCTTCCACGACCCCTGGGGCACGTCGTCACCGTACGCCGTGGCCTGCGTGACGGCCGGGTACAGAGACTGAGAACGCCAGGCCAGGATCCCGGAGCGGACCAGCAGAGTGGCCGCGAGGGCGAGCAGCAGGGCGGAGCTGTCCTGATGGACGCCCAGCAGGGTGCCGATGCCGAACAGTCCCAGCCGCAGGGCTATGCCCACGCCCCAGACGGCCGCGCCGGCCTTGGTGCTCTTGCTCCACACCGAGCCGTCCGGCTCCGCCCATATCCGTGTCGTCCACCCCCACGCGGCTCCGATGGCCAGCCCGATGAACAGCTCTGCCCCGAGCAGCAGAATCGCCTCGGTCCGATGGTGGATGTCGATCAGGCCCGGCTCCCGCAGAGCGATCACGGCCAGGACGACGGGCACGATCCACCAGCGCCTGTCCGTACTGATCCTGCGCGTACGGAACTGGCGCGCGATGACCAGCACAACAACGGCAAGGATCACCAAGGCATTGACGAGCCCGGACATCACGACCTCCGTGGGCGAGGAAGAGCGGGTTCCGACAGCGAGCACTGTCGACGCCTTCGACGCTACGGAAATCGGCAGCTCAGCAGATCGGAGCCGGGGTGGATCGCGGGTGGATCCGCACCCGCCCCATCCCTCCACCCACGGGTGGAGTCCCCACGCCCCCACCGCGTGTCTCGCCCCCGCCGCCCCTACCCGTCCCATCCCTGGGGCTGCGCCCCCAGACCCCCCGGCCTGAACGGCCTCGTCCTCAAACGCCGGACGGGCTGAAAGAAGCGCGCCAACGCTTCTCACGGGCGCGGAGAACGGCACGCCCAGCCCCACCCACCCGCAGCCGGGCCCCCACGGAAGGGGCCGTGGCGGTGCGTCGCAAGCCCGTCGCTTACGCCCGGATCGAGCAGCGGCTCCCTTGCCCGGCCCACGTCCGATCCAGCGGCGACGGGCTCGACGCACCGCCACGGCCCCGCCCCACCACAGCCACCCGGCACCGCCGGCGCAGCGCCTACGCGTCGATACGCGACCGATCCAGCGTCGCCGCAGAGCTGGAGATGAACTCCTTACGGGGAGCGACATCGTTCCCCATCAGCAGGTCAAACACCTGCTCGGACGCCTCCAGGTCGGAGATGTTGATCCGCCGCAGCGTCCGGTGGCGCGGGTCCATCGTCGTCTCCGCCAGCTGATCGGCGTCCATCTCGCCAAGACCCTTGTAACGCTGGATCGAGTCCTTGTAGCGCACGTTCTTGCGCTGCAGCTCCAGCAGCGTCTCGCGCAGCTCACGGTCCGAGTACGTGTAGACGTACTTGTCCTGGCCCTTCTTGGGCTGGCTCAGCTCGATGCGGTGCAGTGGCGGCACCGCCGCGAACACCCGCCCCGCCTCGACCATCGGCCGCATGTACCGCTGGAAGAGCGTCAGCAGCAGAATCCGGATGTGCGCACCGTCGACGTCGGCGTCGACGAGCAGGATGATCTTCCCGTACCGCGCCGCGTCGATGTCGAACGTCCGCCCGGACCCGGCCCCTATGACCTGGATGATCGCGCCGCACTCGGCGTTCTTGAGCATGTCCGTGACGGACGCCTTCTGGACGTTGAGGATCTTGCCGCGAATCGGCAGCAGCGCCTGGAACTCGGAGTTCCTGGCCAGCTTGGCGGTGCCGAGCGCGGAGTCTCCCTCGACGATGAACAGCTCGCTGCGCTCGACGTCGTCGCTACGGCAGTCCGCGAGCTTGGCGGGCAGCGAGGAGGACTCGAGGGCCGTCTTGCGACGCTGCGCGTCCTTGTGCTGACGGGCCGCGATCCGCGTACGCGCGGCAGCCACGGCCTTCTCCATCACGACCCGGGCCTGCGCGGCCGCGTCCCGCTTCGTGGTCGTCAGGAAGGCCTTGAGTTCGTTGGAGACCACGTTCGTCACGATCCGGCGGGCCGCCGAGGTGCCGAGGACCTCCTTGGTCTGCCCCTCGAACTGCGGCTCCGCGAGGCGCACGGTGACGACGGCGGTCAGGCCCTCGAGCGCGTCGTCCTTGACGATGTCGTCCTCGGCGACCCGCAGCAGCTTCTTGGCCCGCAGCACCTCGTTCATCGTCTTGGCGACGGCCTGCTCGAAGCCGGCGACGTGGGTGCCGCCCTTGGGCGTGGCGATGATGTTCACGAACGACTTGAGGTTCGTGTCGTAACCGGTGCCCCAGCGCAGCGCCACGTCGACGCCGAGCTCACGGGTGACCTCGGTGGGCGTCATCTGCCCGTGGTCGTCAAGGACCGGAACGGTCTCCTTGAAGGTGCCCTGCCCGGAGAAGCGGAGGACGTCGCAGACGGGCTTGTCGGCGGCCAGGTACTCGCAGAATTCGCTGATGCCGCCGTCGAAGCGGAAGGACTCCTCGCCCTTGCTGCCGCCCTCGCCGAGCCCGTATTCGTCACGGACGACGATGGTCAGGCCGGGCACGAGGAACGCGGTCTGGCGGGCGCGCTGGTGCAGGTTCTCCAGGGAGAGCTTGGCGTCCTTGAGGAAGATCTGGCGGTCGGCCCAGTAGCGCACGCGCGTGCCGGTGCGGGTCTTGGGGATCCGCTTCAGCTTCCGCAGACCGCTGCTCGCGTCGAAGGCGGCCTCGGGACCGTCCGCCTTGAACGCTCCCGGGGTGCCGCGCCGGAAGCTCACCGCATGGGTGTGGCCACCACGGTCCACCTCGACGTCCAGACGGGCGGAGAGCGCGTTCACCACGGAGGCGCCCACGCCGTGCAGACCGCCGGAGGCAGCGTACGAGCCGCCTCCGAACTTGCCGCCCGCGTGCAGCTTGGTCATCACGACCTCGACGCCCGACATGCCTGTCTTGGGCTCCACGTCGACCGGGATGCCGCGGCCGTTGTCCCGCACCTCCACCGAGGCGTCGTCGTGCAGGATCACCTCGATGTGGTCACAGTAGCCCCCGAGGGCCTCGTCCACGGAGTTGTCGATGATCTCCCACAGGCAGTGCATCAGACCGCGGCTGTCGGTCGAGCCGATGTACATGCCGGGGCGCTTGCGTACGGCCTCGAGCCCCTCGAGGACGAGCAGGTGCCGCGCGGTGTAGTTGGAACCGTCCCGGTCTGCTCCGGTCAGCAACGCTGTGGACGGCACGGACGTGTCGGCGGTCACGCGGTTCGCTCCTCGCTGAATTTCAGATGGGACCCTTTTGGGTAAGGGGTCGGCTTCGGTCTCCGCTCAGAGGGTACCGAGGCCTGGTAGAGCCGTTGTAACGCCACCCTCGCATGAACTCAGACTAGTCCAGGCTCGCATGGGTGTTCGATCCCTCGATGGAGTGAAGTACATATCACGTTCCCTTCCAGGCATGAACCATTTAGGCTCCGGGCACGTCCTCATGAACAACCGGCAAGCCAGCCGGGGAGGACTGACCCTGACAGACAGCGCGAACCCGTAAGACACAAAGACACGTAATACGGCTCATTCGCCGCCACCCGGCAGCAGACAGCCGCCCCGGAAGAATTTTTCGAGGAAAAGCCACGAGCGGGAACGTTTTCGGCCTGGTTGGATGTTGACCCTGGTACGACAGCTCGTCGAGCTAGAGAAGAGGCGACGTGACTACTGTTCTGACCCCCGCGAGCCCGCTGACGGCCGCTGACCGCTGCGACCGTTGCGGCGCCCAGGCATATCTGCGCGTCGTCCTCCTCAGCGGCGGTGAACTGCTCTTCTGCGCCCACCACGGGCGCAAGTTTGAGCCGGAACTCAAGAAGATCGCCGCTGAGATACAGGACGAGACGGAGCGACTGACGTCGGTCCCGGCAACGTCCAACGACGAAGAGCACTGACACTTCGCGTCAACGACGACGAGCCAGCTCTGGCAATAGGCCGGTGTACGGGCGGTCACCCCTGCTACTCGGGGTGGCCGCCCGTATGCGTACCGCTTCCCGGCGGTGCGCCACCGCCCGGAGCCTCACGGCCCCGTGCGGAGGCGACAGGCGCCGGGATGAGGCACGTCAACGCGTCGCCGGTTCACACCCTTGCCGCGCACCTTCACGCGCCACCGGCCCGCTCCGGCGCACGTTGACGGGGCACCGGCCCGTACCGCTCCAGCGCACCTCCATTCGTCACCGGCGCGAATCAGTCCCGCCCCCCCCACGCGCCACCTGGTTCCCTTCACCCGGCGCCCCGTGATCCGCGACCCGCTGCGGTCCGTACCGCTGTCCCCCCACACCCTCAGCGGCGCTTGCCGAGCGCCTTGACGACGTCCGAGACCCGTGTGTAGACCCCTGGGCTTCCGGCCTGCCCACAGCCGCTGCCCCACGACACAAGGCCGATCAGCCGCCCCTGGGCCACCAGCGGGCCACCGCTGTCCCCCTGGCAGGCGTCCCGCCCACCCGCGGCCGCCCCGGCGCACACCATGGAAGTGGCTTGATAGGTTCCGTTCTCACTCCCCGGGTACGCCCGTTCGCAGACGGAGTCGGACAGTACGTTCACGCCCGCGGACCGCAGACCGAGCGCGTAGTTGCCGGTGCCCGTCGTATCGCCCCAGCCGTAGACCGTGGCGGCCGTGCCGGGTGCGTACGCGGGATCCCCTGAGGGGGCCATACGGATGACCGAGCTCTGGGGCAGCGGGGAGGCGAGGGTGATCACGGCGAAGTCACCGGCGTTCGTGACGGCGTCGTACTGCGGATTGACCCAGGTGTCGCGTACCGGGATCTCCTTGCCCTTGTCGGACAGCAGGTCGGTGCGGTCCGCGATGATCTTCAAGTCGTGCATCTGCTGCGGCGGTACCCCCAGCACGAGCGGGCTCAGGCAGTGGGCCGCGGTCAGCACTTGCGACGGGCCGATCACCACGCCCCCGCAGAACTGCCCGGCCCGCGTTCCTCCGAACCGGTCACGGCTGGACAGTGCGACCGTCCACGGACTCTGGGCGATGTCGACCGGATGGCCCCCGATGACGATGTCGTCGGTCGCGGCCGGGGCGGGGGATGCCAGCGGTATGAGGGCCGCGGCGGCCGCAAGGGCCAGTACTGGGGCGAAAGGACGGCGCATGCGCGTTCCTCACTCTGGGATGGTCATGGAAAACCCAGAGTGATCCAGCGGACGGCAGCGCGCACTCCATGCATGCGCCGAGGGCCCGGCTCCCCATCGGGAGTCGGGCCCTCGGCGACAGTACGGTCGAGACCTAGTCGAGGTAGTCGCGCAGCACCTGCGAACGCGACGGGTGGCGCAGTTTCGACATCGTCTTGGACTCGATCTGACGGATCCGCTCACGCGTGACGCCGTACACCTTGCCGATCTCGTCGAGGGTCTTCGGCTGACCGTCGGTGAGACCGAAACGCATGGAGACGACGCCCGCCTCGCGCTCGGACAGGGTGTCGAGGACGGAGTGCAGCTGCTCCTGGAGGAGCGTGAAGCTGACCGCGTCGGCCGGGACGACGGCCTCGGAGTCCTCGATGAGATCACCGAACTCGCTGTCGCCGTCCTCGCCCAGCGGGGTGTGCAGCGAGATGGGCTCGCGGCCGTACTTCTGGACCTCGATGACCTTCTCAGGGGTCATGTCGAGTTCCTTCGCCAGCTCCTCCGGGGTGGGCTCGCGGCCCAGGTCCTGGAGCATCTGCCGCTGCACGCGCGCGAGCTTGTTGATGACCTCGACCATGTGCACCGGGATACGGATGGTGCGGGCCTGGTCGGCCATGGCGCGGGTGATCGCCTGACGGATCCACCAGGTGGCGTACGTGGAGAACTTGTAGCCCTTGGTGTAGTCGAACTTCTCCACCGCGCGGATCAGACCGAGGTTGCCCTCCTGGATGAGGTCCAGGAAGAGCATGCCGCGGCCGGTGTAGCGCTTGGCCAGGGAGACCACCAGACGGAGGTTGGCCTCCAGGAGGTGGTTCTTGGCCCGACGGCCGTCCTCGGCGATGATCTCCAGCTCGCGCTTGAGCTTGGGGGCGAGCTTGTCGGCGTTGGCCAGCTTGTCCTCGGCGAACAGGCCCGCCTCGATGCGCTTGGCGAGCTCGACCTCCTGCTCGGCGTTGAGCAGGGGGACCTTGCCGATCTGCTTGAGGTAGTCCTTGACCGGGTCGGCGGTGGCGCCGGCCGCGGCGACCTGCTGCGCGGGCGCGTCGTCCTCGTCCTCGTCGGACAGGACGAAGCCCTGGGCGCCGTCCTCGGCGGGCTCCTCGGCACCGGGCTTGCCCGGGGTCTCCTCGACCGCCTCGTCGTCGATCAGCTCGACGTCGTCCTTCTTGGCGGTGGTCTTCTTGGCGACGGCCTTCTTGGCGACCGTCTTCTTCGCGACGGCCTTCTTGGCGACCGTCTTCTTGGCGGCGACCTTCTTGGCGGACGCGTCCTCAGCCGGATCGTCGGCCATGGGCACCGCCGGGGCGGTGGTGGCGGTGGCCTTCTTGGTGGTCACCGTCTTCGCCGCGACCGTCTTGGTGGCGGTGCGCTTGGCCGGACTCTTCGCTGCGACGCTCTTTCGGGTGCGCTTGGGCTCCGCGGCACTGACCATCAGCGTCACACCCTCTTCCTCGAGGATCTGGTTGAGGCTGCGCAGTACGTTCTTCCACTGAGTGGCCGGAATCTGGTCAGCTTCGAAGGCCCGACGCACGTCATCGCCGGCGATCTGCCCCTCAGCCTTTCCCCGCTCAATGAGCGCCATGACAGAGACGGACTCGGCGATCTCCGGCGGGAGCGTACGGGATGTGCTGGCCGACACGAACAACCTCTCGGAACGTTGGAAAACGGCTTCCGGCCCCGTCCACTGCGGACAGGAGCCGACGACCGCCGACTTGGGGATGGGTCGACGGCGCGGGCGGGAGCCGGGAAGATGCACAGCGCCGTAAACGGCGTCCGTATTCCCTCCTCGGCTGTCACCTCTTAGGTCATCGCGCAGTTCCGAAGAGCGTTACGCCCAATCTGCGTGGCCCGAGTCACACCCCGTAAGTGCCCAAAAGCGGCCAGACACGGTCAGAGGAGGTCAGTCGATGGACTCATCACCTCAAACCGATGGGTTCATCACCTCAACCGATGGCTTGATCACCTTCATCACACCGCCGGATCCCGCCGGATCCCGGAAGGATCCGACGGGGTCCGGCGGGGGATGCTCCGCCGACCAAGCGATGCCACGAGAGGGCACACGCCCCCCGACCGCGCCGCCCTCGGGGCGCGATCAGTGCTCGCGCGGCGCGGGCACCACGCGCTCCACCTCGGGGTGAACGGCGAGCAACTGCCGCATGGCCGCCTCGGCCGCCGCGCCGTCGGCCTCGGCCAAGGCGTCGACGATCCGGCCGTGGTGCGTCAAGGAGGTCTCGTTCGGTCGGTCGCAGCCGGTGACGGGGCCGCCGGAGACCTGGAGCGCGGCCGAGACGATCCCGGAAAGGTGCTCCAGCATGCGATTGCCTGATACCTGGATGAGCAGCGAATGGAACTCCGCGTCGGCCCGCGAGAAGGTGAGCGAGTCACCCTGCGCCATGGCGTGGCCCATGATCTCGACCATGTCTCCGAGACGCTGCTGGACCTCCTCGCGCCCGTGCCCGGCGGCCAGACGCGCGGCGAGCGGCTCGATCGTCCAGCGCAGCTCGCTCAGCTCGCGCCGCTGGTCGTCGCGCTGCGGCCCGAAGGCCCGCCATTCGATGATGTCCGGGTCGAGAAGATTCCAGTCACTGACGGGACGCACGCGCGTGCCGACGTTGGGGCGGGCGCTGACCAGCCCCTTCGCCTCCAGGACGCGGAGCGACTCACGGACGACGGTACGGGAGACCTCGAACCGTTGTCCGATCTCCTCGGGGACGAGCGGACGGTCCGCGCCCAGGTCGCCGGAGACGATCATCTGACCCAGCTGCTGAACGAGTTGGCCGTGCAGTCCGCGTCCGCGGCTGCCCGCGGCGCGCCGACCGACGCGGCCCAGTTCCGGGTCCGCGCCCTCCCACGCGGAGGCGCCGACGCGTTCGGCACCAGGGCCCTCGGCGTAGGGGTAGCGGTCGAGTCCGCCCGGGCCGGCCAGGCCGGAGTCTGAGGAGCGGGCGGCGGTCATCATGGTGTGCGCAAGGGTACTCACGGATCATTTGTCGGCGCTGTCTCCAACTCCCTTGAGGTCTTTGGTGAAAAGCACACGAAAGGGTGATCGCTCACCGCGTCGCAATTGACGCCTTATCGGAAAGAAATGGGCGTTCTCCGGGGAGTTGTGCGCACGGCGGGAACGGAAGGGTAAGGACGGTCGTCATCGCACCCTGCTTCGCAGGGTCGTGAGCAGATACGCGCAGAGCAGAGCGGTCAGCGACAACATCAGGGCACCGCCGACGGGTTGGGCGACAAGGCGCGCCCCGGCCGCGATATAGCGCGCTCCCCCGAACGGCCATTGCATCAGCAGGAGCTCGCGCAGTCGCTCGGAAAACCCGGCCGCTTTCCGCACGGACGGACCCGCCAAGGTCTTTTGTACGAGTGGTACGACCACGACGGGGACGGCGAGCACCGCCGCGAGCCCGGCGGTGGTGGACCGGAAGATGCCCGCCGCCAGCACTCCCGCCCACGCGCAGCCCACCGTGAGGCCGATCCAACTCGCGCTCAGGGAAAGCCAGTCCGCGGGAACTCCGGCGAGGTCTCGTCCGTAGACGAGATAGAGCATTTCGAGGTCGCAGCCCACCGTGAGGACGGCCAGCGCCAGCGCGGTGACCGAGGCGACGAGGAGTTTGGCGGCGAGCAGTCCCAGGCGGCGGGGGACGGTGCCGCGGTCCGCGGCCAGGGCGGGGTGGCGGAACTCCTCGCCGAAGGCGAGCGCCCCGAGCAGTCCCGCCCCGAGCGCCGCGGGTGGCAGGGGGCAGTCCCGCGGCCAGGCGGCCAGGAGCCGCGGCTGGGGTGTGTGACCGATTCTGGCCAGGAGTACGGACAGCAGGGCTGAGGAGACCAGCACGGTGATCGCGGTGATGTAGCCGGTGCCCACTCCGGTGGCGCGCCGCAGTTCGTAGCGCAGCGGACGCAGTGGGCTCAGTGCCTGGCGTACGGCGATGGGGGGCGGGAGCTGAGGCAGGTCCCGCGCGCCCGGCGAAGCGGCCGCACGGGTCCGCGACTCGGCCGTCGGCCCCGGTTCGTCGGGCGTGTGCGCCCCGGTCGCGGCTACGGCGGTGACGGGTTCGTCGGTCGTGGGGGCGTCCTCCGTGGAGGCATCGTCCATGGGGGCATCGGCATCGTCCGTGGAGGTGGAGGTCGCGGAGGCAGAGGTCGCGGAGGCAGAGGTCAGGAGGGCAGAGGTGACTACGGTCGCGGAGGCGAGGCCCTCGGCGGGGAGCGTGGCATGTGGCCCCATGTCGCCGGTCTCGTCGGCGAGTTGGTGTACGAGGATGCCGTGCCGGAAGGCGGTCTCGCCGATGTCGGCGCAGGTGCTGCCGTACACCGAGAGCCGGTTTCCGTCCTCGCGCACGACCTCGACGGAACGCTGCGCGGCGCGGGCCTCCTTGGCGAGCAGGGCGCCGAGGCGGGCGGCGTGCGGACTGCGGACGGCGACCCGGGGGCGGAGTCGGGTGCGGGCGAAGTCCGCGGCCTCCTGGTCGGCGACTAGCCGGCCTCGCTCCAGCGTGATGACCCGGTCGGCCGTCCGAGCGGCCTCCTTGGGGTCGTCCGTGCTGAACAGAACGGTGCCTCCGTGGGCCGCGTGCGCCCGCAGAATCCCGTGCAGCCAACGACCTTCGGTGACGGAGAGCCCGCCGGCGGGATCATCGAGGACGAGGGCGTGCGGATCGGACAGCAGCGCACAGGCCAGGCCCAGACGGCGATCCATACCGCGCGACAGGGTGCCCAGCCGTTCGTCGCACAGGCTCACGAGCCCGACGACTTCGATCACTTCGTCGACGCGCCGAATCGGGACACCGACGGCCGCGCACACCATGCCGAGCTGTCCGCGGATCGTACGAGCGGGATGGCCCGGCACCTCGCTCAGGAGCACACCGACCTCACGCGAGGGATGGGCGATCCGGTGCAGTGGACGGCCTCTGAAGTAGGTGATTCCACGGCCCCGCTGGAGTTCGAGCATGAGCCTCAGCGTCGTCGTCTTGCCCGCGCCCGGGGCTCCGAGGAGCGCTGTGACACGACCCGGGCGCGCCTCGAAGGACACGTCGTCGACGGCGGGGGGAAGCTCCTTGCGGGGGTTGCTGGTCAATCCGATGGCCTGGATCACTCACAGCAAGATAGCGTGACATTTACGGTTTTTCGGGCACCTTGCGGCTCATCCGAGGCAGCTCTCTCCACTCTTTCGGCGCGACGCGCCCCGTGAGCCGATCCGCCCTCGTCAGACCTCGGGGCGCAGCATCGGGGGATTGAGCAACGTGGCGCCGCCGGCGCGGAACAGCTGCGCGGGTCGGCCGCCCTGGCGCGTGGTCGTGCCGCCCGTGGGCACGAGGAACCCCGGAGTGCCCGTCACCTTGCGGTGGAAGTTGCGCGGGTCGAGTGCCACCCCCCACACAGCCTCGTACACGCGGCGCAGCTCTCCGACGGTGAACTCGGACGGGCAGAAGGCGGTGGCCAGCGACGAGTACTCGATTTTGGACCGGGCGCGTTCCACCCCGTCCGAGAGGATCTGGGCGTGGTCGAAGGCGAGGGGTGCCGCCTGCTCTCCGTCGCGGCCGTAACCGCCCTGTTGCAGCAACTCCTCCACGGGCGCCCAGCGTGCGCTGTTGGCGTCGCCTCCGGCCCTGGGCGCGGGCAGATCGGGTGCCAGCGCGAGATGGGCGACGCTGACCACCCTCATCCGTGGGTCGCGCTTGGGGTCGCCGTAGGTCGCCAGCTGTTCCAGGTGCGCGCCGTTGTCCTGTGCCGGGGCCGACGGGTCGTGGGCGCACAGTCCGGTCTCCTCGACCAGCTCGCGCGCGGCCGCCTGTGCCAGGTCCTCGTCGGGCCGTACGAAGCCGCCCGGGAGTGCCCATCGCCCCTGGAAAGGCTGTTCCCCCCTCCGTACCGCCAGCGCACACAGGGCATGGCGACGGACGGTCAGCACGACCAGGTCCACGGTCACGGCAAAGGGCGGAAAGGCCGACGGGTCGTAGGGCATGCCGCGATCATAGTCGTCTGCCTGACGATAAACACGCCCTTCGTCAGTCGCTTCCACTGATGATCCACTTCCGTCCTGTACGGGTCCCACCGGCCGCCGCCGGTCGCCGTCCGAGGACGCGTCGCGCGAGGTCACACACCCAACTGCAGTCCGTCGGCCGCCTCCTCCACCATCGCGAGACCGAGTCTGCTGACGCGCACGGAGAACGCGGCGCCCGCGATCCGCAGTCCCGTCAGTCCGATCTCGCCCAGCGGCGCGCTACCGACCGGGCGCAGTGTCACCGTCCGGGCCGGGGCGTCGGGGCGGATGCCCGCGAGGGAGGTGAGGAGCAGCACCCCGGCGGCCGCCGCCGTGGCCGCAGGCCGACAGGCAGCGGGGTGCGGGAGCGGGGCGCCGCCTTCCGTGCGCTGCTCTCCCGCGTACATCTCGGGCAGCCTGTTTCCGAAGGTCTCGGCGGCGGCCAGCAGCCCGCGGAGCAGAGCGCTCGCCTCTTTCTCGTAGCCGGCGGTGACCAGGCCGGTGACGGCGGTCGCGGTCTCCTGGACGCGTACGGCGCCGCCGCGGTGTCCGAAGGGGTTGTACGCCGCCTCCCTGGCACCCAGGCTGCGCAGCCCCCAGCCTGAGTCCATGGCCGGGCCGCCGAGCAGCCGTGCGAGCTGCTCGGTCTGCGCCTTGTCGAGGAGGCCGGGGGCGAACACGCCGGAGCCGAGCAGCCCCGTGTCGAGGAGGTGGGCGGTGCTCGCACCGAGGTGGGGTACGAGGCGCCCGTCCGGGGCCCGGGCGGCCGCCGGTCTGCCGCCTCCCCGGTCCTCGGCCCAGAAGTCCCCGCGGAACGCGGTCCGCAGTTCCTGGGCCCACTGCACCAGTCCCTCGCCGCCCGGCCGGCCGTACGTGTCGAGCAGATCGGCGCCCAGCAGTGCCGCGCGGTGGGCGTGCGCCTGCGTCTCGCAGCGGAACGGACCGCCGGGGTGCGGGTCGGGCAGATAGACGCCGTCACCGACGGTGGTACGCAGCCATGCGAGGCACCGCTCGGCCGCGGGCAGCAGTTCCTCGGTCTCCTGCTCCGGAAGTCCCCAGCGCCTGGCCTCCGCGAGCAGTACGGGGAACAGCAGGGTCGCCTCGGTGGCCGTGCAGCCCGGAGGCAGGTGCGGGCCGGCGTCCCGGCGCGGGCCGGGGATCAGGCCGGACTGCGCTCCGGGTCCCGCGATTTGGCTGCGGGCGAGGGTCCGCAGCGTGCCCGCAGCGAGTCGGGTGCCGAGTGGCAGTGTCATCCGGGCCGCGACCAGTGCCTCGGCCGGCGCCAGGCCGCATCGCCACGGCGCCCCCGCCGCGAGGTGCGTGTCCGACGGGTGGGCGGCATCGCGCAGCAGTAGCGCCCGGAGGTCCTCGACGCAGGTGTCCATGAGCGCCTGGACCCTGGGGTCGTCGCCGGTGGCCCGCGCGGCGGAGAGCGGGCTCGTGGCGCCGCGACCGACAGCTCTGGCCGGCCACACACCGCCCGGTCGCACCCTCAACTCCACGCTCCGGGTGCCACCGGGTGGCAGTTCGAGCTCCCAGCGGAGCAGTCCCGCGGAGGCCAAGGCGTCGGCGGGCGGTGGGTCGGCGGTGACGATCGAGCTACCGGTGGCACAGGACCATCGCAGGCCCGAGTCGTGGACGCTGGCGGGCAGTTCGGGCCCGGCTCGGCCCGAGGCGACGGAGCCGAGCTCCGCGAGATCCGTAGCGAGGGCGACCTCGACGGGCACGCGCAGGGCGCGGGGGGAGGCGCTGCGCAGCGTGATCCGTTCCGTGCCGTCCGCGTCGCGCGTCCGCTCCACGACCACGTCGGGATCCGGGCCGCCGTCGGCGGAGGCGCGCACCGTCCCGACGAAGCGGGCTCGGTATGCGGCGACCATCCGGGCCTGTACGGCGAGCGGTTCGCGCCCCGCCACTCGCACCTGGCAGCGGGACAGCGTCCGGCGGCCGGCGCGGTAGAACCCCTCCAGCCCGCGGCCGGTCAGCTGCCCCTGGTCCGTGGAGATCGCCAGTCCCGGCAGGGCGACGCAGATCAGGGCGTTGTGCACGGGTGGCAGGTCCGTGGTCCGGCGCGGCCCGGGAAGCGGGGTGTGACGAGCCGCCGGACCGCCCGGGCCCGCGAAGGGGCTCAAAGTGCTCTCGACTCCTGCGAACGGGGTCTGTGAACCGGCGCGACGCAGGAAGGGTTGAGCGGGCCTGCGCGCCGGCGGGAGGGCGCCGTCGGGATCGGAGGGGGGAACGGGCAGGGGCATGTGGCTTCCTCGGTCAGTGCGCCTGGGGCACGCTCGGCGCCGGGTGGGGGGCTCCGGAGGGGCGAGGGCGTTCGGCGGCGCGGCCCAGCCACGGGTACCGCCGCACAGGTGAACGGAACGGCCCCGTCCGAGGTCACGCCCTGGGCCGGGCAGCAGACCAAATGGCGGTGGGATGGTCGGCCGGGCATACCGCGGACGGCTGGTACGGATGCGGTGGGGGCCAAGGGTTCGGGCTTGGAGATCGCGGGCGCGCGCCGTGCGCCCGTGCCGCGCGGGTTGGGGCGTGCCGCCGCACGCCGTCCGCCCGTGCCGCGCGGGCTGGGGTGTGCCGTCGCGTCGAGTGGGGTGATATCCGGTGCCCGGGGCACCTCAGGTGTCACCCGACCCGATAATCGTCGATCCGCTCCGCTCGCCCCGCTCACGTCTCCTCCCCCACAACCCGCCGACCGCCCTTGCGGCGGGCACGTGCCCTTTCGCTCGCCGCCTCAGGCGTGCGCCCAGGTCCCTCCCCGCCGGGCGCGGCCTCATCGGTGGGCCGACGCCGGCGGAG
>LRTP01000290.1 GCA_001550305.1 Streptomyces diastatochromogenes
ACGTGAGCGGCGTCCGCACCGACCCGCGGCGGCCCACCGGACTGCTGCTCAAGGACCCGTGCCCGGCCGGGCACGGCACCCGCGTCCACTACCACCGCGCCGGATCCGCCGCCTCGGCCCTCACCCCCGACGTGCTCGACGACCCGGCGGTGACGGGCGCCGCGCTCGTCCACCTCAGCGGCATCACCCCCGCCCTGTCGCCCGGCTGCCGCGCCCTCGTCGAACACGCGCTGCGCCCCGACCGCCCGTGGCCCGTCAGCTTCGACGTCAACCACCGCCCCGCGCTGTGGGACGGCCGCTCCGCCGCCGACGTGCTGCGGCGGCTCGCAGACCGGGCCGACATCGTGCTCGTCGGCCTCGACGAGGCCCAAGCCCTGTGGGGGGACGGGATCACCGACGCCGAACGGGTCCGCGAACTCCTGTCCGGCCCGCGCGTCCTCGTCGTGAAGGACGGGGACCGCGCCGCCACCGCCTTCGTGGGGACCGCTGCCCACAGCGTGCCCGCCCTGACCGTGCGCGTCACCGAGCCGGTCGGCGCCGGAGACGCCTTCGCCGCCGGATTCCTCAGCGGCCTGCTACGGCAACTGCCCGTGGACCGCGCCCTGCGGCTGGGCCATCTGACCGCGGCCTCGGCCCTGAGAGTCGCCGCCGACCACGGCCCGCTGCCGGCCCCCGCCCTCGTCGCGGCTCTCCTGGACGCCGACGAGGAGACCTGGCGGGACGCCGTCATCGACTGATCCCTCCGGACAGGACCGTCCGGAGTGCTTCGCGTGCAGGCTCAGCGCCGGTTGTCGTCCTGATGCTCCGCCGCCGACACTTCCTCGGCGGCGGATTCCCCTTCGTGGGACAGGCGGTATGCCACGGCGAGTCCCCAGGGGACACCGAGGAGGACGACGAGCGCGAGGCCCAGAACGAGGGGAGCCGGGCGTGCCGCACCGACTCCCACACACATGACGGCCACGACGACGCAGGTGCGGGCCAGCGGCCGGTAGAGCCCGCGGTCCAGGTGCCAGACGCGCAGGGAGGCCGCGAGCACCATCGTCGCGCAGAGCACGACGGCCGCACCCCCGCAGAGCACCCAGGCCGTGGCGGTGGGAGCCCGACTGTCGTGGGCGTGCTCGACGAGACCGACCATCGCGGCGCCCATGGCGGCCACCGCCGCCGTGAGCGGCATGTGAACCAGCATCCACTGCACGGTGCTCGCACGTGTGGGCCTCGGCCGCCGGTGCCCGGCGAAGTCGAAATACGTCCACCAAGCACCGAAGCCGATGACGACGGCGACGAGCCCGACGGCGAGGGTGAGCGCGTTGGTCGGCTCGTGGGCCAGTCCGTCGACGACGCCGGTCACGGTCTCGCCGAGCACGATGATGATGAACAGCCCGAACCGTTCGGTGAGTGCGTCGGTCACGCTGAGCGCGACCGCCTGCACCGGAGTGGCCGAACCGATCATGACCGCGAACCCCATCAGGTACGCGACGGCCAGAAGACCCCACGTCAGTACGCGGACGTCCGCGGGGAGGGCGGCGCTCGCGGCCAGGACGACGGCGCAGGCTGCCGTCCCGGTCACGAACAACCTGCTGGGGCGGCGGAATTCGGGGCTGTCACCGCGTGCGGCGAGCAGCCACAGCACCGCCAGCACCGCGAACAGCACCCCCGCGGTCACGGCGAACGCGACCCCGCGTGCGCCGCCTGCCTCGGGGATGAACGCGCCCAACGGGACGAGTACGAGGATCTGCAGCAGGAACACGCTCCGGCCGCGGGCATCCTCGTGGCCGTGCAGTTCGTGGTGGAGGGTGCCGTTGAACCAGGCGATCCACACCAGCGCGAACACCGCGGCGAACAGACCCAGACCGTGCCAGTCGAGGTCCCCGGCCAGGTGGTGGGCGGCCTGGGCGACCAGCACCACCACGACCAGGTCGTAGAACAGTTCCAGCGGGCCGACCACGCGCTCGCGCGGCTGCTCGCCATGGGCGCGCGGAGGCTGCCACAGTTGACGGCGCAGTCGGGTCCACTGCTGGTGTCGTGAGGTCATGTCGGCAGCGTAGAGCTCTAGCGGACCAGGGCTTCGGACACGGACCACAGCCGGGCGGCGTTCTCCGGGTCCAGGGCGTACGGCGCGACGCCGGCGACGGCACCGGCTCGCTCGGCGACCGGTTCGGACTGCGCACAGTCCTCGAAGTAGCGGCCGGTGATGCCCTGCACCGACGGTGAGGCGGCCAACAGCACCGAGGTCGCGGCGCCCTGCTCCACGGTCTTCTGCGGTGGCAGCGCGAGTTCGCCCGAGGCGATGAAGTCGGCCACCTGCTGCATGTCCATGTGCCGGGCCAGGGACGTGTCGGCGATGTTGCCCGGCATCAGGGCGTTGGCGGTGATGCCGTCGTCGGCCCATCGCTCGGCGGCACCGACGGCGAACAGGACGTTGGCGGTCTTCGACTGTCCGTAGGAGGTCCAGGGGTCGTACGGCCGGAAGCGGTAGTCGAGGTCGTCGAAGACGACGGGGGAGAAGAGGTGGCCGATCGAGGCGACCGAGACGATCCGGGCGCCGTCCGCCGCCGCGAGGGCCGGGTGGAGGCCGACGGCGAGCGCGAAGTGGCCCAGGTGATTGACGGAGAACTGCAATTCCCGGCCGTCAGGCGTGCGGATGAGCTGCGGCGGGGCCATCACTCCGGCGTTGTTGACCAGGATGTGCAACGGGCCCGTCCAGTCGGCCACGAACGCGGCGACCGTCGACCGGTCGGCCAGGTCGAGCCGGCCCACTGCCAACTTCCCCGACGTGGAGGGAAGTTCAGCCTCCAGGCGCGCCACTACACGGGCACCCGCGTCGGTGTCCCGTACGGCCAGGGTGACGTCGGCGCCCGCCGAGGCGAGCGCCCGGGCCGTCTCCACCCCGATTCCGGAACTGGCTCCGGTCACCACGGCCCGGCGGCCGTGCAGGTCGACGCCGTCGATTGTCTCGGCGGCGGTGGTGCTCGCCCCGAACAGGTGGGGCGTCTGAGGCACGGACATGAGGTGAGTCTCCTGATGTGAGTGAGTTGGGTTACTTGAGTGAGGTGAGAGAACCGGGGGCCGCGATGGGTGCGGCTCAGTTGCCGGTCGTGTTCGGCGCCTTGCCGACGGGAGCCCAGGCGTGCACGTCGCCCACCGAAGTGACACGGCCGAACACGTCGTCCGTGAAGTGCCCGGCGGCGATCACGGTGTCCGGCCGCTGGAGCACACGGTCGCGCACCGCTCGGGCCTGGTCCGGAGCGACGTCGGAGGAGAACACCAGATCGGGGTCCCCGACCTGAGCCGGGGAGTGCAGGATGTCTCCCACGATGCAGGCGGATTCGGTGCTGCCGCCCGACGGATCCCGTACGACGATCGCGAGATGTCCGGGTGTGTGCCCGGGGGTCGCTTCGACGGTCACCCCGGGCGCGATGCTGTCGCCGCTCCTGACGAACTCGACGACGCCGTCGAGCGGCTTGAGCACTGCCTCGGCGTCCGGTCCGCCCATGGTCGCCGCCCTCGTCGACCAGTACCGCCACTCGTCTTCCGACATGAGATGGCGTGCCCGGGCGAAGGTGAGGCCCGTGGGTGAGTCCGTCGTGGGCGCGTTCGGGAGCGGCGCGACATCGCTGGTCCAGCCGACGTGATCGAGGTGCAGATGGGTGAACACCACCGTGTCGATGTCGTCGGCGGAGAGTCCTTCCTCGGCGAGGTTCCGCAGCAGCGAACCGCCCTTGAGCTGAGCGACGCCCGGCACATCCACGTCGATCTTCCCTACGGCCAGATCCACGAGGATCCGCTGGTCTCCGGCGCATATCAGGAAGGAGCCGAACGAGAGGATGAGCTGCCCGTCTTCGAGGAACCCGGGGCGCGTCGTCCAGTCCACGCCCGGGAACAGGACGTCTGGATTGTGCGCGCCGAAACCGTCGGGGAGATAGGTGATCGTCGTTCCGCCGATGGTGATCCGGGACCTTATGGCCGGCTGGGGCATGGGGGGCCTTTCGAGTCGCGAGGGCTTGGGGCTGTGTGTGGGGGCGGGGGCGGGGGTCTTCAGGACCCGCGATGGGATCTTGTGAGGCGCAGGCCGGCTCTCAGCCGTTGAGCGTCCCCATCAGCTCGGGTGCGTAGCGGTCGCCGGTGACCACGCCGTGCGGGGCGACCGCCTCGATCGCGGCCAGGTCGTCCGCGGTGAGCGTGACCTCGGTCGCGGCGATGTTCTCCTCCAGGTAGCGGCGCCGCTTGGTGCCGGGAATGGCGATCGCGCCCTGGTGCTGGACCCAGGCGAGGGCCAGCTGGGAGGGCGTGACGTCCTTGTCGGAGGCGATGCGGCGGACCTCGCGGACGACGTCCAGGTTGCGGTCGAAGTTCTCGCCCTGGAACCGGGGGTCGGTCCGGCGCCAGTCGTCTTCGGCGAAGTCATCGGGGCTGGTGATCGCGCCGGACAGGAAGCCGCGCCCCAGCGGGGAGTAGGCGACCAGGCCGATTCCCAGCTCCTGCAGCGTGTCGCGCACCCCGTCCTGTTCGATGCCGCGCTCGAAGAGCGAGTACTCGGTCTGGACGGCGGTGAGCGGGTGGACGGCGTGGGCACGCCGGATGGTCTGTGCGGAGGCCTCGCTCAGGCCGATGTGGCCGACCTTGCCCTCGGCGACCAGTTCGGCCAGTGACCCGACAGTCTCCTCGATGGGCACGTTGGGGTCGATGCGGTGCAGGTAGTACAGGTCGACGTGGTCGGTGCCCAGGTGCCGCAGCGAGCGTTCGAGGGCCCGGCGAACGTACTCGGGCCGACCGTTGAGGCCGAGTGCGCGGCCGTCGTCGGTGATCTCGACGCCCGTCTTGGTGGCGACCACGGCGACTTCCCGGCGTCCTGCCAGCGCCTTGCCGAGGAGCTGCTCGTTGACGAAGGGGCCGTAGCTCTCGGCGGTGTCCAGCAGGGTGACGCCGAGTTCCAGCGCGCGGTCGATGGTGGCCAGC
This sequence comes from Streptomyces diastatochromogenes, assembly GCA_001550305.1. Lineage (GTDB taxonomy): Bacteria > Actinomycetota > Actinomycetes > Streptomycetales > Streptomycetaceae > Streptomyces > Streptomyces mirabilis_D. Next base: position 4,957 of record LRTP01000290.1, read on the forward strand.
GACTCGGTCTCGTCGGTGGCGCCGTAGAACGCGCTCATACCCATGCAGCCGAGGCCTTGGGCTCCGACGGTCAGGCCCTGGCTGCCCAGTGCGCGGTGTTCCATGAGGGTTCCTTCCGTAACTAACTGGATAGATACTTGACCGTAGACCCGCGGGTCGCCAGTGTCAATAACTAGATAGTTACTTGCTAGGGTGGCACGTATGCCACGGGACTCCTCTGCCACCAAGGCCCGGCTGCTCGACGCCGCCTTCACCGAATTCGCCGCCTACGGCATCGCCGGTGCCCGGGTCGACCGCATCGCGGAGGCCGCGGGGGCGAACAAGCGGCTGATCTACGCCTACTTCGGCAACAAGGAGCAGTTGTTCGACGAGGTGTTGCGACGGGCGATGACGGCGGGAGCGGAGTCGGTGCCGTTCGACGTCGAGGACCTGCCCGGATACGCCGGCGCGATCTTCGACCACCTCGTCGCCCGGCCGGACCTGATGCGCCTGCGCCTGTGGAAACTGCTGGAGCGCCCCTCCGCCACCGGACTCGAACCGGGCGCCTTCCAGCGCAAGGCCATCGAAGTGGCCGACGCGCAGCAGCGTGGCGAGCTCGCCCAGGGGATGGAGCCCGCCGATCTCCTGACCATGGTTCTCGCCGCGGCCCAGGCGTGGTTCTGGGCCGCGGAGGACGTCGGTCCCGAGGAGGTCAGTCAGTCCTGGTCGCCCCAGCGGCTGGCCCTGCACCGCTCGGCAGTCGTCGAGGCCGCCCGCCGGATGAGCGAGCCGAAGGCCGCCGGCGAGTAGCTGCCCTTGTGGGCACGCACGGCGTACGGCGGGTGCGTCTCCCTCAAGATCGGCGGGTGCGTCACCCAAAGATGGGAAGCGCTACGGCAGTCGTGGGCGGGTTCCGGCGATCGCCCTGACCGGGTCCGCCCCGGGCCGGACGCCGTGCCCAGTCGCAGGTTCGCCTTGCTCACCCGCCCCGACCCAGTCGCCTCATCGCCTGTCCAGCTCGGGCGGCGGGACGATCTGCCGCTTGAGGATCTTGCCGGTCGGTCCCTTCGGCAGCGTGTCCGTGATCCATACCTTCCGCGGATATTTGTATGCGGCGACCTGATGCTTGACGTACTCACGCAGTTCCTCGGCCGTGGTTCGGGCGCCCGGCTTGAGAACGACCGCGGCACCGATCTCCTCACCGAGATCGGAGCTGGGGAGGCCGATGACCGCGGCGTCGGCGACCTCCGGATGCTCGTACAACACATCTTCGACCTCGCGGGGATACACGTTGTAGCCGCCCCGAATGATCACGTCCTTCGTCCGTCCGATGATCCAGAAGTACCCGTCCTGGTCGACCCGGCCGATGTCGCCGGTGTACAACCAACCGTCCCGGATTGCGGCGGCGGTCTCCTCGGGGCGTTGCCAATACCGCTTCATCACGTTGTGCCCGCGGATCGCGATCTCGCCGCTCTCCCCGAGCGGTACCTCCCTGTCGCCCGCGACCACCCGCATCTCGACGCCCCGGATCGGGGTGCCGACCGAACCGGGCTTGGGTCCGGCCTGCAAGGTGTTGAACGAGGCGACGGGCGAGGTCTCCGACAGCCCGTACCCTTCGAGCACGACGCAGTCGAACGCGGCCTGGAAGTCGTGCAGCACCTGGACCGGCATCACCGCGCCGCCGGTGAGGGACACACGCAGCCGGGAGACGGGGTACGCGTCTTGGTCGGGCTCCCGCACCAGCCTGCCGAACACCGTCGGCACCCCGGCGAAGACGGTCACCCCGTGCTCGCCGAGGATTCCCAGTGCCTTCCCGGCGTCGAAGCGCGGCAGCAACGTGAGGCACGCGCCGGAGGCGACGGCGGCGTTGAGGGTGCAGGTCTGTCCGAACGCGTGGAACAGGGGCAGCCCACCGAAGATCACGTCGTCGGCGGTGAGCTGGAGCAGTTCGCCGGCCACGATGTCGCGGTTGCGGGTGAGGTTGGCGTGGGTCAGTTCGGCGCCCTTCGGCTGACCGGTCGTTCCCGAGGTGTAGAGAATCACCGCGGTGTCGTCCTCGTGCCGGTCGGCCAGGTCCTCTACGGACGGGGCGGTCGTGAGCAGGGAATCGAATGTGCCGGGGCTGACGACGACCACCTCGGCCTCGGCCTGCCGCGCACCGGCCCGTGCCTCGTCGTCGAAGGCGTGCCAGGCGAACAGGAGCCGGGCGCCCGAGTCGCCGAGGTAGTAGGCGACCTCGCGGGACTTGAGCAGGGGGTTCATCGGGACGACGATGCCGCCGGCCCGGAGGACGCCGAAGTACGCGACGGCGAACTCGGGGACGTTGGGCAGCATGATCGCTACTCGGTCCCCGGGCTTCACGCCACGGTGGTGAAGCAGTCCGGCCATGTGGGCGCTGCCCTGGTCGAGCGTGCGATAGGACACGACGGCGTCCTCGAGACGGAGCGCGGCGCGATCCGGATGGGTCCGGGCGCTGCTCACCAAGGCGGATGCGAGGTTCATGCCGGCTCCTCTCTTCGACTTTCTGGGTCTTTCGGCCGCGCAGCCCCTTGAGTACCTCGGTTCGAACGCTCCCTCGCGTCAGCCCCCCCCATGAAATGCACCGGTGTGTCGGCCGTCGCAATGACGGAGCCGGGGTTGGTGTCAGCGGCCCTGCCAGTGAGGTGAGCGCCTCTCGGCGAAGGCGTGGGCGCCCTCCTGCGCGTCGTGGGACGCCATGACCGGTGCGACGATCCGGTCCTGCTCGACAAACGCGTCCTCGTCGCCGAACGCTCGACGCTCATTGACGACGCGTTTGATGGCAGCCACGGCCAGGGGCGCGTTGTGCGCGATGCTGGTGGCCAGTTCCAGGGCCCGCTGCAGGGCCTGGCCCGGTTCCGTGAGGTGGTTGACCAGGCCCAACCGCTCGGCGCGTTCGGCGGGCAGAGGCTCGCCGGTCAGCAGGAGCTCCAGGGCGATGTTGCGCGGGATGCGCTCGGGCAGGCGAACCATGCCCCCTTCGGGTGGCACGATGCCGTAGTGGACCTCGGTCTGACCGAAAGTGGCGTTCCGCGCGGCCACGATCATGTCGCAGGCGAGCGCCATCTCGGTCCCGCCGCCCAGCGCGTAGCCCTCGACGGCGGCGATGAGCGGGGTCTTGATCCGGGCGCGGGTGATGCCGGCGAAACCCCGTCCTTCGACGATGGGCTTCTCTCCGGCCGCGAAGGCCTTGAGGTCCATACCGGCGCTGAAGACGCCGCCGGCACCGGTGAGGATGCCGACCAGGAGGTCGTCTCGGGATTCCAGGTGATCGACGGCAGCCGCCAGGGCCCTGGCGGTGGTCCCGTCGATGGAGTTGCGAGCCTGCGGCCGGTCGATCGTGATCACGAAGATGCCGTCGGTCTCCTCAGTTCGTACGGTCGGCGTGTCGTTGGCCGTAGTCATGATGATGTTTCCCTTCTTCCGTCGCGTTGCTGAGCCGCGGCTTCAGGCGACTGCTTCGGCCTTGCGCAGCTCCTCGATTCCGGCGGTGTCGAAGCCGAGGTCGCGGAGCACGGACTCGGTGTGTTCGCCCAGGTCGGGGGCCGGGCCCGGACGGACCTTCTGTTCCTGGTCCAGCCGGACGGGGCTGTCGACGGTCAGGTGCGGGTCGTCACTGCCGTCGTCGATCGGCACGAACACCTGGTTGGCGAGGAGCTGGGGGTCCTGGGCGCACTCCTCGAGCGTCTGGACGACCCCGTACGTGAGGCCCGCGGCGTCGAGCAGCTCGCGCCACTCGGCCAGGGAGCGAGTTGCGAATGTCTTGTCCAGCAGGCCGACGATCTCGGCGGCGTGGGCGCGGCGGCTCGGGGTGTCGGCGTAGCGCGGGTTCTCCGCCGCCTCGGGATGACCGATGGCCTTGAGGAAGGGCGGGACCTGCTTGTCCTCGTTGGCGAAGCCGAGGACGATCCAGCGGTCGTCCGCCGTGCGGTACATGTTCACGAGTGCGTTGGGCGGGTCGGACCGGTCGATGGGGCGCGGGGGCTTCGCCCCGACCAGTACGGCTTGCAGCCACATGCTCGCCGCCCAGGCGCCTTCGGCGAGCAGCGAGGCCGTGACGCGTGCGCCCTGGCCGGTCTTCTCCCGCCGGTACAGCGCGGTCATGATCCCGGCGAACAGGGTGATCGCCGTGGAGTGATCGCCCGATCCGAACGCGTTCGTGGCCGGCGCCACGTCCCTTTGGCGCGTGAGGTCCATCAGGCCGCTGCGCGCCCAGTACGCCGTCACGTCGAAGCCGGGCAGATGCGCGTCCGATTGAGGGGGGCCAGAGCGTCGTATTCCAGGCCCAGCTTTTCGCGCGTCCGCGGCGGGAAGTTCGTCACCAGCACATCGGCCCACCGCACCAGACTCTCGAGTACGGGCCGGGCGCTGGGCGACTTGAGGTTGAGCGCGATGCTGCGCTTGTTGCGGTTGTCCAGCTGCCAGGGGTAGTTGACCCCTTCGACCTGGGGGTTGGGAGGGATGCGGCTGAGTGAACGGTACGCGTCGCCCATGTGCGGTGGTTCCACCTTGACGACGTCGGCGCCGAAGTCACCGAGGACGGTGGCCGCGGCGGGCCCGGCAATGAAACTGGCGAGATCGACGACGTGCAGTCCCTCCAAGAGGGGTGTGCTGCTCATGACTACTCCCTGTCCTCAGCGGGGGGTCGCACACGGCGCCGGGGTCGACCCGCCGGCACGGGGCGCCGCGATACACACCGGGGTCAGTGGCTCGGCGCCATGGGCACGAAGGCGTTGTAGCCGGTGATGTCGCGGCCGACGATCAGCGCCTGCACGGTGTCGGTGCCCTCGTACGTGTCGATCGCCTCGATGTCGCACAGGTGCCGGGCGACGTGGTAGTCGAGCAGGATGCCGTTGCCGCCGAGCATGTCGCGGGCGTCGGCGAGGATGGCCCGGGCCCGTTCGGTGTAGTGCATCTTGGCCAGCGCGACCCGGGGCATCGAGTACTCGCCCTCGTCCAGGAGCTGGCTGAGCCGGAACTGCATGCACAGCATGTCGGTGATGTCCGCCAGCATCCGGGAGAGTCGGTACTGGACGAGCTGGAAGGCGGCCAGCGGCATCCCGAACTGCTTGCGCTGCTTTGCGTAGGCCAGAGCCGTCTCGTAGCCCGCGACGGCGGCGCCGATCGACTCCCAGGCGACGCAGAAGCGGGAGGCCAGCAGGACTTTCTCGGTGTCGCGGAAGGTATTCACGTTCGCCAGCCGGTTCTCGGCGGGCACCCGGACGTCGGTGAGGGAGATCTGCGCGTTCTGGACACAGCGCAGAGCCGTCTTGCCCTTGATGACCTGGGCGTCGAAGCCGGTCGTGCCCTTTTCGACCACGTAGCCGCCCACGTGCCCGTCGTCGCCGCGGGCCCAGATGATCACGTAGTCGGCGAAGGATGCGTTGCCGATCCACCTCTTGTAGCCGTTGAGGACGTAGGAATCACCGTCCCGGCGCGCGGTCGCCTCCAGTTTGACCACGTCCGTGCCGTGCGCGGGCTCGGTCAGGCCGAAGGCGCCGATCTTCTCCAGACGTGCCATCGGCGGCAGGAAGCGCTCCTTCTGCTCCTCGGAGCCGAGCAGTCCGATCGACGTCATGGCCAGGGCCGAGTGGACCCCCATGAACGTCGACATGCTCAGATCGCCCCGGGCCAGTTCGAGGATCACCAGCCCGGCCGTCAGGTTGCTCATCCCGGGGCAGCCGTGGCCGGCGATCTGAAAGCCCGCGATGTTCAGCTGCGCCAGCTTGGGCACCAGCTCGAAGGGGAACTCCGCCCGCTCCCAATACGGGTTGATGATCGGGGTGACCTCCTGGTCCATGAACTCGCGGACCTTCTTCCGAAGGGCCCGTTGCTCATCGGTGATCAGGTTGTCCAGCAGGTAGTAGTCGGAGTGCTCCGGTCCGCCCAGTACCGGCGGCTCCACCCCGGACAACTTTCCGTTGCCGCTAGGGGAGGCGCCGTTCGGCACGGTCTGGCCCGGGCCGACCGCTGAGCTCTGTGTCGGCTTCATGTTCCGCTCCTCCAGATCGATCTCGATCGAGGATCCGATGGCGTCCGTACGTACGACGCTAGGTCGCAGCGGAGGCGTGGCCACTGGGCGCGGGATACCACTTTTCTGACCGATTTGGTGTTCTCGTGCCAATTTGCCTGGCGATCCCTCCGCGTCAGCCTTGCGGCACGGCACAGAAGATCTACGCCTCGGCGACCACGCACGACCTCAGCGCAGCCAGGCTCAGGCCAGGGCTGAGGTGTCTCCGGTCGGCGGCGGCCCGCCGTCGGTGACCGGCGTGGCCGTGCGGGGTGGGCAGTCCCGGTGACGCCGCATCGAACCGCAGCAAGGCCGGCAAGGACCCGGCAGAGTGGCCGCCGAGCCCCGAAGTGACGTGCCGCTGTCTGTCGGAGTGGGTCGGCCGCCAGAAGTGATGGGGCCTGACCGCCGCCGACGGCGCAGCCGTGCTGATCAGGCGGTGAAGCGACTCTGGATGTCCGGGCGCTCGGCGAGGTGCTGGGGATAACCAGGGCCGAGGCGCGGGTGGGTGTCGTCGGCTGTCATCGGTTCCTTGCACGAGGCGCAAACGACCTCGGCGTCGCTCTGGTGACCGCAGCGGTCGTGGTGGAAGACCACCGGCGGTCCCTGCTCGCCGCTGAGCCAGCGGTTGCCCCAGGTGTTCATGGCAGCCAGCACGCCGAAGAAGTCGCGCCCCTTCTCCGTGAGCACGTAGTCGTAGCGCACCGGCTCGTGCTGGTAGGCCTTCTTCTCCATGAGGCCCTCATCGACCAGGCGACGGAGACGGTCGGTCAAGGTGTTGCGAGCGATGCCGAGCTCCTGCTGGAACGCGTCGAACCGCTTGATCCCGTAGAAGGCCTCCCGCAGGACCAGCGGCGTCCACCAGTCCCCGAGCATGTCCATGGTCCGCGCGACCGAGCACGGCCAGTTCGCGAAAGAGGTCCGCCTCATGGCCTCAGCATATAGGTCTCACCATAGGACTCGGCATTTCAGACCGTGGATTCGCAGGCCGGGCGGTGAGTAGCCGCAGGCGTGGTCGCCACCGCGGCGACACGCAACGGTGATCGAGCGCCACATCGATGGCGACGCTTCCATCGGCCGACGGTCAGGCTGTCGTGACCCCGCTTGTCGAAGCCGAGCGGGGTCACGCAGCTGAGTACCGCCTTGTCCGTCGGTTGGGCACGCAGCGACGCGACCGGGCTCCCCATGACCGTCGTACGGCACTGCGAGCAGCACTGCGTTCTACCGGCCCGGCTCGCGTTCCATGGCGCGGACCAGGTCGAGGGCCCGGCCCAGCGTGGTGAGCCGGGCGTCCAGCGTCTCGCCGGCGGGGTAGAAGCGAACGGTGTCGACGCCGGCGTCGCGCCACACCCGCAGTCGGTCCCGCACCATGTCCTCGGTGCCGATGAGCGTGGTGCCCAGCACCATCTCGTCGGTGACGAGTTCGGTTGCGCCGTCCCGGTCGCCGGCCTGCCAGCGCTCGCGGACCTCGGCGGCGACGTCGGCCCAGCCCTGGCGGCTGTAGGCGTTGTTGTAGAAGTTGGTGCTCGCGGAGCCCATGCCGCCCAGGCTGAAGGCAAGTTCCTTCTTCCGGCCGGCCACCATCGTCCCCAGTGCGTCCTCGTCCTCGGCGAAGGCCACCTCGGCGCCCTGGCAGATGTCGAGGTCCGCGCGTGAGCGGCCGGAGGCGGTGAGGCCCGCGTCCAGGTGGTCGAAGTAGGCCTGTTTGGCGCCCTCGGGCACGAAGCTGGTGCCGAGCCAGCCGTCGGCGATCTCACCGGTCAGTTGCAGCATCCTGGGCGAGAGGGTCGCCAGGTAGATCGGGATGTCGTGCTCGGCGCGCATGGACAGGCGCATGGGCTTGGCGTCCCCACCCGGCAGCGGGATCTGGAACTCCCGCCCGGTGTAGAGGACCTTCTCGCCCGCCGCGGCCTGCCGCACGATCTCGACGGTTTCCCGCATCCGTGACAACGGCCGGTCGAAGGGTACGCCGTGCAGTCCTTCGATCACCTGCGGGCCGGATGGGCCGAGTCCCAGGAGGAAGCGCCCCTGGGAAATCTGCGACAGGGTGATCGCCGCTCGGGCGATGGCCATCGGCGTGCGGGTGGCGAGCTGGATGATCCCGGAGCCGAGCAGCATGCGCTCCGTCCGGGCGGCGAGATACCCCAGCGGCGACGGTGCCTCGGAACCCCACGCCTCCGCCACCCAGCAGATGTCCAGGCCCAGCTTCTCCGCCTCGATGACGAAGTCCACCGTCTCGGGCCAGCTGCCCCCGGATGCCTCGATCGTGGTCGACGTACGCATCACACACTCGCCTTTCCGGACTTCTCCGCAAGCTTCTTGATCGCCGTGAGAGTGACGCCGATGTTGGTCTCGAACTCCCGCATCCGCACGAAGACGATCTTCTGTTCCTTCTCCGGCATGCGGTCAATGGCAAACGAAAGACCTGAGCGGCCCGGTCCCAGCTGCATCCACTGCCGCAGCAGCGTCCCGCCGTCCTCGGGGTCGAGGGTGAATCGCCAGATCGCCGAAGGTTGCTCGGGGTCCTCAACCGCCCAGGCGAACACCCTGGGCGGCTCGTACTCCACCACGTGGGAGGTGGTGGCCCACTCGCCCAGCGCCTCGTGGCTGCTCCGGCCCACGAAGCGGACCCCCGGCGCGGGCCGTGTCGCCCCGTCCAGCCACTCCACCGACTGCAACTCCGCGCTCAGGCTCGGCATCAGCTCGATGTCGGTCACCAGCCCCCATACCCGTTCCGGCGGGGCGGCGATCCAGATCGGCACCTCGACCGTCGGCTTGTCCGCGTAGCGCGCGCCCGTCCATTCCATGGCCCGGCGGCCTCCTCATTCGGTAGTGAAGATCCCCGTAGAGTAGGGATCTGAACAGTCACGTTGTGTAGATGGACTTTGTGTCAGGTCGTCAGCTGCGGCGCCGGCGGGCAACTGCCGCGAACCGCGTAGCCGCGGGCCGCCCGCCGCGATGTGACAGCCCGTAAGGCCGATGTCAGGACCGATGCGTCGATCCGAGCAGGCGGTCGGCGAGTACGTCGAGCCGGTGGGCCGGTGGGCCGAGTAGTGAGCGCCGCGCTCGGGCGCGCCTGAGCAGTACGTGGGACCGGTGCTCCCAGGTGAAACCGATGCCACCATGGGTCTGCAGGGCGTCGGCCGTCACTGCCTCGACCGCGTCGGCCGCCGCCGCGAGCGCGGTACGAGCCGCCACGTCGGCGTCAGCACGCTTGCCGTCGAGGGCGTGGGCCGCCTCCCGGACGAGCATCCAGGCGGCGTCGAGCTGGACGGACCGGTCGGCGAGTACGTGCTTGATGGCCTGGAACGATCCGATCGGCCGCCCGAACTGCCGCCGCTGCCCGGCATACTCAACGGCGCCCTCCAGCGCGCGTCGCCCGGTGCCGATGAGCTCGGCTGCCAGCACGGTGAGCAGGCGGGCGGCCGTAGGTGCGCCGAGCGGTCCGAGCGGTATGGCGGGCGCTCCGGTCAGCCGTAGGCTCGCCATCGGCTCGGTGACGTCCAGCGACTGCACGGAGGTCCGCGCGGTGGTCGGTTCGGCGAGCTCCACGAGGACCGGCCGTGCCGGGGCGCTGCCCTCGTCGGCGAAAGCCAGCAGCAGTTCGGCGTCGAGGCCGAACGGCACCGCTGCCAGCATGCCGTGCGCCGCCGAGCCGTTCAGCGTCAGTGAGCCCGCTCGCCGGCCGGGCACCATGTCGGCAGGGAAGGTTTCCCAGGCCGGTACGGCGACGGTGGAGCCGCTCACGACGCCGGCCAGCGCGGCCCGCGTGGCGGGACTGTCGGCGTGCTCGGCCAGCACTGCGGCGACGGTCGCGGTGGCGGCGAACGGGAGGGTCGGCAAGGCCGCCCCCACCCGCTCGGCCAGGACACACAGGTCCGCTACGCCGCCACCCGAGCCGCCCAGTCTCTCGGGCACACCCAGGCCGAGCAGTCCGAGTTCGGCGAGTGAGGCCCACAGCTCACGGCTGAGGGTCTGGGGGATGGCTTCCCAAGGCGGAGGAAGGGTGTTCCTGCGGGCGTGGGCGGCGAGCAACCGCTCCGCGGTTCGGCTCAGTTCGAGCTGTTCGTCGGTTGGCGCGAAGCGCATCGGGGGCCCTCTTCACGTCGGGGGAAATCCACGGCGCTCAGCATTGACTAGTGAGTCTATCTACGCAACTGTTCTGGTCATTCGCTTACCGAAGACGCCGGGAGGCTTTGGTGGAACCGCAGGGCAGCGAGCCGACGGAGCGCTTCCGCGCTTCGGTGCAGGCATTCGTGGCGGACCTGGTCCCGCGGGACTGGCGGGGCATCGGCGCCCTCGACCCGATCGAGCGCGGGACGTTCCAGGAGAGGACGCGGACCGCGCTCGCCGAGCGCGGCTGGGTTGCCCCGGCATGGCCGCGGGAGTACGGCGGCGCCGGCTTCGGACCGGCGGAACTGGTCGTCGTCATCGAGGAGCTGACCGCAGCCGGCATTCCTTACGGCTCGGACAACGACGAGTTCGGCATCACCATGCTGGGCAACACCATGCTGCGCTGGAGCGACCCGACCCTGTTGCGTCGGTTTCTGCCGAGGATTGTCTCCGGCGAGTACGTCTTCGCGCAGGGCTTCTCCGAGCCGGGCGCCGGCTCGGACCTGGCCTCGCTCTCCCTGCGGGCCGAACCGCACGGCGACCAGTGGGTACTGAACGGGCAGAAGCTGTGGTCCTCCGGCGCGCACAAGGCGAACTGGACGTTCGTCCTGGCCCGGACCAGTCCCGACGCCCCGGCGCACCGCGGCATCAGCATGCTCCTGGTCCCCTTGGACCAACCCGGCATCGACATCCGCCCGATCCGCAACCTCACCGGCGAGGCGGACTTCAACGAGGTCTTCTTCGACAACGCGACAACCGAACTCGGCCTGGTCGTGGGAGAGGTCGACCGCGGCTGGACGGTTGCGATGACGCTACTGGGCTTCGAGCGCGGCGCGACCGCGCTGAAGGCACCGATCCGCTTCCGCAACGAGCTGGACCGGCTGATCGAGCTGGTCCGGGAGCGCGGGCTGCACCGCGACCCAGACATCCGCCGTCGGATCGCCTGGTGCCATGTCCAGGTCGAGCAACTGCGCTGCCATGGGCTGCGCACCGCCGCCACACTGATCGCCGGACAGGAACCCGGCCCCGCCGCTGCCGCGTTCAAGCTGCTCTGGAGCGAGTACCACCAGCGGGCCACCGAACTGGCCGTGGACGTCCTCGGCCTGGGCGCGTTGACCCCGACCGGGCGGTCCTCGCCGAACTGGTTCCACACCGACGACCCCGGCGCGCCGAACTCGTCCGCGTCCTGGACCAGCGTCTACCTCAACGCCCGCGCCGGCACGATCTACGCAGGCTCCTCCCAGATCCAACGCGGCATCGTCGGGGAGCTGGTGCTCGGCCTGCCGAAGGAGCCCCGACCCGCGCCCACTGCCGCACGCTGACTTCCGAGAGCCGAGGACTGCGGATGATCACCGCCGTCCCTACCCGGACATCGCCATCCCGGAGGCCTGCCTGCCGGAGTTCCTCTTCGCCGAACTCGGCACCGACGACGCCGACCGCCCTGCCGTCATCGACACCTCCCGTCGTGGCTGCACCTACGGTCAGTTGACCGCCGCAATGGGCCGGTTCGTGGTTGGTGTGGCCGAGCGCGGTCCGGGCCGCCACGACGTGGCCGTCGACTTCTCTCCCAACTGCCGGGACTACCCCGCGGTCTTCCACGGTGTGCTGAGCGCCGGCGCCGTCTGCCCACCGGCAATGCGCTCTACACGCCGGCCGAACTGGCCCACCAACTCCACGATTCAGGCGCCCGGCTGCTGTTCGCCTCCGCCGATTCCCTGGACCGGGCGCGCGCCGCGGTCGCCTAGGGCAAGGTCCGGGTGGAGGAGATCATCGTGCTCGGCTCAGCCCGGGGTGCGCCGGCCCGGTCCGGGAGACCGGCTTCGACGAGCTCCTGGCGTGCACTGCCCCGACCCCGAAGGCCGTACTCAGCGGCGATGACCTTGCCGCGCTGCCCTACTCCTCGGGCACCACGGGCCTGTCCAAGGGCGTCATGCTCACTCGGCTCGTGTGCCCGAGCGGTTCGCTCGGTCAACGAAAGAGGACGATGAGATGTCTGTGCATGTGATCGTGTTGCCAGGAGGCGGTTATGAGGTGCATGCCGTGCACGAGGCCGAGCCGATCGTCGATTGGCTGAGCGGGTTGGGCTTGGACGCGAGCGTGTTCCGGTATCCGCTCAACTCGCGGCACTTCAGACCGAGATCCGGCGCCTGCGGGACAAAGGGGCCGACACGATCGGGGTCGTGGACTTCTCGGCCGGTGGGCACCTCGCGGGCCTGGCGGCCCTCGCTCCGGACGGCGATGAGCGGACATCGGTTCAGCGCTTTCCTGCCTGGAACCCCGGGCGTTTACGCCGGGAGGAATCGCATTCCTGTGGCTTCGGCGCGGAGCGCCGCAGTATCACTGTGTCTGTTCGGCCGCGGAGCGGCCAGATGCCTTCTCCGGCGGAGCCGGGGTGGTGCGAACGCATGGCCGGTCGGTTCGCTTAATGTGATGAACGGACTCGAACGTGTGGTGGTGTCTCGCACGGGTGCCTACGATCGGTGATCGTGAAGCTGGTCGTGCAGGTCAAGCTGGAGCCGACACCGCAACAGGCGGCGGCACTTGAGGCGACCCTTCACGCCTGCAACGAGGCCGCCACCTGGGTGAGTGAGATCGCATTCGAGCGTGGAGAGTTCAAGAACTTCGCCTTGCGCAAGCACACCTACGATGCTGTCAAATCCCGCTGGAATCTCGGTGCGCAGGCCGCGCAGCATTCGATCAAGAAAGTGTGCGACGCCTACACCACGCTGAAGGCGAATCTGAAGGCCGGGAACCTCGGCAGGCCCGGCTCGCGCCGTTACCACAAAGCCTCCGAGAAGCCGATCGCTTTCCGCCCCCGGGGCGCGCAGCCCTACGACGACCGCATGTTGTCCTGGCAGACCGCCGAGCGCACGGTGTCCATCTGGACCACCAGCGGCCGGGTCAGGAACGTGGCGTTCACCGTCGCACCGGAGCAGCTGGCCACGCTGGCCTTATACCGCAAGGGTGAGTCGGACCTGCTGGAGCGGGACGGCATGTGGTTCCTCAACGCCACCTGCGAGGTCCCTGAAGCGCCGCTCAACACCGATCCGGTGGACTTCCTCGGGATTGACCTGGGGATCGTGAACATCGCCACCACCTCGGACGGCGAGATCATGGCCGGACGCGAGCTGAACCGCATCCGGGTCCGCGAGCGCGGACTGCGCACCAAGCTGCAGAAGAAGAACACCCCGTCCGCCAAGCGGCGCCTGAAGAAGCGGCGGCGCAAGGAGGCGCGGCGGGCGCGGGACATCAACCACAAGATCGCGAAGCATGTGGTGGCCGAGGCAGAACGCACCGGTCGCGGAATCGCCCTGGAAGACCTGACAGGGATCCGCGAGCGGGTACGGCTTCGCAAGCCC
>LRTP01000291.1 GCA_001550305.1 Streptomyces diastatochromogenes
GACGGCCAGGCCCGCGACGAGGAGTCCGCGGAGAGCGGGGGCGGTGGCGGGTTCCACGGGGGGACGGGTGTGAAGGGCGGCGCCTCCGCCAAGCCCGGTGAGCACGCCTCCGGGTCGGCGTCCGCGTCCGCGTCGGCCTCCGGCGGTGCGAAGCCGTCCACCAGGGCGACGGGCAAGGGGGACGGCAAGGGGCAGCCGGAACAGCCTCCGCCGTCGAACGGGGTGCCGAGTTCCACGCATGCCACGTCCGATCCGACTCCGCCGCCCCCTCCTCCGCCACCGCCCGTGTCGCCGACGCCCGATCCGACCACGGCTGAGCCCTCGTCCTCGGCGCATGAGCAGACCACGCAACTGGTGGATCGGGAGCCGGCGCCGCAGGCGGGCCAACCGGCGTGAACGGGGTGCTGGACGGGCGTCGGGGAGGGGCGGAGGGTCGACGAGCGGAGGGGCGGCGGGAAAGTCGGTGGAGGGGGCGGGAATACGCTCGGCCACCGCTGGTGTTGCACCCCCTGCCAGCAGACGTAAGACCTGCCCTGCGTGCCTGACCTGCCCCTTTGGGGGTCAGTTTGCCTTCAGGGGTGGGGGGTGCGTATGGTGGTAGATCGTTTGATCCCATTTGCCCGGCGCCATTGCAGAGAGCGCCGCGTGTGGCGCGTACTCTCCCTTGCCGTGGCCGGACCGCATAGAGGCGGTCGATTGCGACTTCACGGAGTTTGGGCGCGTGCCGAAGAACTCCGGAAGGTTCGCATTTCGCATGTCTGTTTCCAGTACTGATCACGTCGTCGTGCCCGAGAACAACGAGAACGACAACAACGAGGGCGTCCAGGCCGCCGTCGAGACCGTGGAGACGGTCGAGACCGTCGAGGCCGTCGAGTCCGCCCCCGAGATCACCTTCGACTCCCTCGGCCTCCCCGAGGGCGTCGTCCGCAAGCTCGCCCAGAACGGTGTGACCACCCCGTTCCCGATCCAGGCCGCGACCATCCCGGACGCCCTGGCCGGCAAGGACATCCTCGGCCGTGGCCGCACCGGCTCCGGCAAGACCCTCTCCTTCGGTCTGCCGACCCTGGCGCGGCTCGCCGGCGGTCACACCGAGAAGAAGAAGCCGCGCGCCGTCATCCTCACGCCGACCCGTGAGCTGGCCATGCAGGTCGCCGACGCGCTGCAGCCCTACGGCGACGTCCTCGGCCTGAAGATGAAGGTCGTCTGCGGCGGTACGTCGATGGGCAACCAGATCTACGCCCTGGAGCGCGGCGTCGACGTCCTCGTCGCCACCCCGGGCCGCCTGCGCGACATCATCAACCGCGGCGCCTGCTCGCTGGAGAACGTCCAGGTGGCCGTTCTCGACGAGGCCGACCAGATGTCCGACCTGGGCTTCCTGCCCGAGGTCACCGAGCTGTTCGACCAGATCCCGGCCGGCGGCCAGCGGATGCTGTTCTCGGCCACGATGGAGAACGAGATCTCCACGCTGGTCAAGCGCTACCTGACCAACCCGGTCACGCACGAGGTCGACAGTGCCCAGGGCAACGTCACGACGATGTCCCACCACATCCTCATCGTGAAGCCCAAGGACAAGGCGCCGGTCACCGCCGCGATCGCCTCCCGCAAGGGCCGCACGATCATCTTCGTCCGCACCCAGCTGGGCGCCGACCGTATCGCCGAGCAGCTGCGCGACGCCGGTGTGAAGGCCGACGCGCTGCACGGCGGCATGACCCAGGGCGCGCGGACCCGGACGCTGGCCGACTTCAAGGACGGTTACGTCAACGCGCTCGTCGCGACCGACGTCGCCGCCCGCGGTATCCACGTCGACGGCATCGACCTCGTCCTGAACGTGGACCCGGCCGGTGACCACAAGGACTACCTGCACCGCTCCGGCCGTACGGCCCGTGCGGGCCGCAGCGGCACCGTGGTGTCCCTCTCCCTGCCGCACCAGCGTCGTCAGATCTTCCGGCTGATGGAGGACGCGGGCGTCGACGCCGCGCGTCACATCATCAATTCCGGTACGGCCTTCGAGCCCGAGGTCGCCGAGATCACCGGTGCCCGGTCGATGACCGAGGTCCAGGCCCAGTCGGCAGGCGACGCCGCGCAGCAGGCCGAGCGTGAGGTCTCGCAGCTCACCAAGGAGCTGGAGCGCGCGCAGCGTCGTGCGGTCGAGCTGCGTGGGGAGGCCGACCGTCTGGTGGCCCGTGCCGCCCGCGAGCGGGGCGAGGACCCGGAGGCGGCCGTCGTCGCGGCCGCGGAGGCCCTGGCGGAGCAGGCGGTGGCCGAGGCCCCGGCCGAGACGCCGGCCGTGTCCGAGCAGCCCGTCGCCGAGCGTTCGTCCTACGAGCCGCGCCAGCGCCGTGACGATCGGGGCAACTTCGAGCGCCGCGACAACGACCGTGGTGGCTCTGGCTTCCGTCGGGACAATGACCGTCGTGATGACCGTGGTGGTCGTTCGTTCGAGCGTCGTGACGACCGTGGTGGTTCCGGCTTCCGTCGGGACAATGACCGTCGTGATGACCGTGGTGGTCGTTCGTTCGAGCGTCGTGACGACCGTGGTGGCTCTGGCTTCCGTCGGGACAATGACCGTCGTGATGACCGTGGTGGTCGTTCGTTCGAGCGTCGTGACGACCGCGGTGGTTCCGGCTTCCGTCGGGACAACGACCGTCGTGACGACCGTGGCGGCTTCGACCGCGACCGTCGGGACGGCGACCGTGGTGGTCGTTCGTTCGAGCGTCGTGACGACCGCGGTGGCTCCGGCTTCCGCCGTGACAACGACCGTGGCACCGCCGGCCGCTCCTTCGAGCGTCGCGACGACCGTGGCGGTCACCGTGGCAGCGACCGTCCCTTCAACCGCGACCGCCAGGACAACCGTCCCTCCAGCGGTTTCCGCGCCGGCAGCCACGACCGCCCGTACGGCCGTCGCGACGACCACCGCGGCACCGGCACCGGCACGGGTACCGGCACCGGTTCCTTCGGCCGCCGCGACGAGAAGCCCCGCTGGAAGCGCAACGGCTGACGTCCGCTGACATCCGCTGACGTCCGCGCATGCTGAACGCCGTGGCCCCCACCGATCCGGTGGGGGCCACGGCGTTTTCCGTGCCTGTGGC
This sequence comes from Streptomyces diastatochromogenes, assembly GCA_001550305.1. Lineage (GTDB taxonomy): Bacteria > Actinomycetota > Actinomycetes > Streptomycetales > Streptomycetaceae > Streptomyces > Streptomyces mirabilis_D. The sequence continues at coordinate 3,090 of LRTP01000291.1, forward strand.
TGTGCCCCGCGCTGTTTCGAAAGGCTTTCCGGAAACTTTGAACTCACTGTAGGATCAGCCGACTTCTGAGACGGATGCGACGGCCGGGGGGCCGGGGACATCGAGAAGCGGTGCGCGTCCCGTCTCGTTCTCCGGGGAGGGTCTTCTTGACTCGTCATGCCTTCGTGCGCCTCCGTCTCGTCGCCGCCTCCGCAGTGCTGGCGGCCGGCCTGAGCCCGTTGCTGCCGTCGTCGACGGCGGTCGCGGACGCGCCGCAGGAGACGGTGGTGCCGGCGACACTGCGCGGCACCTACACCTCGGCCGAGCTCTACAGCGGGTCGACGTCCGGCCACGACGGCGCGGGACAGCAGGGCGTCTTCCACACGCTGGAGGGGTCCGGGCTGGTCTGGACGCGGTACGCGGACGGGACGTCGGTGCCCGTGACCCGGCCGGCGGGGATCCTCGGCACCTGGGGGACCGGCGGCGACGTCCTCGCGTACCGCTACGAGGGGGGCAGGGTCGACCTGTGGAACGCGGTCGACGGGACCACCCGCACCCTCCAGACACCCTCGGGCCTGACGCTGCTCACCGCGTACAGCGACCTCGCGGTCGCTTATCGCGTCGTGCGGGACGAGAACGGCACGGCCTGGCGGGAGATGCACCTGCTGCTCCCGGAGGCCGACGGCGGCACGCGTGACGTGCCGGTCGGCGGAGTGCCCGCGGGAGTGAACCTCGGGCAGCCCCTGGGCGGGGACGCCGACGGGCTGCTCTTCCAGGCCTCGAAGGACGGGCAGTACCTGTCGGTCATGGTCGACCGGCGGACGGGGCAGGTGCGGGACTGGACCCCGCCGCGCTCCAAGGTCTACCTCAGGGCCAAGGTCACCGCCGAGCACGTGGTCCTGTTCAACGCCAATGAGGCCGCCGTGCAGGTGTTTCCCCGCTCCGACCTGTCCGCGGCCCCGACCGAGGTCACGCTGTCGGGCAGCGGCAGCGTGAACCCCGCGCAGGATCTCGCCGTGGTCGGCGACTGGCTGGTCCACCGGCCCAGCGCCGGCACGGCGGTGATCGCCAAACCGATCGCGGGCGGTCCCGCGGTCACCCTGATGCCCTGGTCGAATGTCTACTCCTCCGCCGTCTCCGACGGCACCGCCGTCCTGATCGGCCGCACCACCGCCGACGACTGGGGCGTCCAGCGCATCAAGCCGGGTCCCGACGGCACCCCCGCCGTCACCCAGGTCAAGGCTCTGCCCAAGCCGCCGAGCAAGATCCTGGGACTGGCCCTGGAGCAGGGGCGGCTGCTCGTCGCCGACACCGGCGGCCCGGGCGGACGCCGCGACGACTACGTACGGACCGTCGCCGTGACCGGCACCCCCGAGTTCGGCCCACGCTCGTCGTTCGACGGTACCGACCTGAACCTCGGCACCTGCCCGGCGACGGAGGTCGGCTGCTCCCAGCTCCACGGCACGGCCGACGGTCGCGCCGCCTGGCTGACGAAGGACACCACGACGAGCGACCGCATTCGCGTCGCCGGGCCGGCCCAGTACTCCTTCTGGGAGCGCGGGGTCCCCGCCGGCGGCCGGATCACCGACGTGTCCGGCCAGTACCTGATCCACACGACGGACACCGCGCAGACCGTCTACAAGATCGGCAACGACGGCAACCCGGCGCTCACCCGCACGCCCGGCGCCGCCGCCCTCTCCGGCGACACCCTGTGGACTCCGGGCACCACCCCCGGCACCGTCACGGCGTACGACCTCACCACGAAGAAGACCACCGAGACCCTCGCCATCGACGCCGGCTGCGCACCCACCGAACTGCGGGCCAACGGCCGCTGGCTGTACTGGAGTTGCGCCGACGGCACGGCCGGTGTCTACGACCGTACGGCGAAGAAGTCCGTGCCCGTCCCGGCCGGCGAGGCGGAACTCGGCGACGGATTCGTCGTCACGCACGACAGACAGGCCGGGCGACTGGTCCTCACGACGGTCGCGGACGGCACACCCGTGAGCCGCGTGATCGGCGCACTGCCCGACACCGGAATCTCCCAGCGCGAGGTGCGCTGGACGGTCGACGAGTCGACCGGGAACGTGGCCTACGTCGACGACCAGGAGCGCGTGCACCTCGTGCCGACCGGCGTCACCCAGCAGCCGCTGCGCCTGCTGGCCCCGGTCGATTCGGCGTCCACCCTCGTCGCGCGGGAGATCGACGCGACGCCGTCCACGCTGACCACCCTGCTGCTGTCGAAGCCGGCCGCGGGCTGGCGGCTGACCGTGCGCAGCCGCGCCACCGGCAAGGTCGTGGACACGCGAGACGGCGGTGCGACACGTGGTGAGGTGAAGGTCGGCTGGTTCGGGACGGACGCCAAGGGGGCGTTCCTGACGAACGGGCGGTACGACTGGACGCTGTCGGTCACTCCGACCGACGGGGTCGGCGCCCCGGTTGCCACGAGCGGCACGGTCACCCTGTCCGGCGCCGCTCCGGCCACCCACGACTACATCGGCGGCGGCGACTCCCTCGGCGACCTGGTCACCCTCAGCTCCTCGGGCACGCTGGGCTTCCGGCAGGGCTCGGGCAAGGGCACGTTCTCCGCGAACCTCGGCACCAGCAGCGGCTGGACGACGACCAACAAGGTGGTGCCGTTCGGTGATCTGAGCGGCGACCGCTGCAACGACGTCCTGGTCCGGCTGACCGGCGGGGCACTGCGCGCGTACAAGCCGGACTGCTACGGCACGCTGAAGCCGTCGACGGCGTACACCTCGCTCGGCACCAGCGGCTGGAACCAGTACGACGTCCTCACCGCGCCCGGCGACATCAGCGGCGACGGCCGCCCGGACCTGATCGCGCGCGACACGGCGACCGGCACGGTGTACCTCTACAAGGGCACGAGCACGGGCAGGCTGTCCGCGCGCGTGAAGCTGTACGCCAGCTGGAAGACGTACAAGAAGGTCGTCGGCGTCGGTGACCTGAACGGTGACGGCATCGGTGACCTGCTCGCCCAGGACAAGACCAACACCCTGTACCGCTACTACGGCACCGGCAAGGGCTCGTTCGGCGCGCGGACGAAGGTGTTCGCGGGCTGGGGCGGGTCGTACGACGTCGTCGTCGGCGCCGGGGACATCACGGGTGACGGCAAGGCGGATCTGGTCGCGCGGGACACCGCGGGCAATCTGTACCGCCAGAACGGCACCGGCAAGGGGTCGTTCGCGGCGCGGGTGAAGATCGGGAGCGGCTGGCAGGGCTACAGGGGCCTTTTCTAGCCAACCCGACATCTTGATCGGTGCATGTCGATCCCCCGGCGAGGGAATCGCTGGGGGCATGACAGATGACGCCAAGGCGAGTGGGCTGTCGGACGAAGAACGGCTTGCCCAGCTCGGCTATACGCAGGTGCTCGCCCGCCGCATGTCGGCGTTCTCCAACTACGCGGTCTCGTTCACGATCATCTCGGTTCTTTCGGGGTGTCTGACGCTGTATCTGTTCGGCATGAACACCGGCGGCCCCGCCGTGATCACCTGGGGGTGGGTCGCGGTCGGACTGATGACGCTGTTCGTCGGGCTGTCGATGGCCGAGATCTGTTCGGCCTATCCGACCTCGGCGGGGCTGTACTTCTGGGCCCACCGGCTGGCGCCGACGAGGTCGGCCGCCGCCTGGGCCTGGTTCACGGGGTGGTTCAACGTCCTCGGGCAGGTCGCGGTGACCGCCGGGATCGACTTCGGCGCGGCGTCCTTCCTGGGCGCGTACCTGAACCTGCAGTTCGACTTCGCGATCACGCCGGGCCGCACGATCCTGCTCTTCGCCGGGATCCTCGTCCTGCACGGGCTGCTGAACACCTTCGGGGTCCGGATCGTCGCCCTCCTCAACGACATCAGTGTGTGGTGGCACGTGCTGGGCGTCGGGGTGATCGTGGGCGCGCTGGCCTTCGTGCCGGACCACCATCAGTCGGCGTCCTTCGTGTTCACGCACTTCGTGAACAACACCGGCTGGGGCAGCGGCGTGTACGTCGTCCTCGTCGGCCTGCTGATGGCGCAGTACACCTTCACCGGGTACGACGCCTCCGCCCATATGACCGAGGAGACGCACGACGCGTCGACGGCGGGCCCGAAGGGCATCGTGCAGTCGATCTGGACCTCGTGGATAGCCGGATTCGTGCTGCTGCTGGGCTTCACCTTCGCCATCCAGTCGTACGACAAGGAGCTGGGCTCGGCGACCGGCGCGCCGCCCGCGCAGATCCTGCTCGACGCGCTGGGGGCGACGGCGGGCAAACTCCTGCTCCTGGTGGTGATCGGCGCGCAGCTCTTCTGCGGGATGGCGTCCGTCACCGCCAACAGCCGCATGATCTACGCGTTTTCGCGCGACGGGGCGCTGCCGTTCTCCCGGGTCTGGCACACCGTGAGCCCGCGCACACGCACGCCGGTCGCGGCGGTGTGGCTGGCGGCGCTGGGCGCGCTCGTGCTGGGGCTGCCGTACCTGATCAATGTGACGGCGTACGCGGCCGTGACGTCGATCGCCGTGATCGGGCTCTACATCGCCTACGTCATCCCGACGCTGCTGCGGCTGCGCAAGGGGGAGGCGTTCGAGCGGGGGCCGTGGCACCTGGGCCGCTGGTCGCGCGCGATCGGCGTCGTCTCGGTGGCCTGGGTCGTCGTGATCACGGTCCTGTTCATGCTGCCGCAGGTCTCGCCGGTCACCTGGGAGACCTTCAACTACGCCCCGTTCGCGGTCCTCGTCGTCCTCGGCTTCGCCGCGACCTGGTGGCTGGCGTCGGCCCGCCACTGGTTCCTCAACCCCGACCACGCCCGCACGGTCGCCCGCGTGGCGGCGCGCAAGGACGCGCCCGAACCGGTTGATCCATAGGGCTGTTCGCTGTTGGCGTGGCCGGGACGCGGATACCCGATCGGAGTCCCGGCCACGTCCGGCTATGCTCGGGGATGCATCGGCACGGGATCGATACGGGCCGGCGTGTGGACCCTTAGCTCAATTGGCAGAGCAGTGGACTTTTAATCCATTGGTTGTGGGTTCGAGTCCCACAGGGTCTACAAACGGGCTCCGGTGCTTCAGGTCTCTGACCAGCACCGGAGCCCGATTCGTTTGGTAAGCGAGGGCCTGCGGATCGGCTCCAAGATCATTAGCTCGCTCGTGGCTCGCTCGAAGCGTCGTAGCCCGCTCTCCTGGCTCGCTCACGGCTGGACGAGCCGTTCTCGTATCACAGGGGCCTCGGACGCGACGAAGGGGCCCCGTAGGGCCCCTCTCGCGTCTCTGTCGTCGTCAACCTTCGGCAGGCCTGGCGTGCTGTTCCGGCTCGGCCTGACGACCGATGACGGGGACGCGCGGCGGGTCGGCCGGTGCGCGCTCGCGGCGACGCTCACGGGACGCCGTCAGCCGGGGCCGACGACGCTGGGTGAACTCGGCGGTCCGCTGGTCGACCTCGCCGAGGACCATGCCGTTGTACTCCCCGGCGAGGACGTCGAAGTCATTCTGTAGCTCTTCACGCTCCTTGACCGCCGCATCCCGCTCAGCCCTCGCCTCCCTGAGCTGGTCGACGAGGGTCCGGTATTGCGCCTGGCTGAGAGCGGAGTGACGGGTCATCGCCTCTTCGCGGTCGCTGAGTGTGGCTGACCGGCGTTCGAACTCGTCGGTCATCCGCTGGCGTTGCTCCGCCATGGCCTCGAAGTCACGCCGGATGCGCGCCTCGCTTCTGGTCATCCCGCGGCGCAGGATGCCCAGTACGGCGAGCGTGACCACCACAGTCGGGAAGAAGCCGACCACGATCGTCAAGAGCAGCACCTGCGCGATTCCGTGGGACTGGACGCCGTCGATGGTCACTACCGCGAGGCAGATTCCGGAACACAAGCCGGTTGCTGCGGCAGCCAGCGTCGTCCTGATCGGCATCCCCGTTACCCCCTAGCTGCGGCACCTCCATCGACGCCGCTTCGTTCGTCTTCCTCGGCTTGCATGGCGAGAGCGTGTTCCATGCTGGCGAGCAGGCCACGGCGGATGATCGGGTTGTTGATCTTCCAGTGGTCGGCCACAGCCTCGGGTGAGAGTTTCTGTGGCAGTGAGGTCACAGAGAGTACAACCGGAACCCCGTCTTCTGGCCAGTCTTCGGGAGAAATGACGCTCGCCTCGACCATAAGCTCCCGCACCGGGACTTCCAGGACGCGCGCCCACGCCGCGAACTGCCAGATTTGCGGGAGGACTTCACCGTCCAGGGCACGGCTGACCATCGAGACGTGCATGTCGAGTTCCTGGGCCAGCTTCTTCCGGCCGCCGGCCCCTGACTCGACCTCGTAGCCCTTGCGTCGGGCGAGATCTGTGACGAGCGCGCCGAAGCGCTTCGACACTCGCTTGCGTTCTTCCATGCTCCGCATGGCTGGGACGGTAGCGCGCGAGCAAGCGAACCGCCATCGCTTGCTCGCGAGCAAGCGTGCAGGTCAGGGGGCGTACCAAGGGTTCCTGCTGGTGGCGGCAGGGGTGCGCCGGTGCATCGTCACAGAAAAGACACGTCAAGTGATCCATTGAAGGTGGTTGCTTGCGAGCAAGCGACCCTCTATGTTTGCTCGCAGGCAAGCGACCTGGTCGCTTGCGAGCAAGCGCACCGATCACAGGAGTGTCCGCGTGTCCATGCGTAGCCGAAGCCCTGGACGAGCCGAGAAGCCGGACCGGTACCGGCTCAACCCGGAAGCCCTCTGGGCGAAGGCCAGGGAAGCCGGAGACACCAACCAGCGGGAGATCGCCCGCCGGTCCGGTGTCGACGAGGGAGCCCTGTCCCGACTGCTGGAGGGGACCAGGAGCCCCAGCCTCGAAACGATCGTCGCCCTCGCGGCGGCGTACGGAGGCCCGATCGAGGACCTGCTCAACAGGCCCGACGGCTCGCCCCTACAGATCCCCGCCCAGGCCGTACAGACGGCCTCCGCCGTCATCTGACGGCGACCGGGGCCGCCGTGACCGTGCCTGGTCCCGACAGCCCCGCATCACCCAGGCACCTCAAAACCGAGATTCGAGGTCCCCATTGAGCCAGCACTGTAGCCCCCAGAAAGCGCCCGCGCAGACCCTCGCCGCGCTCCTCGTCGAGCACCCCGAGATCACGGGCATCACCTGGTCCCTCGACCCCAGCGGGGTCGTTCACGGGGCGAACGCGGACGACGACGGCCGCACGATCGCCCACCTCGCCCGGATCATCGGCGGTACGCCGCTCACCCGCACCACCGCCAACCCGGTCGGTGACCGGCTCACCCTCACCGAACTCGTCACCGTCTGGCACGGCACCCACTTCGACGTGTGGACGACGCACGAGACGCCGGCCGAATTCGAGGCCGCCCGCCCGCTCGGCGCAGTCGTCCCGGTCCTGACGGGAGGCGTCCGGTGAAGGACCTCTTCAGCGCCGTCGTCCTGGTCCTCATGGCCGCGTGCACCTTTGCCCTCCCCCTCTCCATCGTCGCGTACCGCGCCCTGACCAGCAGGGGAGGCGAGTGATGGCGAAGCACGATCACCACAACTGCCGGAGCTGCGGCCTCATGCGTCACCCGGCCCGCGCGAAGGAGGCCGCCCTCGTGCGCCGCCTCCTCATCCGCCAGGCACCGGCCGACCGCAACCAGCGGCAGGGAGGTCAGGCGTGAAGAACCGTCAGACCCGCACGGATCACCAGGCCGTCGCCCGGGACGCCCGCCGCACTCGCGGCGTGTGGGTGGCCGGGCCGGTGTACCCGACGACCGAGGTCGCCCGAAACGCCGCGCGCCGGGTCCCGCTCGCCCGGATGCTGTCGGCGTACTTGCCGATCGGCGAGTTCGAGGCGTACGGCGCCCCGTGCGCGGACGGCAAGGGTGCGCTCTGGGTGCGCTGGATCGGCGGCGACGGCCCGGCCCTGGAGCCGACGCCGCAGCGCATGACGGTCCGGGTGCCCCACTACGGCGACAGCCCGGGGTACGAGGGCGTCGGCATCGTCACGGTCTCGATCGCCCCTCACTGCCCCGCGTGTGGCGGCCCCCGCGGCTGGAACGAGATCCACCCGGACCCGTTCGTCCGGGACGGCACGACGCTCGTCCGGGACCGCTGGTCCAACCCGTGCGGCCACAAGGACATGTACCCCGACGTCCTCGCCGAGGCCCGCCGCACCCCGGCCGCGCCCGGTGGCCGACTGCCCACCAACGCCCCGGCGCTGAAGCTGCCCGCGCTGTGGGTCGCCTGCCCGCGCTGCAAGGCGCAGGCCGGGGAGCTGTGCACGAACAACGAGGGCAGGCGGTACCGGCTCGTCGACGTCCACCGGACGCGCATCGAGGTGTGGGACACGGTCCGGGTCGAGGCGGTCCCGGCCGCGAAGCTGATCCTCGCGGCTGCCAGGCGGCGCGAGATCACCCACGCCCGCCAGGCCGCCGACCTGATCGCCGATCACGGTTACGACGCCGAGGCCGAGGTCCTCCGGGTCACGCTGAAGATCCAGAACGGGCACCTGTCCGCGAAGCAGGCCATCGGGCTCCTCGTCGAGCGGGCCGAGGTCGCAGCGGGCGGTGAGGCGTGATGGCCGCCAAGCCAAAGGCCGCGAGTGTCGGCCCGGCCGCCGAGGCCGTCGCGGCCGTGGCCGTGGGCCGGGCGAACAGGTCCGAGGACCCCGGCCAGTACATCGACCTCACCCACGAGTTCGCCGACCTCCTCGCCCGTGGCCGCGACCTGCGCGAGCCGAGCCTCCTGACCGAGGACCCCATCCGTATCGCCGCCGACATCGAGGCCCTCGCCGGTATCCGGCGTCTGCGGTCCTACCGCCACGGCGCCCTCTGCCAGTGCGACGCCTGCCGCGTTCGCGCCACCGTCGAAATGAGGAACCCATGAGCACCACCACCCTGGAGGCCGGGGCCACCACCCCGGCCGCAGGTCGGCCCGACGCCCCGACCGCGCGCCTCATCCTTCCGACCTCGGCTACTCACGAGGAGTGGCTGACTGTCCGCCGTTCCGGCATCGGCGGCAGCGACGTCGCCGCGATCCTCGGCCTCGACGACTACCGCGGCCCGCTCCGCGTGTGGGAGGAGAAGGCGGGCTATCGGGAGCCTGAGAACGACCGGATGAAGTGGGGCAAGCGCCTGGAGGGCGTGATCGCCGAGGGCTTCGAGGAGGAGACCGGGCTCGTCACCTCCGTCCCGGCCGGAACCTTCGCTCACCTCGACCGCCCTTGGGCGCTGGCGAACATCGACCGTCACGTCCTGGAGGACGGCCTCGTCGTCGCCCCGCTGGAGCTGAAGAACAAGAGCGAGTACGTCGCGAAGAAGTGGGAGGGCAACGACGAGGCCCCCGACTCCCCGGCGATCCAGGCCCATTGGTACACGGCCGTCGGCGGTTACTCGCACTCGTACGTGGCCGCGCTCCTCGGCGGCAACCGCATCACCGTGTTCCGGCAGGAGCGGAACGAGGAGCTGATCGCCGAGCTTTTCCGGATCTGCGGCGAGTGGTATCAGCGCCACCTCGTCGAGGGCGTCCGCCCGAAGGCCGACGGCAACAAGGGGACGAAGGACCTCCTTGCCGCCCTGTACGAGGTCAAGCCCGAGGCGGTCAAAGAGATCCCCCTCGACGAGGCGAAGGCCCTGCGCGCCGCCCGCGCGTCGCTCAAGGACCAGGCGAAGGCCCTGGAGGAGCAACTCACCGAGGTCGAGAACCAGATGCGCGACCGGGCCGGTGCGGACGCCATCGTGAAGGCGGGCAAGAGCGTCGCCTGGACCTGGAAGCCGAGCGGCAAGTTCAGCGACAAGCAGTTCCGCGAGAAGTACCCGGACCTGGTCGAGAAGTACACGACGACCGTCGAGGTCATCGACGGCGCCCGGGTGAAGGCCGACCTCCCCGAGATCCACACCAAGTGCCGCGCGCGCGTGCTGCTCGTGCCCGCGAAGGAGATCTGAGATGAGCACTGACCTGCTGGCCCGCGTGCGGGCAGCGGCGGCGACCGGTTCCCCCTCGGGGGCCGGCCGCCCGGCCGGGGCCGAGGAGGCCCCCACCCCGACCGTCCCGACCGCACCGGTGGAGTCGGAGACCGCCGAGGCGCTGCACACGTGGCTGACCCGGTACGAGGGCCACATCGCCCGCCGTCTGCCCTCCCACGTCGAGGCCAGCGCGTTCCTGGCGGCCGTCCGTGACCGGCTCCCGGTGCTGGAAGGTTGCTCCCCCGCGAGCATCCTGGACGCCGTCCTCGCCTGCGCGTCCTTCGGGTTCATCCCCGACGGCCGGGAGGCGGTCATCAGCCGGGAGGGCACCCTCGCCACGTTCATCCCGACGTACCGCGGCTACGTCAAGGCGATGCACAACAGCGGCTTCGTCACCTCGGTCCGGGTCGAGATGGTCTACGAGGGCGACGAGTTCACCTACGAGCCGACCCGGCCCGCGCCGGACGACTTCGTCCACCGGCCCAACCTGGACGTCCCGAAGGACAAACGCGGGGCGCCGAAGTTCGCGTACGCCTTCGCCTGGCTGCGGGGCGGGGACCGGTCCCAGCCGATCATCCTGTCCAGCGAGGACGCCGACGAGATCCGCGACCTCTACAGTCGCGCGTACCAGCGGGCGAGGGACGCCGGGACCGATGACTCGTTCTGGCACACCCACCGCCTCGACATGTGGCGCAAGAGCGCGATCCGGCGGCTCTACAAGGTCGTCCCGGCGTCGGCCGAGATGCGCGCCCTGGAGGCCGCCGAGGAGGCGGCCGAGGCCGGTCGCCCTCAGCTCGACGTCGCGCCGGACCCGGAGGCCGCGGAGCTGGTCGCCGAGGCCGAGCGCGCGGCGAAGGCGGCCGAGGGATCGCAGGACGTCTCCCCCCGTCCGCTCGCGCTCAAGGGCAAGGGGCGCCGGTCCAAGCCGAAGAAGCTGCGCGGTGGACGCCGTGCCGGTGCTCGGGGTCGCAGTTGATGTCTTGGCTCACCCTGCCCATGTGCGGTCTCGACTTCGAGACCACGGGCGTGGACCCCGAGACCGATCGGGTTGTGTCGGCCGCCGTCGTCCTTCGGGGCGGCGGTCGGCCGACCGCCCGGCGGTCCTGGCTGTCCGACGTCGGCGGGATGGAGATCCCGGCCGGGGCAACGGCAATCCACGGCATCAGCACGGAGTACGCGCGCGCGGCGGGCCGTCCTGCGGCCGAGGTCGTCGAGGAGGTGGCCGCCTCCGTCACGGAGGCGGTCGCCGCCGGGGCGCCGCTCGTGGTGATGAACGCGCCCTTCGACCTGACCATGCTCGACCGGGAGCTTCGCCGATACGGCCTCACCCCGCTCGTCGACCGGTGCATCCCGTACGTCCTGGACCCGCGCGTCCTCGACAAGCGGGTCAGCCGTCGGCGCGGCTCGCGCACCCTCACCGACCTCGCCCGGCACTACGTGGTTCCACTGTTCGGCGCGCACTCGGCGGAGGCCGACGCCGTGGCCGCTTGCGCCGTCGTCTACAAGATCGCCAACCGGTACCGGTTCCTCGCGAGCACGCCGCTCCCTCGGCTCCACGCCGAACAGATCCGGTGGGCCGCGAACCAGCAGCAGGAGTTGCGGGACTACTTCGCGCGGACCCCCGGCAAGGAGCACCAGGCCGCCACCGTGCGCCTGGACTGGCCGATGATCCCGGCTCCCGTGGCGACGGGCAGCACGCGGTGAGCGCCGCCCTGCTGGACCTGATGACCGGGCTGGTCGGCGCCGTGGTCGGCGTCGTCCTCCCGGCCGTCCTGGTGGGCGTCGCCGAGCGCGCCCTTCCCTTCCTGACTCTCCCCGGTGTCGGCCGCGCTGAGGCCGCGGTCGCCGCCGATCTCGCCCCCGAGGTGTGCGATGACTGAAACGTTCGGCCCGCTGTATGAGCGGCCCAAGTCGCCGGATTGCCCCAACTGTTCGTGCTGCTCCGCGCCCCTGTGCGAGCGCGGCCGGCAGTCCACCATGCGGTGCTCCGGGCATACGGACGCGAGCATGATGCAGCTCGTCTCCGGCTGCCCCTGCTCGGCCGAGACCACTCCGTTCACGCACGCATGGCGGGCGGCCCGGATCCGTATCACCCGGCACGCCACCGAGCGGCCCCTCAACACCCCGGCCGCGCTGCTGCTGCGCGCCCTGGCAGCTGGCCGTCAGGTCCAGGACCCGGAGAGCGTGCTCGGCCTGCTTAACGCGCACCGGTACGCCGCCGTCGACGCCGAAGGCCGCCCGGTGATCACCGACTTCGGCCTGCGCTACTTGGAGGCCCGGGAAGAGTCCCGGTTCGCGACGCCCGTCCAGGTTGAGGCCGTCGATGCGAAGGCGCGCACGGCGACCGTGGTCGTCGTCGGCTGGCACCTGTCGCAGGCCGTCACCGTGCTCCTGGACCAGCTCACCGCGACCGGACTGAAGCCGGAGGAGCTCCCCGGCAAGTTCCTGGAGGCACAGGCCAACTGCCGTGCCGCGACGGCCGACGAGGTGGTCCTGACCGATGTCCGGATCGCTCCACCGCTGCCCGAGGGATGGATGGACGGGAGCGCGACCGATGCCCAGTAGGCCCCTGAAGACGGTCGTCACGGTCCTCGCGGCCGAGCCGGACACCCGCCTCGGATGCTGCGACGTCGACGGGCCGGCGCTGTGGGTGCGCGTGACGGCCTGGTCGCCGCGGCGCGCCTTCCTGACCGACGCCGAGCCGTTCATGGAGGTGTCGGGGAAGGCGGCCGAGGATCTGCCTGGCCTGCGTTTCTTCGCGGACCTCGACCTGAACAATCCGCCGAAGAATGACGACACCACGGGTGAACACCTGGAGTGGCCGGGCCTCGGTCTGTGCCCGCCTGTCCCGGTCGAGTGGCTGTCGCCCCGCGCGGAGCCGTCGGCCGAGGGCGGGGCGGAGCCCGCGCTCACGGTCGAGGCGCGGGGACTGCCCGGCCCGCAGGGGAGCAAGACGCACGTCGGCGAGGGCCGGATGGTCGAGTCCTCGGCGAAGGTGAAGCCGTGGCGTGACGTCGTCGCCTGGTCCGCCGTCGCCGCCCGCAACCGGGTCCGCGGCTGGCGCCCGCTGACCGGCCCGGTCGCGCTGTCCCTGGTGTTCACCCTGCCCCGTCCCAAGAGTCATTTCGGGACGGGCCGTAATGCGGGCGTGGTGCGCCCCTCGGCCCCGGCCCGGCCCGACGTCACGCCCGACCTCGACAAGCTCGTCAGGGCGACGAAGGACGCGCTCACGACGGCGCGCGTGTTTCGGGATGACGCCCTGGTCGTCGACTACCGGCCGCCGTTCGGGAAGTGGTACGAGACCGACCACGGCACCGTGCCCCACGTCCTCGACTCGCCAGGCTGCGTGATCCGCCTTTGGCCTCTCGACGTCGAGGGGGCCGACCGGTGAGCGCCGTGAGCTACGAGACGGTGGCCCGCGCCTTCCAGGAGGGCGACCCGCGAGAGCTGTCGGACCGCGCCCTCGCTCAGCGGTTCGGCTGTGGGGAGGAGTTCGTCGCCCGGGTCCGGCGCGAGGGCAGGCACGCCCGGTACTCGCGCCGTTGCCGGTCGCTGCGGGAACGCGCCGAGGCGAAGGTCCGGGAGTTGTCCACGCGCGTGGACGGTGGCCATTGGGAGTGGACCGGTTCGGTCTCCGGGGACGGGGTGCCGATGCTGCGCATCCCGAACCTGTTCACCACCGTCGGGCGGATCGCCTTTCAGATGGCCAACGGCCGCCCGCCCGAGGGGAATGTCCGGCCCGGCTGCACCCGGCCGCACTGCGTGGCCCCGGGCCACCAGACGGACCGGCCGATGCGGGCGGCGCTGCGCGCCCCGCTGGAGGTGGCGACGGTATGACGGCCGATCTCGCGAACGCCCGGCTCCCCAGGGCTGCCCTGCTGCCGGGGGCGTCGTGGCACGGTCACATCGACCTCGTAGCCGTGGACCTGGTCCTCGCCGGGCGGCGGCCGTCGTCGGTGCTCGACGACGACCACCTCCTCTACGCCATCGTCAACCGGCCCGGGACGATCCGGGGCAAGGCGCGGGTCCTCGGTCTCGCCGAGCGGACCGTCGCCACGTACGCGGCCCGCGGCGAGTACGGCCCCGGCCGGGACGGCGGGTGTCCGCCGTGACGCTCCTGGACTTCCTGATCGGCTTCGCGGACGTCGTCGACGTGGTGGGCAACACCGGCGACGTCTGGGGGCCCGCGCTGCTCGGCGCGGGCCTCGCCGTCGGGCTGTGGCGGATCCGACCGGGGGGCGGACGGCACCGGACGCCGTCCGCCCATTGGGCGTCCGTGCGGACGGCGGGGCGAACGGCGTGGCGGACGGTCGTGGGGATCGTCCGCACCGCCGCGTCCGTCCACGTCCGCCCCATCCCGGACGCCCGTCCGCCCTCCGCGGACGAACCCCCTGTGACCAGCGCGGACGGCCACCCAGCCGTACCCGCGGACGGTCGTCCGCCCCTGGGTGGACGGGAGGACGGGAGCGCCTGATGTTCGACAACTCCGTATTCCGCCGTCCGGCCCACGCGCCGGACGTCATCGCCCGACCCGAGCACTGGGGGAAGCACGCCGCCTGCCGGACGGCCTCTAACTCGATCTTCTTCCCCGAGGACTTCAGCGGCGCCGAGGCCGTCGCCGTCGCCGAGGAGGCAAAGGGGTACTGCCGCCGGTGCCCGGCCGTCGCCGAGTGCCTGGACGAGGCGCTGAAGCGGGACGAGCGGTTCGGGGTGTGGGGCGGCACGACTGCGGCGGAGCGCCGCGCGTACAAGCGCCGGCGGACCGAGGAGGCACAGCGTGCCACGGCGCCGAAGGCGGCTTGAGTGGACGCCCGGGGCGCTCCTGGACTGGACCGACAGCGCGCACTGGGACCGGCGAGGACCCCGTCCGTGCCGGTACTGCGGCGCTCCCACCCAGCTCCGCGACCGCGACAGGAAGCCCGCGCACAAGACGTGCGCAGAGACAGCCCTCGACGAACAGGCGAGGGAAGCCGAAGCCGCCTACTTCCGGAAGGAGACGCGCTGATGACGACCGCCGTACGCGACGGCCGCCGGGTCATCTACCGGCCGCGCATGAACGAGCAGGACCGCACGGCCACGGCCGCCCGGCTGCGCGAGAAGTACGAGCAGGGCAACTCCGTGCGCGGGGTCGCCGAGGGGGCCGGTCTGTCGTATGGCACGGCCTACCGGCTGCTCCTGCGGGCCGGGACGCAGCTGCGCGACCGCGCCGGCCGACTGCCCGCCGAGCAGGCCACGACCCAGGGAGGCGCGTGATGTTGCAGCCCAAACCCAAGCTCGACGCGGTCATGATCCTCGGCGTCCTCGCCGTCCTGGTCCTCCTCCTCACCGCGGCGTGCGTGCACGTCGACGGGGACGACGACACCGGCCCCTGTGACGACCTCGGCCTGTCCGCCTACGCGCAGCCCGCCCCGCCGCGCCACGCCAGGACGG
>LRTP01000292.1 GCA_001550305.1 Streptomyces diastatochromogenes
CCAGCCCGCGCGACCACCGCGCGGCCCCCCTGCTGCGCCACCCGGACTTCCTCGGCCCGATCGCGGACCTCCACCGCGAGACCCTCCTCGGCCTCCTCGGCGCCGCCCCGGCCGCCACCGCCCCCGAGCCCGGGTGACTACCAGGCTCAGGGCGCCTTGAACAGAGCCGGGAAACGCGGAGCGAGCCAGGGCTTGCGCCCCCCGACCAGGATGCGGCCCTGAGCGAGGGCGCCCCACTGGCCCCGGCGCCCGAGCGCCATCAGCAGAAATGTGACCGGCTCGATGAGGATGGTGCAGTCCGCACGCCCCGGCAGCCGCTCACCGACCGACACCGCACCCCCGGCCACCTGCACCCCGAACCGGCCGCCACCCCACAACCGGATCGCATAGCGGGCGCTGAGCCCGGCCGTGCCGGCCGTGTCGGTCACCCGTGGCATCACCGTCAGGAAGAACGGCAGCGTCAGCCGCACCCGCTCCCGGTCGATCATGTGCGCACGCCCCAGCGCACGGGCGAGATCGTAACCGTGTCCCAGCATGTGCGTGAGCAGATACGACCCCAGTACATCCGGCTCCATCGGGCCCAGCGGCGTGACCACCGTCCCCTGCGAGCTCCGCTCCTCCAGCGCCCTCAGACACGCACCGGCCTGCTCCACGATCATCCCGGCCAGCGGCTCGGCCCCGCGCTCACCGAACGCGGCGAGCGCCTGCTCGTTGGCCGCGGCCAGACTCTGCGCCGTGCCGTCCCCGTAGCTGCGCGCACGGCCCGCCGCGATGTCCGCCATCAGCTCGTTGGCCAGTGCCAGATGCGCGGCCGCCTCCCCGACGCTCCACTGCGACTGCGGCACCCGGCGTTCCATGCCGGCGCCCGCCCGCAGCAGTGCGGCGATCTCCTCGGCCGTATCCCGTATCGCCGCACCGAGCCCCTCGGGCACCGCACCCCGTACGTCCGGTTCCGCCACTGGTTCCACGCCGCCTCATCCTCGCTTCTCGTTCCCGTCACGGATCACTCGGCGTACAGAAGACCAGGTGACAAAGGCAGCGACAAGCCGTTCACCGAGTTTCTGCGAGTCTCGGTGATTCGCCCGTTGCTGGGTGAAGGTCCCTGTCTCACTCAATACCAGGGGGTATCAATGCGGGGTAGACGCTTCAATGCCACCGGCCCCGCAGGGCGGGGTCTTACGGTCGGCTCCACGTCCGTTTTCTGTCTCCGGGCCACTCCCGGCGACGTGCCGCTTCACGAGCGCGGCGAGGTTCAGTGCCGCGTTCTCATCCCGGTCGAGGACGAGTCCGCAGTGTTCGCATACGTACATCCGTATCCGGAGAGGCAGTTTGGGTGTCACTGCCTGGCATCCGGAACACGTCTTGCTGCTGGGGAACCAGCGGTCCGCCACTTCGAGCGTTCCGCCGTTCCACCGGGTTTTGTAGGCGAGTTGACGCCGGATCTCGCCGAACCCGGCGTCGGCCACGACGCGGGCGAGTCTGCGGTTCCTGAGCATCCCCGAGACGTTGAGGTCTTCCACCACGATCGTGCCGTACTCGCGGGCCAGGCTGGTGGTGAGCTTGTGGAGCGCGTCCCGCCGCAGGTTCGCGGTGCGGTAGTGCACCCGGTTGCGGGCCGCATCCGCGCGCTGCCAACGCTTCGAAGGCTGCTGCCCGGTGCGCCGGTCAGGGCCCAGACGGCGGGCGGCCGTACGGGACAGGCGGCCGAGCTTGCGCCGCGCGGTGTCGTAGTGTCTGGGGTTCTCGGCGGTCGGGCGGCCGTCGGAGAACACCGCGAGGTGCTTGATGCCCAGGTCGACGCCGATCACCGTATCCGTTCGGGACGGGGTACGGTCGGCGCGCTCGACTTCGCAGGTGAAGGACACGAACCAGCGGCCCGCCTCGCGGCGGACGGTCGCCGACTTCACCACCGCCGTGCCGGCCGCGATCCGGCGGTGCAGCTTCCGTGTGGACTCATGCGCCCTGATCGTTCCCAGGACCGGGAGCGTGACATGCCTGCGGTCGTCTTCCAAGCGGATCGTGCCGGTGGTGAACCGAACCGACGGCGTGGTCTTCCGCTTCGACTTGTAGCGAGGAAAGCCCATCCGCGGGCCCTTGCGCTTGCCGCGCTTGGAATCGGACCAGTTCTTCAAGGCCCGGGCGAGCTGATCCAGCCCGGTGGCGTACGCCTCCTTCGAGCATTCCGCCCACCACGGCGCCACCTCCCTCTTCGCTGCGTTCCAGGCTTTGCGCAGGGAATACATCGACCAGCCGAACGACGGCGTCAGACCGGCCTCGGCAATGCCGTACGACCGTTCCGCCTCCCGCTGCCCGAGGTTCGCTTTCACCTGCGTAATACCCCAGTTAAACGCCACCCGGGCCGCACCGGCATGCCGCAGCAGCGCCCTGGCCTGACCAGGCGTCGGGTCCAGTGCAAACCGGTAGGCATGCGTGACGATCACCCGATCAGGCTACCGGCCGCCACCGACAACCCCCCGACCGTTAACGGAAGTTGAGAAACGCTGAAATTCGATGACGAAGCCCACAGCAGTTAAGAATCCCCGCCAGGCCCGTCCGCCAGGCCCGTCCGCCGGGCCCGTTTGCCAGGCGGGTTCGCCAAGTCCGGGCGCCCCGGGCCGTGTTGAGGGGACGCCGGAGGCGGATGGCATAGTGCCCCGCATGCCGATACGGACCGCACGCCTGCAAAAGGGCAGGTGGTGGGGAGCCTTGTCGCACTCCTCGTCGCACTTGTCCTCACGGCCGCCGCGCCCGCCGCCGACGGGCCCGGTGAGACCGGCCTGCGGTTCGAGGCCCCCGGGACGTTCGTCATGTACAACGCCGACGAGGGCGCGAAGGCCGAGAACGCCGCCTTCGTCCTGCCGGTCGCCGTCGTGCCCGGGAACACCGGACCGGCCCGTGGTGGACGCGTCGGGACTGCGTCGGGACTGCGTCGGGACTGGCCGGGGTGGCCCGCGGTGCTGATCCCGGCGGTGCTGGCTGCCGTGGCAGTCGCGGCCGCAGGGGTGATACACCGCCGTCGCCGCCGGGCCGTGGCCGTCCCCGGAAGCTCCGCGAACGGCGAGCGCTCCGGCAGCTGACAGGCGTCGGCGCAGGGGAGACGCGGGTCACATCGGGCCGTCCTCGGAGTCATGTCACAGGAGGCCGGGCTGCCTCGTCTCAGGGGATGTAGCCACGGACGGCCCCAGAGGAGCACAGCATGAACGCGCGACTGGACTACTTCGCCGACCCGACCGCCGCAAAGGCCCTCAAGTACTTCATGTCGGCGGGCAAGGCGCTCAAGGACTCGCCGCTGCCGGCCGCGACGCAGGAGCTGGTGGCACTGCGCGTGAGCCAGATCAACGGATGCGCCGCCTGCATCGACATGCACACCAAGGAGGCCGCCGCTGCCGGCGAGACCCCGGTACGCCTCAACCTGGTCGCGGCGTGGCGTGAGGCCACGGTCTTCACCGAGGCCGAGCGTGCCGCGCTGGAGATGGCGGAGGAGGGGACCCGGGTCGCGGACGCGGCCGGCGGGGTCGGCGACGAGGTGTGGGCGCATGCCGCCAAGCACTATGACGAGGACCAGCTCACCGCCCTGGTGGTCCTGGTCTCCTTCATGAACGCGGTGAACCGGCTGAACATCATCACCCGGCAGCCGGCCGGCAACTACGAGGCGGGGCAGTTCCATTGAGCGGTGGAGGGGAGATGCCGGGGAACAGGAGGGTGACCTCGTGAACCTCGCACTGTGGATCGGTGCCGGACTGCTGGCCGTGGTGGCCCTGACCGGCGGCATCAGCAAGACGTTCGTGCCCAGGGAGAAACTGGCCGCGCTCCAGGGCGGGGGATGGACCGCAGACGCCGGCGCCGGTCTCGTCAAGGCCCTCGGTGTCCTCGAACTCCTGGCCGCGGTGGGTCTGATCCTGCCCGCTGCGGTCGGCATCGCACCGGTTCTGGCGCCGGTGACCGCCGTGTGCTGGGTCTTGCTGATGGCCGGTGCGATGATCACCCACGGCCGGCGCGGCGAATTCCCGTATGTGGTGCTGAACCTGGTGTATCTCGTGCTTGCGGCATTCGTGGCATGGGGTCGCTTCGGCCCCGAGTCCTTCAGCGGCTGACCAGTGCCACAGTGCACCGGAAGATGCCTGCGCCGACGGGTGCGGCCGGATGCGGGGCGTTCGAGGGAAGAAGGGGGTCCGGCGTGAGCAAGGTCGAGGAGTTCGAGGAGCTGCGGCCGCTGCTGTTTTCGATCGCCTACCGGATTCTGGGCAGCGTGGGCGAGGCCGAGGACGCGGTGCAGGAGACGTGGCTGCGTTTTGATGGCTCGTCGACCCGGCCCACGTCGGCCAAGGCTTTCCTGTCGGCCGCGGTCACACGGGTCTCCATCGATGTGCTGCGCTCTGCACGGGTGCGGCGGGAGGAGTACGTGGGCCCGTGGTTTCCCGAGCCGCTGCTGAGCGATCCGTATCAGGATCCGGCACGGGCGGTGGAGCTGGCCGACTCGGTGTCGATGGCGGCGCTGCTGCTGCTGGAGCGGCTCAGCCCGCTGGAGCGGGCGGTGTTCGTGCTGCGGGAGGTCTTCGCCTTCGAGTTCGGTGAGGTCGCCGCGGCGGTGGGGCGTTCGGAGGCGGCATGCCGGCAGCTGCTGGTGCGGGCGCGGCGGCACATGGAGGCCGGGCGGCCGCGGTTCGAAGCGGACCGGCAGGAGCGGCACGAGCTGGCGACGCGGTTCTTCGACGCGCTGAAGAGCGGTGATGTGGACGGGCTGCGGGATCTGCTGGCCGCCGATGTGCAACTGGTCGGGGACGGCGGCGGCAAGGCCCCGCAGCTGGCCAAGGCTGTCATGGGCGCGCAGAACGTGGCCCGGGTGCTGGGCACGGTCTTCCCCTTGATGAGCCGGATCGACGTGACGTTCGAGCCGCACGAGGTCAACGGCCAGCCCGGCGCGATCTTCCGGGACCGGGACGGCAAGGTGCTCCACACCCTGGCCCTGGATGTGCTCGACGGGCAGATCCAGACCATCCGCACGGTGATCAATCCCGACAAGCTCGGCCACCTCGGGCCGGTCGCCGATGCCTGGGCCGTCGACCGCGAGGTGAAGCAGGCCCGCCGACGGATGAACTGACCCCGGTGCGCGGCGCGGACCGGCTCGTCCTGTCCGCCTGAACCGATCGCCCCCGTGGCGCGCCCGGATCGGCCCGGACCATGGCGCGCCGCCCCCTGCACGGCACACACGCGCCGGCCGCCACCGGCCCGCACACGGCCACGCGGCCTTGTCATTTGAGGATGTTGACGGCCCGGGCGACCACCAGCACCACCGTCGCCAAGGAGACCGAGGACTGCAGCATCATCAGCATCTTGGCCCACCGCGACAGCGGCATCACGTCGGTCGGGCTGAAGGCGGTGGAGTTGGTGAACGACAGATACAGGTAGTCCAGGAACGCCGGCTCCCAGTCCGGCGGCGCGGTCTGCGGGCTCTGCATCTGTACGAAGAGGAAGTCGGCGTACTGGCTCTGGCCGCGGACCCGTGCCATCGGGCCGCCGCGGTCCCACTCCCAGTACCACAGGGCGAACACGATGACGTTCGTCAGCCAGATACCGCCGCCGGTCAGCAGCAGTGGTCCGGCATCCGTCGCCGCGGTGCCGTTGACCAGACCCGCCACCAGCCGGACCGCCGACCAGCCGTTGGCCAGACTGATCACACCGGTCAGAGCCAGCCCCCACCACCGCAGCCACCGGGTGCGGGGTTCGACCCGCCGGGGATTCGCCGCGACCAGACCGGCCAGCAGCACCAACTCCAGGGCCGGCAAAGCCCAGTACGGATGGAAGGCGAGCCGGTGCGGCAGCATCCACTGCAGCGCGACCGCCACCAGGATCACCGCGGTCACCGCCCAGCGCGGCTCACCCCGCGTCGCCCGCCGCCACGCGGGCGCCACCTCACGCTCACCGCTCTCCAGCAGCCGCTCGATCCGCGCCAGGCGGCTCTCGGCATCACCCGTACCGTCACTCATGGCGATGATTGTCCTCGGCGGAGCCCGCCCCTTCGAACGGGCACCGATACACGTGGCGCCGATGCCGACCAGCCCCACCAGTAGGCATCGACACCAGCACAAGGACACATGTTGCCGCCTCTGACGCACCTCCTCCGGACCAGCACCGACCGCGGCTGTTCCTGGACGGTCACCGCCACCGGGGCCGACGGCACCGCCACCACCCAAGCCCGGCGGCCCGCCGCCGGCACCGGGCACCTCGAAGAACTGGAGACGGTGCCCCGGAGCGGTATCGCGCACCGGGGCCCGGGAGCGGCACGAACGACTTCGAGGCGATCGACCAACTGCTCGCGGCCGCCGCCGAACCCGCCCCCTTCCACCGTCCGAGCAGCCGCGGGCCCTGCGCGCGGCCCTTGGTCTCTCGCGCGCCGAAGTCGCCCGCGCCCTCGGCGTGAGCCCGTCCACGGTCGCCGACTGGGAATCCGGCCGCGACCCCAGTGGCGAGACCCGCGAGAAGTACGCCTACTTCCTCAAGGGAGCCGACGCGAAGATCAGCACCCGCGACACCACCGCCCCCGAGCTGGCACCCACCGCCTCCGAGCCGGCACCCGCCGACCCGCACCACGAAGAGCAGGTGGACGGGCCAGCCTTCTCACCGGGCGGGGGCAGGATCAGTCAGCGGTCGAGGTCGATCGTGAAGCGCCTCGTGCCCGGAGCGATCGTGTCGGCGTGGACCCAGCCACGAGCCCGGTCGAATTCCCCGGTGCCGCCGGTGATCCCGTTGTCGAACGAAGGGGGAGAGCCCGGGTTGAGAATGCCGAAGACCATTCCCTGCACGGAGAGCTGGCCGCCCGGGAGGTTGTAGGTCACGACGCACTCCTCCGCTCCGCTGTTGTCGACCCGGGTGGTGGTGCAGGTACCGTCGGTGTCGCCGACCTGGTTGCCGTACTGGTCGAAGAGGACCGAGTGGAAGACGGTCCGATCGCCCTGGGCGGGGGCGCCGCCGGGGTTCACGGGGAAGCGCGTCTGCTGCGCGAGCCGGCCGATGAGTGTGATGACCCGGTCTCCGCTCTTGGCGTGGGCGGAATCGGTGTCCGTCGCGGCGGCGGCCGCGACAGGGGCGCAGGCGAGAAGGCTAACCAGCGCAGTGGCCGTGCCGAGACAGGCTGCTCTCATGGGGCGCATCGTGTGGCTCCTGAGGTGGATGCTCATGAATGGTCAGGTGACGCATTCATAACCTCGGCTCTGCCGCCGCCCGGAACGTCCCGGCGCGACCCACCGGCAGATCCGACCAATCGGACCAACCCGAGAGGAGAGACGGCCCGCCCGACCGGACGAGTCGCGCGGGCGGGTTGACGCTGATGCAGCACATTGGCTCCTGGATCTTGCCCGTTCCCCGACGACCCGGCTCCAGCCACTCTCACCTAGTACCTCCGAGGATGCCCCGGCCTTCAGGCCGGGGAGGAATCGGACCCTGCGGAGCAGGGCAAGGAAAGGCGAATCGCGGTCAGGGCGGTTCGTTGCCTCCGTCCACCGGGCCGAGTGCGGCCTCAGGCAGGTGGACGATCTCGGAGTTGAGGGACCGCCGGTCTGCACGTGCTTGCTCAACCAGCGGTGCATGGAGGTCCGTTGGAAGGCGAAGGGAGATCCTTCTCTCGTCAGCCAGCTAAAATGGTGCCATGACGACACCACGGATATCGGAGGGCCCCGGGCGTGCCCGGTACACCTGCCGGCTCCGCGTGTCGTCGACCGCTCGCACGGCACTGCTTGCCGAGTGGGATCGGTGCCGGTGGGTGTGGAACGAATGCGTCGCCAAGTCCCGCGCTGTGCACGGCCGCAATCGCGCACACCCGGACGGCAAGCTGACGTGCGGTCCGGCACAACTCGACAAAATGCTGACCGAGGCCCGCGCGAAGACCCCGTGGCTCCGAGAAGGCACGAGCGTCCCCCAGCAGCAGACGGTCAGGGACTTCGCCAAGTCCCGCTCCAAGGCGCTGAAAGACATCGAACGCCGTCTGCCGATGCGGCAGGGCGCGGGCATGCCCAGGCACAAGAAGAAGCGTGAAGCGCTGCCGACGCTGAACTACACCACCCGAGGTTTCCGGCTGAAGGACGGCCGCCTGCACCTCGCCGGGAACATCGTCCTCACCGTGGTGTGGTCCCGCGAACTTTCCGCCGCGCCCAGCTCGGTGCGCGTATACCGGGACGTGGTGGGGCACTGGTGGGCGTCGTTCGTCGTGGCCACCGAGCTTCAGCCGCTCCCCGGGACCGGTGCCGTCCTCGGCGTGGACTGGGGCGTGAAGGAGACCGCCACCACCACATCCGACGCGCACGACCTGCCGCATGCCGAGCACGGCCGGAAGGCGCAGGCCACGTTGTCGCGGTACGACCGGATGATGGCCCGCCGCAAGCCGAAGAAGGGGCGGGCGGCCTCGAAGGGCTACCGCGAGGCGAAGAAGTGGCGGGCGAAGACCTACGCGAAGATCGCCCGGCAGCGGCAGGACACCGCCCGCAAGTGGGCCAAGTCCGTCGTCCGGGGACACGACGCCGTCGCTGTCGAGGACTTCCGGCCGAAGTTCCTCGCGAAGACCACCATGGCCCGCAAGGCGGCTGACGCCGCGATCGGCGCCACCAAGCAGGCCCTGATCGAGATGGGCCGCAAGCACGGGCGGGACATCCGTCTCGTGCACCCCGCGCACACCACCATGGACTGCGCATCGTGCGGAGCGAGAACCAAGCACGCACTTCCTCTTTCGGAACGTACCTACACCTGCACCGCGTGCGGAGCCGTGTCCCCCAGGGACAAGAACTCCGCGCGTGTGATGCTGGTCCGGGCCGGTCTCATCCCGGCTGGTGTTGAGGGCGCAAGACCCCTGGGGGCGCTGCTCCCGGAGGCAGCCTGAGCCAGGAATCCCCTCCCTTCAGAGAGGGGAGGATGTCAATACCAACGCCGCACGCATCCCGATCAGGTGAGTAACGAAACGCTGCTGGAGTACTAGAAGAACCATTCCGGACCACTGATGCCGGAATTCACCAAAGCCCACTGCCGCCCCCGGATCCTCTATTCCTGACTCACCCTGAAATTCGGGTCGATGAGGCCCCGTCAAGTCGGGCTGCCGGGAAGGCGAGGAGGCGAAATGCCGGAAAGGAAACAACGATTTCGGTAAATTCGGCGCTCGCGGCATCAAGGGCCACGAGGCCGTGGCCGGGCAACTCGACGCGCTCGCGGGGTTCGTCGCCAGCCCGGTCACAGCCCGGCGCGGCCTCCTCGTCCGGCTCCGCTACCTCACCCGCGCGGAGCGTGCCCGCGCGGCGGCCCGGGAGGCGGGTCTGACGGTCACCGACCGGACGCTGAAGGTCTGGCTGGGCGGCAGGCGGAGTCCTTCCAGGAAGAACCTGCGAACATCGAGAGCGCGTACCTGCAGGTGCGCCGGCGCAATGTCGCGCGTTACCTGCTCGGCCGTCTCAGCCGGGAAGGCCGCGGGACCCGCGTGGAGTTCCACCCGCTCAACCAGTCCCAGGTCACCAGGCCGCATCACCGCGTCGTCGAGTTCCGCACCCTCAACGTCCGTCACTGGGACCGCATCGTCGAGGCCTGACCGCAGGTCCACAGGGCCGCCTGTCGGCCGGGTGAAGGATTCGGGGCGGTTCCGCATTCCCGCGTCGAAGGATAAGAAACCCATAAACTTCGGGTGCATGGCGGGGTGTTGCCGGGGCACTCGCTGCTTCGGAGGTTGATAACTATGGTTCCCCTGCTTCTCGTTCTTCTGCTGGCGCTGGTTCTCTTCGGTGCGGGTTTCGCGCTGAAGGCTCTGTGGATCGTGGCCGTGATCGTGCTGGCCGTGTGGCTGCTCGGTTTCGTCATGCGTTCCGCGGGAACCGGCGGCAGCCGTGGCCGTTGGTACCGCTGGTAGCGCACGGCAGTCCCACCCCTTTGATGCGGGGCGGTCCCAGACGCAGGCGTCCGGGACCGCCCCGCACGCATGTGACTTATCTGCCGCCGCAGTGTCGTTGAACGGAGCGTCAGCGACTGGAAGCAGTACCGCGCTGTCGCCACCCGGTGGCTGATGCAGGTCCTTCCGAGGGACGCGTCATGGTGTCCTTGAGAAGGCGTTTTCGGCCCAGCCGGTGAACGACGTCCAGCGCACACCGGGGTGGGCGGCGTGCAGCGCCGACAGGTCGACGCGGTAGCCGGGGCCGCGCAGGAACGCCCACATCGCCCGCATGTCGGCGCTGCCGATCTCGTCGAGCTGCACCTCGTGGTGGCGAACGGTCCCACCGACTGCCGTGCTCAACGCGGCCGCCATGTCCTCGGGCGTGGGGGCGTCGCCGGCCAGCTCGATGCGCTGCCCGGCGAACGCGTCGGGCGCGGCGAAGACGGCGGCGGTGAACTCGCCCAGATCGGGGCGTGCCAGTTGCTGCAGCGGACGGTCCGGTGGCAGGGGAAGATCGAGCACCCCCTGGCGGATCCGGTCCTCGCCGCCGAGGGCGTTGTCGAAGAAGTAGGTGGGCCCCAGGATCGTGTAGGGCACCTCGCCCGCGGCCAGCTCCCGCTCGATGACGGCCTTGGTCTCGAAGTGCGGCACGCCCGTGTCCTGGTCGGCTCCTGCCACGGAACTGAAGACCAGGTGGGGCACACGAGCATGACGGGCGGCGGCGAGAATGGTCCGACCCTGTGCGATCTCGGCGGCCGGTCCTGACTCGAAGGGCGTGGTCATCGCGAACACACCGGCTACGCCCCGCATGGCTGAGGCCAGGGACTCGCGGTCCATGAGATCCCCGCCCACCACCTCGACGCCGCGCGCGGCCAGGCCCCGGGCCGAGGCGGATCGAGGGTTGCGGACCAGGCCACGGACGGCGGCGCCGCGGGACAGCAACGCGCTGACGACGGCGCCGCCCTGTCCCCCGGTCGCCCCGAGAACCAGTACCGACTGGTCGACATTCATGAGGAAAGCTCCTTCCGGTCGATCGGCCCCGGAGGGCCTCGCCGCGGGTGGGACCGAGCCGCTGGATCACCCCTTGCGGTGCGGGCGCACGGCTGCTCGTGGAGCATGCAAGCGTTCCGGTCCGGTGGCCGGTGAGGCGCGCCGGGGGCCTGCCGACTTGCCTGCCGGGTTGCCTGATTCCCCGGCTGAGGGCAGCGTGGTCGGTGTCTGCCGGTTGTCCTGGGAGGAGTGTGCTGTGGCCGTGATCTCGGATGGGGCGTCGCGGACGGCGTGGCCGCGTCTGCGCGTCGCCGACTGGACCGAGACCCGGGACACACTGCACATGTGGACCCAGATCGTCGGCAAGATCCGGCTGGCCCACGCGCCCCTGGTCAATCACTGGTGGCAGGTCACCTTCTATGTCAGCCCGCGCGGCCTCACCACGTCGGCGATCCCCTACCGCTCAGGGGTCTTCGACATCGAGTTCGACTTCCTCGACCATCAGCTGCGTATCCGCGGCAGCGACGGCGCCCACCGCAGCGTGGCCCTGGAGCCGAGGCCGGTGGCCGACTTCTACCGCGAGACGATGCGGGCCCTGAGCGAGCTGGGAATCGAGACAAAGATCCAGGCGTCTCCCAACGAGGTGGACCCGGCGATCCCCTTCGACGAAGACGACCGGCACACCTCCTACGACCCGAGGGCCGCGCAGCTCTTCTGGCGCCAGTTGCTGCAGGCCAACCGGGTGCTGGGGGAGTTCCGCTCGTACTTCGTCGGCAAGGTGAGCCCGGTGCACTTCTTCTGGGGCGCCATGGACCTGGCCTGCACGAGGTTCTCGGGACGGTCGGCGCCGCCGCATCCCGGCGGGGCCCCGAACTGCGGCGACTGGGTGATGGTGGAGGGCTACTCCCGCGAGTTGAGCAGCTGTGGATTCTGGCCCGGCGGCGGTGACGAGGGAGCCTTCTACTCGTACGCCTATCCCGAACCGGATGGCTTCGCCGATCAGCCGGTCACCCCGGCCGACGCGTTCTACAACCCTGACTTCGGCCAGTTCCTTCTGCCGTACGAGGCGGTGCGCACTGCGGCCGACCCTGACCGGGCACTGGCCGGTTTCCTCCACACGACCTACGAGGCCGCCGCGGAACACGGCGACTGGGACCGGGCGGCCCTGGAAGAGGACCCGAACCGGTGGCGACAGCACCGGTAGACGGGTGCTGTCGAACGGTTCGTACCCGCCGCTGCGTTGCTGCCGCCGGCGGTCACGTCCGGTGTCCACGCCGGCGCCTGCGCTTCGCTTCCGCGATCTCGCCCGCGATGGGAAGCCAGAAGTAGAGGATGAAGGCGGCGATCACGGCCACGCCGAGGACGGGAACCAGGGCGCCGAGCAGGATCGCGGTGGCGAGCCAGACAAGTCCGAGCCGGAAGCGCCGGCTGATGGCTGCCACGCCGGCCGCATCGATGGTGGTGCTGAGCAGGCGGCGGTCACGGCGGACGTACCCCCAGATGACGTTGAACAAGACGGCCAGGAGTGCGAAGGCGGCGCCGTGGAAGACGACAGCGGTGCGCTGCCCGTGTCCGTCCCGGAACGCCTCGGCCAGCACGGAGGCGGCGAACGGCAGGAGCGCGATGTCCATCAGCAGCACGGTGTTGAGGAAGAGCACCACCCGGTCGGCGCTGCGGATGTGGTCGAACATGATGTGATGGTTGGCCCACACCTGCCCGATCAGCATGAAGGTGAGGACGTAGGCCAGGTAGGACGGCCAGAGTGCGGCGAGGCCGTGCAACAGGTGGCGGGTGTCGTGCGGCGGGCGGATCTCCAGGACGAGCAGCGTGATGGCGATGGCGATGACACCGTCGCTGAACGCGACCACCCGGGCGGGATCGCGCTCCACACCGAACGACGTCGCCCCTCCTCCCGGTCCGTCCGGTCCGTCCGGTCCATGAACAGGTTCTG
Organism: Streptomyces diastatochromogenes; assembly: GCA_001550305.1. Lineage (GTDB taxonomy): Bacteria > Actinomycetota > Actinomycetes > Streptomycetales > Streptomycetaceae > Streptomyces > Streptomyces mirabilis_D. The sequence goes on from LRTP01000292.1 coordinate 12,843, forward strand.
TCATCGCCCCAGCCTCCGGCACCGCACGCTCCCACACGCGCAACCAGGGAGCGTTTCCCCCGAAGACGACCAAGGCCGCGCCCGGCACGGGGATCACGCTTCCATCAGGATCGAAGTGATCGACCTGGGCGGCCCGCGCTCGGCATAGTGGCCGCAGCACACCGTGCCTCGACGCACCTTGATCCGGTCACCGCTGGGTGACACGACAACGCGGGGGAATACATGCGTGCTCACAGGAAGATCGGCGCGATGGTGGCGACAGCGGCGCTGGCCGTCGGGTTCGGCGCGGTGGCGGCTCCGTCCGCCGATGCCGCCGCGGGCTGCTGGACCAACGACGGCGGCATCAAGTGGTACTGCAACAACGTGTCGGGCGCGCCCGTCTACGGCATCATCGGCAACAACCACTCCTACCCCGACCCCGGCAAGATCGTCGGCTACATGTACTCCAACCCGAGCTGGTTCTACTGCAAGGAGGACGGCCAGGCCTGGGTCGGCGGACCGCACCCGACCCGCTGGCTGATGACCGTCGCCGACAACGGCCAGCTGGGATTCATGAAGGACACCGCGATCTACAGCGAGACCGACCCGGTGCTGGACTGCTACCGCTAGCCGGTCACCGCGTGCAGCTCAGGCCCTGACGGGACACCTGTCAGGGCCTGCCTGGTCATGTCGTGCCTGATCATGCGCCGCGCCGGCCACCTCGAAGTGCCTGAGGGATGCCCGCCGCTGTTCCCCAGACGCGGGAGTTGCGCCGCTCCCCGCCTCGGCGCAACCGGAACGCTCGACACCTCGACGTCCCGGCCGCCCAGCGACGCGAGAGCGCCCGCGTCCGCAGCGAGAAATGCGCCCGCTGGGACGGACGACCACTCGCCGCCTGAACGTACGACCCGGTGTTCGCGCCCGATCACACCAGGAGCACGGCAAGGCCGTGACGTAGTTCACAAGGAAAGGGTGACAGGGCGTTGTCGCGGGCAGCTGCCACTGTCGACGGCATGACGATCACAGATGAGGACTGTCTCCCCGAGACCCTGGCGTTCAACGAGCACTTCGAGGCTGCCGCCGCGAGCCGTCCAGCTCGAGGGCAGGCGCCGAGCCCAGCCATGCTGGCGCTCCTTCGGCGCAACCGGCTCGGCGGTGACACGCCGCCGGTAAGACTGCCGCACGGCCGGGACCGCGTTGTTGAGGGCGGAGTGAAGGTACGGGTCTTCGTGCCGGACCACGCCGACGGCGTGTACCTGCACATCCACGGAGGCGGCTGGGCGTTCGGGTCCGCGGACGGACAGGACGAGCGGCTCTGGCGGCTCGCCGAGCAGGCACGGCTGGCCGTGGTGAGCGTGGAGTACCGCCTCGCGCCGGAACACCCCTTCCCCGCCGGGCCCGACGACTGCGAAGCGGCTGCCCGATGGCTGGTGAAACACGCCGCGGCCGAGTTCGGTACCGAGTGGCTGCTGATCGGCGGTGAATCGGCCGGTGCCCACCTCAGCGTCGTGACTCTGTTGCGCCTTCGCGACCGGCACGGCATCACCGGCGCGTTCCGGGCGGCCCACCTGCTCTTCGGCCCCTACGACCTGTCGATGACACCGAGCCAGCGGTCGTTTGGCCCCCGACAACTGCTGAGCAACACCGATGCGATCCGGGGCAGCTATGAGCTGTTCACGCCAGGGATGGGGCAGGAGCAGCGCCGCGCTCCCGAGGTGTCGCCCCTGTTCGCGAACCTGACCGGGTTGCCGCCTGCCCGGATCGTCGTCGGCACCGAGGATCCGCTGCTGGACGACTCGCTGTTCCTGGCCCAACGGTGGCAGGCGGCGGGCGCGCCTGTGCAGCTCGGCGTCGTCGCCGGCGCGATGCACGGCTTCACTCTGTTCCCCCTGACCATCACCGAGCGGGAACTGCGGCGCGAGCGGGATTTCCTGGCCACTGCGTGACGGTAGCGTCGGCGGCATGAACCGAACTGCCCGGCTGTACGCGCTGGTGGAGGACTTGCGCGCGGTGGCGCCGCGACCGCTGACGGTCGCGGCGCTCGCCACGCGGTTCGAGATCAGCACACGCACGGTGCAGCGTGACCTGCAAACCCTGTTGGAGACCGGTGTCCCGGTGCGCTCCATACCCGGGCGAGGCGGCGGCTGGTCGATCGATCCGGAGATGACCCTGCCCCCGGTCCGCCTCACCGCCGACGAAGCCTCGGCACTGATTACTGCGCTCGCCGCGGCCGACGCCTCCACCCCCTACGTCGGCGCGGCCCGCACGGCGGCCCAGAAGATTGCGGCCTCGATGACCGGCCCCGCCTCGGCGGCGGCGCAGGAACTCGCCGCGCGGATCGTTGCCCTGCCGACGCGCAGCGACTGCGAGGTCCGTACCGCGGTGGAGCAGGCCCTCGCCAACAACCTGGTGCTGCGGCTGTCCTACACCGACGCGGCCGGACACGGAAGCGACCGCGTCGTGGAACCGGCCGGATTGCTCACCGCCGACGGCCGCTGGTACCTCATCGCCTGGTGCCGCACACGCCGGGCCGGCCGGGGTTTCCGGCTGGACCGGATCGCAGCAGCGGCTCCGACCAGTGAACAGGCACAGCCGCATAACCTGACCGAACTACTGCTCGGCTCGGCCGCCGTCGGCGCAGTACGACCCACTGCACTGACTTCACTCGGACCCCCGCCACGAGAATCCGATTAGTGGATCGTGATGCTGGCGAACGCTTCCAGCAGGCCTATGCCGACGCCGTCAGCTTTGGTGCGGGCGAGCACGGTGTCGAACGCGGCGGGAGTGTTGTCGATCAGTTTGCGTTGCAGCGGAAGGCCCTCGTGAACCGGGCAGAAGAAGTCGTTCCAGTGGGTGGGGATGACAATGGCAGGCTGAACGGTGCCGATGGTCGCGTCGAGGAAGTCCTTGCTGAAACTTTGTTCGGCGCGTCCGAGACCGCCGATGCCGAGGAACAGGGCGTCAGCGTGGACTCCGGCGAGCGCGCCGGGGATCCAGTTGGCTGAACCTTTGAACAGCATGCTCGTCTCTGGTGCCGCCACGAGGAAGTCGTAGGTGCCGCCCTCCTTGTATGCGCTGATGGGGGCGGGCTGCAGAAGCGGCTTGTCAATGGTCGCACCCTCACCGCCCATCGGGTTGGGGGAGTGTTTGGAGGCGATGGTGCGCACCGTGAAGCTGCCCACCGTGACGGATTTCTCCGGGTCCAGAAGTGCCAAGCGGTCCTCGGGGACGTTGCCACCCCTGGCGATGTTCAACGTGGACGGTGAGCCGTGGACGGTGGCTCCCGTGCGGTTGGCGATGTAGGCGACGTCCAGCGCGTGGTCGTGGTGGGAGTGAGAGATGAAGATGGCGCGTACGCGGTCCGCGCCCACCTTGTCGAGGGCGGTGTCCACTGCGTCGGGGTCGGTGGAGACCGGTCGACCGAGCGCGGCATCGAGAAGGCCGGCCGGGGTGATGAAAGCGTCGATGAGAATCTGGGTGGTGCCGTCGTCGACGAGCATCATGGTGGTGCCCAATGAGGTCACCTTGACCGTGGCTCCACTTGGTCCGCCGGGGTCGTCCACGAGAAGGTCGCGGTAGTCGTTGAGGTCTCCGGAGTGGCGGATCTTGGTTTGCCACACAGCACCCAGCGCCACGGCTGTTGTCAGTTTGAGTGCGAGGGCGATCGAGAGGACGGGGTGTTGCCGGACCGCTCCCGCCAGCCGTGCTGGTAGACCCAGTGCGAACCTGCTGATGTCTGGCATGAAGTCTCCTCGCTCATCCTCGCAGCGCTGCTACTGACCGTGGCGTCATGGCGTCTGGATCTTTGTCGGACCTGGTGGCCGGGTCCGTCGTGGCTGGTAGCCCGGAAGTATGCGGTATCCGGACGAGGGCGGCCCGACCGCCGAGCAGCGCGAGCGCCGCGAAGAGGTGTGCATGCGGGCCGCTGACCTCTTCGAGGAGGACGTAAGAGCCCCGTGCGTCGCCCGGGAGCTACGGGTGAGCGAGAAGTCGGTCGATCAGTGGCGTCGCGCCTGGGCGTCCGGCGGGCGGGAAGCGCTGCGTTCCCAGGGGCCCGCCCCGTCGGCAGCGTCTGGGGTGCGGCCCGGTGAGCGCAGTCAGGAACCGTCGCCGGTCGCCTCCTCCGCGGGAAGGCGGGGCGAGTTCAGGCGTCCGGGCGGGCCGGCTGTCTGCTGCTGTCGGCGGCGGTCTCGGCGGTGGGCCACTGCGCCAGCGAGAGCATCCCCATCACCCGGCGGATGAGGTAGAAGGCCAGCGGCAGTTCGACACACGCCGCGAGCACCGCCGACAGCCACACCCCCGCGGTGCCGAAAGCGAGTGACACGTCGAACCACGCGTCGCAGATCAGCAGCACCGCCGTCGCGGTCGCCGACACGATCACAGCGCGGTGCCGCAGCCACCCGAGTAGTGCCGTGGCCGCCATCGCGACCATGAGCAGGGCGTCGAATCCGACCCATGTCACACGCCACTGGCGGACCTCGTACACGGACGGCAGCGTCATCGCCAGCAGGACCGTCCACGGGACAAGACCGAGGGCGCAGACGGTGAGCAGCTCCAGCGTGTGGCGCCGGTGCCGGCGTATCCGGTCGAGCAGATCGGCCGCCGGTGACACGGCTCCTTCCTGGGTGCTGGCTTGGGCGTCGCTCACGTCGGCTGCTCCGTTCTCGTCCGGCCCGGGTGGACAGCGGCGGGGTGCTCCGCCGGCATCGGGCGGTCAGGTGCCGGTGATCCAGCCCGGAACTGCCAGGCTAGCCCGCACTCGTTCCGCCCTGGCTCCGGGCCCCTTGATGTGCCCCTGATGTGCCGCGCGTCCGCAGCGGAGCTGCCGTCGTCCGTCAAGTCCCGAGTTCTCCTGCCACGCATTCCAGGGACATGACTCCTTTCGTCCGCCGGTGCCCAATGGAGATGCGGGCCCGTTCAACAGCAGCTGGCCCTCACCGAATGGCCGCGAATTGTCAGGACTGTTCGGAAACCCCGATTATTTCTCACGGAGGAGAATTCCCATGACCCGCACTTCCCGTACTCAGCGCCTTGTGATGCTTGCCGCCTCGACCGCCCTGGCGGCAGGGGGCGCGCTGATACCCTCCAGCGCTTTCGCCGCTCCGGCGACGCCGCACACCGGGCCCGTGGTCGCGGTCACGGCAAGCCACCAGGGCCGTCAGGCGGCCGAGATCACCGGGCTGGTCAAGAACAGTACGACCACCACCAAAACGACGGTCAAGAAGGAACTGACCATCAACGGCCTCAAGATCACCACGATCACCAAGGCGACCAAAATAACCAAGAATTCCGACGGCATCGTGATCAAGAAGGTCGTCAAGACGACCAAGAGTGTCAAGTTCATCAAAATCGGTGGAAACAACGGCAACAACAATAATGAATAGCAGTCGCTAGGGTCGGGCTGAAGAAGGTCGTCCCGGGTGGTGCGGGGTACGCGGTGCGAGCCGCGTGCCCCGCACCGTCATGCCGGACACCGGCCGCATCGGCGCCCGGCGGTACCGGCGGGCGGCCCCGGCCCCCCCCCCCC
>LRTP01000293.1 GCA_001550305.1 Streptomyces diastatochromogenes
GGGCCCCGGCGACTCCGGCGGCCACGATCGTCCCGGCGCCCTTCGTCGTTCCGGAAGCCCCGGGAGTCGACGAAGGCCGGGGCGCCGCCGTTCCCTGCCCGCCCCCGCGGTCCCCGTCCGCCTCCCGTACGAAGCGTGTCGCCGCCGTGAGCGCCGGAGTCAGGACGTCCGCCGAGCGCAGCCGTACGAGAAGGGCCAGGCTCTGGCCGGTGGCCCCCCACGGCACCGTGCACAGCGCGGTCGCGCCCGGCACCGTACGGACCGAAGGGGCGTCGTCCGGGTCGGCGGAGGGCCAGGGGGCGACGCACACCACCGCGTGCAGGCCGTCGCCGCGCGGGCCGAGGGCGGTGCGCAGCTCGGCCACCGCCATGTCCCGCTGCCAGCCGCGCTCGGCGGTGAGGACCGCCCGCAGCTCACGGGTGAGGTCCGCGCCCGCCTGTGCCTCGTCCGCGAGCAGGTCGCCGATGCGGGCGGCGACCTCCATCGCCGCGGAGAGCTGTGCCTCGGACGGGCCGGGGTCGTCCTCCAGCAGCCAGACATAGCCGAGGACGACACCCCGATGGCGTACCGGCAGACAGATCCGGCCCCGGTACACGCCCGCCTCCGGAGTGGGCGGGATGTGCACGGGGGCCGTCGCGCGTGTGATGCCGAAGCCCTCGAACCAGGTACGGACCGCCGCCGTGGAGCGACGGGTGAGGATCGAGCGGGTCCGTACGGGGTCCAGGGCCGACGGGTCGAGCTCGCCCTCGCTGTCGTAGGCGCCGAAGGCGATCAGCTCGAAGTCCCGATTCTCCAGCGTCGCGGGCACGCCGAGGAGCGCCGAGATCTCGTCGACCAGCTCCTGATAGCCGCCGTGGTCGCCACGGTGATCTCGGTGCTCCCGGTGGTCCCGGTGGTCCCGGTGCTCTCTGTGATCCCTGTGTTCGTCGCTCACCCGGGCATTCTCCCGCAATTCCGCAGCCCTTCATACATCTGTCTGAGATCCAGGGCACGGATGCGTGACAGCTGTCGATGGCTCAGGATCGGAGGGATCCTTAGGTTTCACGGTGGTTCTCCGTGCCGTACCCGAATGGTCGGGATACGGCCTTCTGCTCGCCTTGTTGTGGAGGTGCCCCGTGCTGGGTCCCGTGATACTCGCCGCGTCGCGCAGCGACCGGATGCGCCGCTTCGTGTCGGCGGCCCCCGGCACCAAGCAGGTGGTCGCCCGCTTCATCGCCGGTGAGAGCGTCGACCAGGTCGTTCCGGTCGTCCAGGACGCCGTCGCCAAGGGTCTGGAAGTCACCCTCGACGTCGTCGGCGAGGACATCACCACCCGCGAGCAGGCCTTCGCCGCCCGGGACGCGTACCTGGAGCTCATCGAGCACCTGAAGGAGCTGGACCTCGGCACCAAGGCCGAGATGTCGATCAAGCTGTCGATGTTCGGACAGGCGCTGGAGGGCGGCCACGAGCTGGCCCTCGCCAACGTGCGCCCCGTCGTCGAGGCCGCCGCCGCCATCGGCACCACCGTCACCCTGGACGCCGAGGACCACACCACCCTCGACTCGATGTTCGCCATCCACGAGGAGCTGCGGAAGGACTTCCCCCGGACCGGCTGCGTCATCCAGGCCTACCTGTACCGCACCGAGGCCGACGCCCGCCGCCTCGCCGCGAGCGGCAGCCGCGTCCGCCTGGTGAAGGGCGCCTACAAGGAGCCCGCCGAGGTCGCGTACCAGGACAAGGCCGAGACCGACAAGGCGTACGTCCGCGTCCTGCGCGTCCTGATGGAGGGCGAGGGGTACCCGATGATCGGGTCCCACGACCCGCGCCTCATCTCCATCGCCCAGGAGCTGGCGCGCAAGGCCGGGCGCAAGCTGGACGAGTACGAGTTCCAGATGCTGTACGGCATCCGCAGCGAGGAGCACCTGCGGCTCGCCGCCGAGGGCCACCGCATGCGGGTGTACACCGCGTACGGCACCGACTGGTACGGCTACTTCATGCGCCGCCTGGCCGAGAAGCCGGCCAACCTGCTGTTTTTCGCCCGCTCGATCCTCACCAAGGGCTGATGTGAAGGCGAGCGGCAGCTGTCGGCATCCGGGTGCATCCTGGGTGACGGCAGCTACCGCCCATCGGTCGGCTGAGCCGACCCGTTTCCGAACAAGGAGTTACGGAAACCGTGACTCCACCCCCGAGGGGGCTTCTCACTCGCACGCCGCAGCGAGCTCATGACGGTCAAGCCCTGACCGCCACCCAACATACGTAGACGGCTTCGGTTCTTGCGGGCCGAAGGCAGGCATTCACTCGGAAGAGGTAGCTCATGGACGCTGTGACCCAGGTCCCCACCCCCGTCAACGAGCCGGTGCACGGCTACGCCCCCGGTTCGCCCGAGCGCGCCCGCCTGGAGGCCAAGCTCAAGGAGCTGGCGGAGAACCCGATCGAGCTGCCGATGACCATCGGCGGCGAGAAGCGGCTCGGCGGCGGTGAGCGCTTCGAGGTCGTGCAGCCGCACAACCACAAGGCCGTCATCGGCACCGGCGCGCACGCCACCCAGCAGGACGCGCAGGACGCCATCGACGCGGCCCTCGCCGCCGCGCCCGCCTGGCGCGCGATGTCCTTCGACGACCGCGCCGCGATCATCCTGCGCGCCGCCGAGCTGCTGGCCGGCCCCTGGCGCGAGACGCTGGCCGCCTCCACCATGCTCGGCCAGTCGAAGACCGCCCAGCAGGCCGAGATCGACTGTCCCTGCGAGCTCGTCGACTTCTGGCGGTTCAACGTCGCCTACGCCCGCCAGATCCTCGCCGAGCAGCCCCCGGCCAACTCGCCGGGCGTCTGGAACCGCCTCGACCACCGCCCGCTCGAAGGCTTCGTCTACGCGATCACGCCGTTCAACTTCTCGGCGATCGCGGGCAACCTGCCGACCGCGCCCGCGCTGATGGGCAACGTCGTGGTCTGGAAGCCGTCCCCGACGCAGACCCACGCCGCCGTGCTGCTCATGCGGCTCCTGGAGGAGGCCGGTCTCCCCAAGGGCGTCATCAACCTCGTCACCGGAGACGGCATCGAGGTCTCCAAGGTCGCCCTGGAGCACCGCGACCTCGCGGGCATCCACTTCACCGGGTCGACCAAGACCTTCCAGTACCTGTGGAAGACGGTCGGCAACAACATCGAGAAGTACCGCTCGTACCCGCGTCTGGTCGGCGAGACCGGCGGCAAGGACTTCCTGGTCGCGCACCCCAGCGCCGACCGCGCGGTCCTGAAGACCGCCCTGACCCGTGGTGCCTTCGAGTACCAGGGCCAGAAGTGCTCGGCCACCTCCCGCGCGTACATCCCGGCGTCCATCTGGAACTCCGGGTTCAAGGAGGAGTTCGCGGCCGAGGTCGACTACCTGACCATGGGTGACGTGACCGACCTCGCGAACTTCGTCGGCGCGGTCATCGACGAGCGCGCGTTCGCCAAGAACAAGGCGGCGATCGACCGGGCGAAGACCGACCCGGCCTGCACGATCGTCGCGGGCGGTTCGTACGACGACTCGGTCGGCTACTTCGTGCGCCCGACCGTCGTGGAGTGCTCGGACCCGGAGAACGAGGTCTTCAAGACGGAGTACTTCGGCCCGTTCCTCGCCGTGCACGTCTACGAGGACGAGACCGATGAGGGCTACGACGAGATGCTGACCCAGATGGAGTCGGCGTCCGACTACGCGCTGACCGGCTCGGTCGTCTCGGGTGACCGTGCGGCCGCCGCGTACACGATGGAGAAGCTCCGCTACGCCGCGGGCAACTTCTACATCAACGACAAGTCGACCGGTGCCGTCGTCGGCCAGCAGCCCTTCGGCGGCGGCCGTTCCTCCGGCACCAACGACAAGGCGGGCGCGCCGCAGAACCTGATGCGCTGGACGCTGACCCGCGCCATCAAGGAGACCCTGGTCCCGCCGACCGACTACACGTACCCGCACATGGGCTGATCAGCCCTTCCGAACCCGGGCCGGGAAGCCCGACCTCCGAGCAGGCTTCCCGGCCCGTCTCCATGTCCGGCCCGCCTCCGTCTGCGGAGTGGTCGGGTGAAGGCCCCCCGCTCGTGCTGTGCCACGGTGGCCCCGGCCTGTGGGACATGGGTGTGCGCCCCGAACGCCTGGCCCGCTGGTAGGAGTTGACGGACCGTCCGGTTCGCTCCGAGGCGGAGGCGGTCGACTCGCTGGAGAGGGCGCTGCCCCGGGTGCGCCGGGTGATCCTGCCGGAGGCCGGGCACCTGCCGTGGTCGAGGATCCGAGGGGCTTTCGGGGGCGGTGACGGCGGCCCTGCGGTGAGCCGCTGTCCCCGCCGCGGCGGAGGTGGCGTTACCCGGCGAACTCCGTCCGCTCCCACCACTCGTACACGGGCAGCCTGCCCTCCGGCGTGTCCGCCTGCCGTGGGGTCGCCCTGAAGTGTTCGTATCCACCGCGCAGCTCGATCTTCACGTCCGTTCCAGGAGGCGGGACCGGGACGATCCGCTCGGGCAGATCGTCCGGGCCGCCCTCGAGCAGTGCTTTGGTCGTGTCGCTCATGACGTCACCGTTCCCCCTGCCGGAGCCCGATGTCGCATGCCGCGCGGAGGATCAGTCGTGTGGGCGAGCCGCCGCTCGGCCGTCGGCGGTCGCCGTGCAGGAACGGCTTCCCCGACCCCGTTCGGGGCAGGGGGAGCCGCGGGTCGCTTCGGTGGGTCAGTTCTCGCAGGTCGTACGGCCTTCGCGCGCGCGACAGGCGAGCGCCGCGAAGCCGCCGTCCGCCACCACCGGTACGGTCAGCGTGCCGCCGCCCCGGACGACGTGCGTCTCGCGCAGCAGGCCCGACGGACCGTCCGTCAGGGTCTCCACCAGCCAGCGGCCCGCGCCCAGCCGCAGCGGTACGTCGACCGTGCGGGCCGCGCCCGTGAACGTGCCGCCGATGAACCACCGGCCGTCGGCGGCGCGCCGGGCGAGGACCGCCGAGCGGCCCGGATCGCCGGTCAGCAGCCGGGTCTCCTCCCAGCGGGCGGGAAGCTGTTCCAGATAGCGGCGGGCCTCGGGCCGCGCGTCGTACGACTCCGGGGTGCCGGAGAGGTTCTGGATCCCGGACTCGTACAGGACGCTCAGGCCCAGCTCACCCGCGTCCGAGGCGACGTTCGGGCGGTACGGGCGGTGGAAGGCGCCCGGGGTGAAGTCCATGGAGCCGATGACATTGCGGGTGAAGGGGAGCGAGGCCAGCTGCTCCGCGGTGTTGTTGCGCTTCTCCTCGCCGCCGACCCCCTCCATCGACATGACCTGCGGCCAGGTGCGCTGGATGCCCTTGGGGATCGTCGAGCCGTGGAAGTTCACCATGAGGTGGTGGCGGGCCGTGGACTCCAGCACGTCGTCGTACCAGCGCATCCGCTCCTGGGACTCCGAGTCCATGAAGTCGATCTTCACGCCCTTGACGCCCCAACCCGCCAGCGTGGAAAGCCACTTCTCGCGCTCGACGGGATCGGTCAGCAGGCTGTAGTGCAGCCAGACGTGGATGCCCACGCCCTTGGCCGCCGCGTAGCGCACCAGCTCCGGCATCCAGCTGTCCGTCTGCCACCGGGGATCGATCACCTCCCATTCGCCGGTCTTGAAGTACCAGCCCGCGTCCACCACTTCGTAACGCCAACCGCGCTCGGCCGCGTAGTCCACGTACTTCTCCTGCGCGGCCAGGCTCTGCCCCGCCTCCTTGCCGCCCGCCAGCCAGGTCCACAGCGCCGGGCCCGGCTTGATCCAGGAGGTGTCGTGGACCCGGGACGCCGGGGCGAGGTCGTCGGTGAACGTCGACTCGGTGACGGTGGCGAGATCACCGGTGACGATCGCGCGCCAGGGGGTGGTGAGCGGGCCGGTCGTCAGGATCGGTTCGTCGTTCCAGAGACTCAGCCCGTACGTCGACGAGTCCGCGGTGTGCGTCAGGTGGGCCCCCGCGTAGGTGCCGTTGACGTCCGACTCGGCGATCAGGGCGTAGTCGCCGTCGGCGGCGGCGCCGTTGCCCCCGTCCGTCCTGAACAGGCCCTGCATCATGTACGCGCCCGCCGGCGCCGCCGCCGCGGAGTCGTAGCGGGTGAAGCGGAGCTCGTTGTCGGCGCGGTAGCCGCCGAGGAGGGCGTTCGCGCCGGTGGGGAGGGTGAAGGCGGAGGCCTCGCGCAGTACGTTGCCGTGGTTCTGCGGCAGGACGTAGCGGTAGGCGACGCCGTCGCGGGCGACTCGTGTCACCAGGTCGAGCCGGGCTCCGTCGGCGGTGCGGAAGCGGAAGCGGGCCTCGGTCATGCGGGCGACGCGGTCGCGGGACTTGCCGGTCGGGCTCGTGTAGTGCTCGGCGATCGTGCGTTCGGAGCGTCCGGTGAGGGTCAACCCCCGGGAGAAGTCGGTCTGTTCGGTGACCAGGCCGAGGGGGGAGGGCTCCAGGACCGTTCTGCCCTCGCGCCTGACGGCGAGCGTGGGACGTCCGTCGGACCGATCGAGCGCGACGACCGCCGTCGGGGAGCCGTGCGGCCCCTTCACCTCCCAGGCGGCCCGCGCCGTCCCCTCGGCGCGGGCGGGGAGCGCCGCCACCGCCGTGGCGAGCAGGGTGGAGCAGAGCGTCAACACGATGGTGCGGGCCCGTAACTGGACCGACATCAGGAACCCTCCTTCTCGCAGCCATCACCTGTAGTCATCCGATGATTGTGAGAGTGAAGGTGCGCAATGAGCCTGTCAAGGCGTCCGACCGCATCAGAGATAGGATCAATTTTCGATGTCGCGCCTGACCTCCTCGGCCACCCGCGCCAGCGCCCCCCGCAGCCACCGGTGCGCCGGATCCGTGTCCAGCCGTACGTGCCATGCCTGGCCCGACGAGAACCCCGGCAGGTCCAGCGGAATCTCCAGCACCGCCAGCGGCATCCAGCGTGCCGCCTCCCTCGCGACCTCCGCCGGGACGAGCGCCAGGGCGTCGGTGCGCAGGACGAAGAAGCAGGCCGCGCCGAAGGTGGGGGCCGTCGCCAGGACGTCGCGGCGCAGGCCGAGCCCGGCGAGGTGTTCGTCCACCACGCTGTGCGCCCGGCCGCGCCGTGTCACCGTGATGTGCGGCAGCGCGGCGAACCGCTCCGGCGTCAGTGGCGCGCCCGCGAACTCCGCGCCGGCCCGCGCCACCGCCACCATCCGGTGTTCCCGCAGCGTCGAGGCGCGCACGTCGTGCGGCAGCGGGTCCGGCAACTCGCCCACGTCCAGGTCGACATGGGTGCGCAGATCCGCCGGGTCCTCCTCGCCCTCGGGCAGCAGTCGCAGTCGTACGCCGGGTGCCTCCCGGGCCACCAGTTCCAGCAACGGGGCGCCGAGGGACAGGGCGACCCCGTCGTTGGCGCGGATTCTGAACTCCCTTCGCAGGGAGGAGAGTTCGACATCGGCCGGCGGTCGCAGCGCCGCCACCGCGCCCGCCAGCGCGGCCTGCACCCGAGGCTGCATCTCCCGCGCGCGGGGTGTCAGGGTCAGCCCCCGCCCCGACGGGACGAGGAGCGGGTCGCCGACCACCCGGCGCAGCCGGCCCAGGGTGCGGCTCATCGCCGAGGGGGAGACGTTCAGTTCGGCCGCCGCACCCGCCACGCTGCCCGCGCGCAGCAGGGCGTCGAGGGCGGGCAGGAGGTTCATGTCGGGAAGGGGAGCGGTCAGCCCGGACCCGGACGACGCATGCGCTGAATGCTGCATGGGACGCAAGGCTACGTGAAGCAATCGGACCTTGAGTGCAGCAATGGGCGCCCCGAACCTGGACCCATGACGGATTCTCACCGGCGCGGCACCGCGACCGCGCTCCTCGTCGCGGGCTGCTTCTTCATGGAGATGCTGGACGGCACGATCGTGTCGACCGCGGCTCCGCAGATAGCCCGGGACCTGCACACCGCCCCCACTTCCGTGGGCCTGGTCATCACCGCCTACCTCGTCACCCTCGCCGTCCTCATCCCCCTCTCGGGCTGGCTCACCGCCCGCTTCGGCCCACGCCGGGTCTTCCTCACCGCGATCACGGTCTTCACCCTCGCCTCCCTGGCCTGCGCGTTCGCCCCGAACCTCGGCGCGCTCGTCGGCACCCGTGTGCTGCAGGGCGTCGGCGGCGCCATGATGGTGCCCGTCGGCCGGCTGGTCGTCCTGACCGGCACCGCCAAGCGGGAACTGCCGCGCATGGTCGCGTACATCGTGTGGCCCGGCCTCGTCGCCCCGGTGCTCGCGCCCCTGCTCGGGGGCCTGATCACGACGTACGCCTCGTGGCACTGGATCTTCCTGCTGAACGTGCCCCTCGGCGTGGTCGCCCTGCTCGTCGCGCACCGTCTCATCGCACCGGCCCCACGGGACGAGACACCCCCGCTGGACCTCGTCGGCACCCTGCTCACCTGCACCGGCCTCGCCGCCCTGACCTGGACCGCGCACCTGCTCTCCGACCCGGCCGGAGGTGCTCAGGCGCGGACGGTGGCGGTCGGCGCGCTCGCCGCCGTGGCGCTCGCCGCGGCCGTGCGGCATCTGCTGCGCACCCCGCACCCGCTGGTCAACCTGCGCACCCTGGACGTCCAGTCCTTCCGCGCGTCGGCGCTCGACGGCTCGCTCTACATGGCGGTCGTCGCCGCCCTGCCCTTCCTCCTCCCGCTGCTCTTCCAGGAGGTGTTCGGCTGGAGCGCGGTGAAGTCGGGAGCGGTGGTGCTGTTCGTCTTCGTCGGGAACATCGGGGTCAAGCCCGCGACCACGTATCTGATCAACCGCTTCGGCTTCCGTCCGCTGCTGATCGTCTCCACGCTCGGTCTCGCGGTCACCACCGCGGCCTGCGCGCTGTTCACCCGGGGGACGCCGGTCGCGGTGATCGCGGTCGTCGCGGTGCTCTCCGGTGTCGCCCGTTCGGTCGGCCTGAGCGGCTACGCGACCATCGCCTTCAGCGAGACCCCGCCGGAGCGGCTGCGCGACGCCAACGCCCTCTTCGCGACCTCCCACCAACTGGCCGCGGGCCTTGGCGTGGCCGTCACCGCCGTCGCGCTTCGCGGGGGCGCGGCGCTGACGGACGGGACGCGCTCGGCGTATGCCGTCGCGTTCGTGGTGCTCGGCGTGCTGTGTCTCGTTCCGACCGCGGGTGCCCTGCGGCTGCACCCGGCGGCGGGCGATGCCGCGCGCACTGTTGTCCCAGCTCAGGGCCGTGTGACCCAATCCACCGTCTCAGATAGTAGGAAGTCCGACTAACTGTGGAGACAGATGCCCCTTCCTCGCTTAGTTTTGTAGGAGCCGAACGTCTCGCTAGACCAAGCGAATGGCGGTCGTGAGCCGGCGCCCCTGGCAGGCAACCCCTGCGGCACCGCTCCCCGGCCCTGGGGGTCCCTCCCACGCCTTTAAGGCAGTGGGGGAGTCTCGTATCCCTCCCTCATCGCACTTCCGGTGGTCCGTTCCGGGCCGCTTTCCGGAGGCAAGGAGTCGATTCATCATGGCCGAGACGACCGTCCGCCGAGTCCGCCACGTGTCCCGCACGAGCGAGTCCGACCGCAAGAACGCGGCCGCCGCCCTCCAGCGCGCCCTCGACCGCAGGGACAACGGCGGCGAGACGGGTCACTGACCCGCCCGCACCGCACCACCCCCATACCGGGAGCCGCACCCGCACGGGGTGCGGCGCGGGGTCCACGCCCCGCGCCGCACCTCGGAGTGCTCGGCCGCCGCCGTGTGCTCAGCGACCGCGCCGCACCTCGAAGTGGTCGATGCGCTCGCCGCTCTCCGCGAGCGCCGACACCTTGAGCCGGGGCGTCGTGCCCGCCTCCGCCTCCACCGAGAGGAAGGAGAAGCCGGCGTACCGCACCCGGGACCACTCCACCGTCTCCCGCTGCTGGTCCTGCGACTTGGTCCAGTGGAAGCTGCTCACCGACTCGTGGCGGCCGACGTGCCCCTCGTAACTGTCCTGCACGCCCGACGGGAAGCCGTACAGATCCTTGCCGCCGCCGCCCGCGGTGACGTAGACGATCCCGTCCCGTGTCGGATCCGTCGAGCCGCCCACCGGCACCGCACGGCCCACCGCACCCTTCTTGACGGCGTCCGTCCGCTCGTACACGTGGTTGTGCCCGTTGATCACCAGATCCACCTGGTGCTTGTCGAACAGCGGCAGCCACGCCGCGCGCACCCCGCCGTCGGAGGCGTGCGCGGACGTCGAATAGGCGCAGTGGTGGAAGAAGACCACGATGAAGTCCACCGCCGCCGAGGAGCGCAGCTCGCCCAGCTTCCTGTCCAGCCACTTCGTCTGCTGCCCGCCCGAGTAGCCCTGGTTGGCGGGAATCTCGTACGACACGTCGTTCGCGTCCAGTGCCACGACGCCGACGTTGCCGTAGGTGAAGGAGTAGACGCCCGGTGCCGTCCGTGGGTCGAAGCCGCTGTCCGGGAGCGAGAAGCGGGCCGCCTGGCCGCCGTAGCCGTCCGGCGAGTACCAGGCCTCCATGTCGTGGTTGCCGGTCGTCACCATCCACGGCACCGACTTCGCCACCGGCTCGGTCTGCTTGAGGAACAGGTCCCAGTACCCGGGGTCGAACCCGTCCGACTTCTTGCCGCTCCCGGTCCCGTCCGCGTAGCAGATGTCACCCGCGTGGAGGTGGAAGGCGGGGTTCTGGCGCAGCAGCACCTTGTCGTTGGCGAGCGCGGCCGAGCTGACGCCCTGGTCGCCGAAGGCGGTGAACACGAACTTCTCCGGGTTCGCGGGCGCCGTGCGGAAGGAGCCGACGGTCGACCCGTGCGCCGGTGAGGCCGGGTCGAAGCCGTCGTGGCCGACGCCGTAGTAGTACGTCGTGCCGGGCCGCAGACCGTCCAGGGCCGCGTGCACGTAGTACTGGTCCAGTGTCGGCCGTACGCCCGTGACACCCGGCGTGTGCAGGGCGCGGACCTCGGCCCCAACCTTCCGGCTCAGCTCTCCGGGATGCGTGCCCACCCGCAGATACGGCCTCCGGACCGCGAGCGGCACCTGCCAGGAGACCCGCATCTGGGTCTTCGGGTCGGCGCCGAAGGCGAGGTGACGGCCGAAGGGGGTGACGACGGAACCGTGCACCTGCCCGGTGACGCTCGGGCTCGGGGCGGAGCCGCGCCTCACCGTTCCCGACGGGGACGAGCAGCCGGCCAGCAGCCCGCCGCCCGCGAACGCACCCGCCGACACCAGGGCGCGGCGCCGCGTGAGCTTCGTACGCAGGTACTCGTACTGCTCCGCCATGCTCATCCGGCTCGCGAGCTGCTCCGGAATGCCGAAGTCGGGAAGGTCCATGCTGGTGAACTTCCCAGCAAGTCCCAACGCCCGCCATACGTACGGGTGAACGCACGTCGACGAAACGGTTCGCGACACCCCGAGGATGTCCGGATGGCGGACACCTCGTGTCATTCCATGGGACACGGAGTACGGTGCCTTCATGTCTCGCAGCATCAATCTCGCAGTGATCCCCGGTGACGGCATCGGCCAGGAGGTCGTGGCCCAGGGGCTGAAGGTGCTCTCCGCCGTCCTTCCGCAGGATGTGAAGCTGGAGACCAAGGAGTTCGACTTCGGGGCCAAGCGTTACCACGCCACGGGGGAGACCCTCACCGAGGCCGACCTCGACGCCCTCAAGCAGCACGACGCGATCCTGCTCGGCGCGATCGGCGACCCCTCGGTCCCGTCCGGCGTCCTGGAGCGCGGCTTCCTGCTCAAGCTCCGCTTCGCCTTCGACCACCACGTCAACCTGCGTCCGTCGAAGCTCCTTCCGGGTGTCGCCACCCCGCTGGCGGGCCAGCCGGAGATCGACTTCGTCGTGGTCCGCGAGGGTACCGAGGGCCCGTACACGGGCAACGGCGGCACGATCCGCAAGGGCACCGAGCACGAGGTCGCCACCGAGGTCTCCGTCAACACGGCCTTCGGTGTCGAGCGTGTCGTCCGTGACGCCTTCGCCCGCGCCCAGGCCCGCCCGCGCAAGAAGCTGACGCTGGTCCACAAGAACAACGTGCTGACCTTCGCGGGTCACCTCTGGACGAACGTCTTCAACAAGGTGGCCGAGGAGTTCCCCGAGGTCACCACGGACTACATCCACGTGGACGCCGCGACGATCTACCTCGTCACGGACCCCGCGCGCTTCGACGTGATCGTCACCGACAACCTCTTCGGCGACATCATCACCGACCTCGCCGCGGCCGTCTCCGGCGGCATCGGCGTCGCCGCGAGCGGGAACATCAACCCCTCCGGCGAATTCCCCTCGATGTTCGAGCCCGTGCACGGCTCGGCGCCCGACATCGCGGGCCAGGGCAAGGCCGACCCCAGCGCCACCGTCCTGTCCGTCGCCCTCCTGCTGCGCCACCTCGGCTACGAGGCCGAGGCCGCCCGCATCGAGGACGCCGTCTCGGCCGACCTCGCCGAGCGCGTGGGCAAGCCCGCCCGCAGCACCGAGGAAATCGGCGACGCGCTCGCCGTACGAGTAGCCGGCTGACCCGCCGCGCCACTTACGTCTCGTAGGAGCCGCCGGGTCGCATCCGCACCCGGCGGCTTTTCCTATGCCCTCGCCGGGTGCCACCATCAACAACCCCTGGGCAACCCCTGGGCCGTCTTCACCCCGTTTCGTCCACGGCTTCGCGCGCGCGATAATCGAACGCGGAGCCGCGGGAATGAGGGAATGCTCGGACGTCCTAGTACTGGCCACTGGCAGTACAGGCGTGAGCGCGGCCCGTCACACACAACCGGTGAAGGACAACCACATGACGACGCCCACGATCGAGCTCAAGCCCTCTTCGCAGCCCCGCTCCGCGGCGGAGCGCGAGGCGATCCTCGCCAACCCCGGGTTCGGCCGCCACTTCACCGACCACATGGTGACGATCAAGTGGACCGAGGGCCGGGGCTGGCACGACGGCCAGCTCGTCCCGTACGGCCCGCTCTCCCTCGACCCCGCGAACATGACCCTGCACTACGCGCAGGAGATCTTCGAGGGCCTCAAGGCCTACCGCCAGCCCGACGGCTCCGTGGCCACCTTCCGCCCGGACAAGAACGCCCGGCGCTTCCAGGCCTCCGCCCGTCGGCTCGGCATGCCGGAGCTGCCCGTGGAGACGTTCATCGAGGCCTGTGACGTGCTGGTCCAGCAGGACTGCGCCTGGGTCCCGGCGCACGGCGGCGAAGAATCCCTCTACCTGCGCCCGTTCATGATCGCGACCGAGGTCGGCCTGGGCGTGAAGCCCGCCAACGAGTACCTCTTCCTGGTCATCGCCTCCCCGGCCGGCGCCTACTTCCCCGGCGGCGTCAAGCCCGTCTCCATCTGGGTCTCCGAGGACCACGTCCGCGCCGTCCCCGGCGGCATGGGCGACGCCAAGACCGGCGGCAACTACGCGGCCTCCCTCCTCGCCCAGGCCGAGGCCGCCGAGCAGGGCTGCGCCCAGGTCTGCTACCTCGACGCGGTCGAGCACAAGTGGATCGAGGAGCTCGGCGGCATGAACCTGTACTTCGTGTACGGGGACAGGATCATCACCCCCTCCCTCACCGGCTCCATCCTGGAGGGCGTCACCCGCGACTCCCTCCTCACCGTCGCCCGCGACCTCGGCTACACCTCCGAGGAGGGCCGCGTCTCCATCGACCAGTGGCAGCGCGACGCGGAGAACGGCTCCCTGACGGAGGTCTTCGCCTGCGGCACGGCCGCGGTCATCACCCCCGTCGGCACGGTCAAGCGCACCGGTGCCGAGTGGCAGCAGTCCGGCGGTGAGCCCGGCGAGGTCACCGTGAAGCTGCGCGAGGCGCTGCTCGACATCCAGCGCGGCATCAGCGAGGACAAGCACGGCTGGATGCACCCGCTGGGCTAGGACACCCCGCGCGCCCCGCGCGCCCGTGGGTCCACGGCAACCCACACCTCCCGCCGGTCCCTCTCTCCCCAACAGGAGTGCGGGGACCGGCGGTTCGCTCGACGCGTAGCGGCTCCGTGGCACGGGTATCCACAGATTCCACGGGGGGAGCGTGCCGCCCTCCCGTGTGCCCGCACGGCCACGGAGGGAGCGCAGGTGAGCGCAGGGTCGCCGATACCACGACTGCGCTGGCTGCTGCGCACCTTACGCACCCCACGCCGCCCCCAGAGCCTCACCGTCCTCGTCCTGCTCGCCGCCGTCGCGGCCCTCCTCCTCTGGAGCAGCTCGCGGATGGACAACTACGAGGAGAACCTCACCCTCAACCTCGGCACCGACATCGTCGGCGTCGTCGTCACCGTCTTCGTGATCGGCCCGCTGATCAGCCGCGCCCAGGAGGGCCGGGTCCGCGAACACACCCGGCTGGACTACGAGTGGTTCAGTGCCCAGGTCTACGGCTCGACCTCGAACGTGAAGGTCCTCGACACCTTCTCCAACGTGTTCGGGCCGCAGTTCTCCGAGCGCCTCTTCCGCGGCATCAAGGCGGCCACCGGGCACGGCGCCCGCGTGCAGATCCTCCTCCTCGACCCCGACTCCCTCGCGGTCATCCTGCGCGGCCGTGAACTGGGCGAGCAGAGCGCCGACATCCGCCGCGACATCATGCGCAACCTGCGCACGCTGGACCGGTTCGCGCTCCGGCTCGACGAGAACTCCCGTCAGCTCCTCGAAGTCCGCCTCTGCTCCACCTCCCCCGGCGTGACCCTCTACCGCTGGGACGAGCGCTCCCTGGTCTCCTTCCTGACCGTCGGGCGCCTGTCCGGCGAGGGAGTCCAACTGGAGGTCGCCGTCCACTCCCCGCTCGGCACCTTCGTCGAACAACGCTTCGACGAACTGTGGCAGCAGAGCAAGCCGATGGAGCGATTCACCCATCTGCCGCTGACCCTGGTCGACGCGACCGACGGCCGCCGGGCGTTCAGCTGTCGCTTCGTCTACGTGGACGACTGCCTGTACGTCGCCGGACACGACCTCGTGTCGTACATGGCCCGCCACCGCCTCGATCAACTCTCCGCCTACAGCGATGCCTTGACCGCCACCGGCGCGCACGAGCTGATCGTCGTGGACGACGAGAGCGAGCTGCACGGGCTGCTCATGCAGCGCTTCGCGGAGAAGTACGATGCGTCGGCGGGCGCCTTCGTCGAGTTGCGGCCGTTGGTCCTGGTCAGGGAATAGAGGCCCCGGCACACATGAGTTCAGCGCTCCACCCCGCTCAGCCCGCGAGACCCGGATCCGCGCACCTGAGTCTCGGATCTCCGGACACCAGCTCCCGGTCTTCGCACCCGAGCCCCCGTTTTCGCGCCTTCACGCCCCGTGACCTGGACGGCCTGCTGCGGCGCGTGTCCCTGCCGCCCGCCGAGCGACTCGCCCTGCGGGCCGTGGCGGCCGTCCTGCCGTTCCGTACGAACAGCTACGTGGTCGACGAGTTGATCGACTGGTCGGCCGTGCCCGACGACCCGATCTTCCGGCTGACGTTTCCGCAGGCCGAGATGTTGCCCGAGCCCGACCTCAAGCAGATGGCGGAGCTGCTGGCGCGGGACGCGCCGAAGGCCGACGTCCTGCGCGCGGCCCACGAGATCCGGATGAAGCTCAACCCGCATCCCTCCGGCCAGCTCGACGCCAACGTCCCCGTGCACGAGGGGCGTCGCCTCACCGGCCTCCAGCACAAGTACCCGGAGACGGTGCTGATCTTCCCGCGCCAGGGCCAGACCTGCCACGCCTACTGCACGTACTGCTTCCGCTGGCCCCAGTTCGTCGGCGAGTCCGACCTGCGCATCGCCACCGACGACATCGCCACCACATCCGCCTATCTGCGCGCCCACCCGGAGGTCACCAGCGCGCTCATCACGGGCGGCGACCCGATGGTGATGAGCACCGAGGTGCTGCGCCGCTACGTCGAACCGCTCCTGGAGATCGAGTCGGTGCAGTCGATCCGTATCGGCACCAAGTCGCTCGCCTTCTGGCCGTACCGTTTCCTCACCGACCGCGACGCCGACGACGTGCTGCGCCTGTTCGAGAAGGTCGTCGCGAGCGGCCGCCACCTCGCGCTGATGGCCCACTTCACCCATCCGCAGGAGCTGCGGCCCCCGGTGGTGCGGGAGGCGATGCGCCGGGTGCGTGACACGGGTGCCGTGATCCGCTGTCAGGGGCCGCTGGTCAGGGGCATCAACGACAGTGCCGAGGCGTGGGCCGGGCTGTGGAACGAGACGACCGCGCTGGGGGCGGTGCCGTACTACCAGTTCGTGGAGCGGGACACCGGTCCGCAGGGCTACTTCGGGGTGCCGCTCGCCCGCGGTCACCAGATCTTCCGCGACGCCTACGCCCAGGTGTCCGGCCTCGCGCGGACCGTGCGCGGCCCGGTCATGTCGGCGATGCCGGGCAAGGTGTGCGTGGACGGGATCACGGAGGTGGCCGGTGAGAAGGTCTTCGTGCTCCACCTCATCCAGGCCCGCGACCCGGAGCTGGTGGGCCGCCCGTTCTTCGCCGCGTACGACGAGAACGCCACGTGGTTCAGCGACCTAAAGCCCGCTCTCGGCGCGAGCCAGTTCCTGCCCGGCCTCGACCCGGTGTGACGCCCGCTTCGGGGAGAGGGCCGTATAGACGAGGCCGCCGACCAGGCCCGACAGGACGAAGCTGCAGTCCACTCCACCGGTGAGGGACAGCAGCGGTCCCTGGTACGACGGGAGGGAGACGGCGAGGAGGCCGGCGAAGGCGCCCAGTGCCCAGGCCACCGTCGCCTGGATGTTCCAGCCGGCGCGGTACCAGTAGATGCCGCCCCGGGAGCGGCGGTTGAAGACCTGGAGGGCGTCCGGGTCGTAGATTCCGCGGCAGCGGGCGAAGCCGATGAGGGTGATGACCGCCCACGGGGTGCCGATGGCGGTCAGGAGAAGGACGAAGGACGTCATCGCGGACTGCGCGTTCCAGGCGTAGTGGCCGACGAAGACACAGACGGTGGCGACGACGGCGACCGTGAGGGTGGCCCGGGCGCGCGAGGCCTTCGGCAGGATCGCGTCCAGGTCCAGGCCCATGGAGTACAGCATCAGGCCCGCGTTGCCGACCGACCCCGCGGAGGCGGCGAGCAGCAGCGGGACCAGGTACCAGGTGGGGGAGGCGGAGACCAGCGGCCCCGCGTAGTCGAGGGCCGCGCGGGCGGCGTACGCCGTGAAGGTGCCGAAGAGCTGCGGGACCAGCAGCCCGGCGATCAGGCCAAGCCACGTGGCGTGCAGAACCGTACGGGAGGAGTGCCGGGACGGGGAGATGTAGCGCGTGTAGTCGCCGAGCAGGGTGATGAACGCGATCGGTCCGGACAGGCCCGCCGCGACCGCCGCCAGCAGCCAGGTCGGCCAGAACGAGCCCAGCAGATAGCCGCCGGTCTCCGGGAGCGCGGCGGTGGTGAAGTGCGGCGCGTAGGCGAGCACACCGAGCGCGAGGAGCGCGGTCATGCCGACCGCGAGGACCCGGGACATCGCGAGCAGCACGCGGTAGCCGTACACCGCGCCCGCGACGGTGGCGGCGGCGAGGACGGCGTACACGACGGCGTACGACAGCCCGTCCGCCGGCAGCCCGAACAGGCGGCCGAGCACGCTCACCATCACATCGCCGCCGATCCAGACGGTCAGCGCGGTGTAGCCGAGGGCGAGCAGCAGCCCGACGACCGAGCCGACCAGCCGTCCGCGCACCCCGAACTGGGCGCCGGAGGAGGTGGAGAGGTTCGTCGCCGTGCGCAGCGACACCAGCGCGAGCGGCGCGGTGAGCGCCGTGCCGATCACCGTGGCCGCCACGATCGCGCTCACCGACGACCACCAGTCGAGCCCGAAGGAGGGTGGCAGCCAGCCGAAGATGATCACGCCGAGGCAGAGGTTCGACCCCAGCAGGATCGAGACGAGGTCCCCCGGCCCGCTGGTCCGTTCCTCGTCGGGGATGGTGTCGACTCCGCGCTGTTCGATCGGCATGGCTGGTCTCCTTCGACGGCCGCCTGAGAGTTAGAGCGACGTTCAATGTCTGTGACCAGATTCTGGATGTCAATGTTTCCGTTCCACGAATCTCGCGTTTAGAGTGGTGCTCTAAATCGAGGAAGGCAAGGAGGTGCCCGGACATGAGACTGACCCCCACGGAACGTGACCGGCTGCTGCTCTTCGGGGCCGCCGAGCTGGCCCGTGCCCGCCGGGCCCGGGGCCTCAGGCTGAACGTTCCCGAGGCGACCGCCCTCATCGCGGACACCGTGTGCGAGGCGGCCCGGGACGGGCGCCGGCTCGCCGAGGCGATCGCGGCGGCCCGGGCGGTGCTGGGCCCGGACGACGTCCTGCCGGGCGTCGCCGACGTCGTCACCGAGGTGCACGTCGAGGCCGTCTTCGACGACGGGTCCCGGCTCGCGGTCGTCAGCGACCCCCTCGGGGGCGGGCTGGGGGAGCGGGCGCCGGGCGCGTTGCCGCCGG
>LRTP01000294.1 GCA_001550305.1 Streptomyces diastatochromogenes
CGCGGCACGCCCGCCGCGCGCACCCGCAGCGCCTCGCCGCGCCCGGTGACCGCCACCAGCACCGACCGCTCGTCGCGCGGCGAGCGTTCACGGCGGACCAGACCGGCCGACTCCAGACGCTTGAGCAGCGGCGACACCGTGCCGTAGTCCAGCCGCAGCGCGCCCGCCAGCTCCTTGACCGTGGTCTCGCCGCGCTCCCAGAGGAACAGCAGGACGAGGTACTGCGGGTAGGTGAGGCCGAGCTCCTCCAGCAGCGGGCGGTACGCGGCGGTCACCGCGCGCTGGGCCGCGTACAGCGCGAAGCACAGCTGGTCGTCGAGGAACAGCGACCCGGCCGATCCGAAGTCCTCTTGGTCCCCTTGTTTCGTCACGCGCCCATTGTCACGGAGTACGCACAGCTGTCGAGCGCGGATCGAAACCGAAGGGCAGCTCCAGGCGGTGGGTGCGCATCAGCTCGTCGTCGGAGAGCAGCTCGCCGGTCTTCCCGTCCGCCGCGATCACGCCGTCGCTCAGGATCAGCGCCCGGGGGCACAGTTCGAGGGCGTACGGCAGGTCGTGCGTGACCATGAGGACGGTCACGTCCAACGACCGCAGGATGTCGGCGAGTTCGCGGCGTGAAGCCGGGTCGAGGTTGGAGGACGGCTCGTCGAGGACGAGGATCTCCGGCTCCATGGCGAGGACGGTCGCGACGGCCACCCGGCGTCGCTGCCCGAACGACAGATGGTGCGGGGGGCGGTCGGCGAAGTCCGCCATGCCGACCCGCTCCAGGGCCGTGCGGACGCGTTCCTCCAGCTCGGCGCCCTTCAGGCCCGCCGCGGCCGGCCCGAAGGCCACGTCCTCGCGCACGGTCGGCATGAAGAGCTGGTCGTCCGGGTCCTGGAAGACGATGCCGACCTTGCGCCGGATCTCCGCCATGTGGCGCTTGCCGACCGGGAGTCCGGCCACCGTCACGGTTCCGGCGCCGCCGGTCAGGATGCCGTTGAGATGGAGGACGAGGGTGGTCTTGCCGGCACCGTTCGGGCCGAGCAGCGCGACACGCTCGCCACGCCCGACGGTGAAGTCGACGCCGAAGAGGGCCTGGTGGCCGTCCGGGTAGGCGAAGGCCAGTCCGGCCACTTCCAGAGAGGGGGTCACAGGGTCCATCCCAGCAGGCAGACGACAAGGGCGGCGAACGGGAGGGCGAGGGCGTACGACCACTGCGCCAGGGACGCGGTCACCTCGTCGATGACCGGCATCGAACCGGCGTACCCCCGGCTCACCATGGCGAGATGGACGCGCTCCCCGCGCTCGTAGGAGCGGATGAACAGCGCGCCCGCCGACTTCGCGAGGACGCCCCAGTGCCGTACACCCCGGGCCTCGAAGCCCCGCGACTCGCGCGCGATCCGCATCCGCCGCATCTCGTCCGTGATGACATCGCCGTAGCGGATCATGAAGGAGGCGATCTGCACGAGGAGCGGCGGCAGCTTCAACCGCTGGAGCCCCAGCAGCAGTTCGCGCAGTTCGGTCGTCGAGGCGAGGAGCACGGAGGCGGCGACGCCGAGGGTGCCCTTGGCGAGGACGTTCCAGGCGCCCCACAGACCGTTCACGCTGAGCGACAGACCGAGGACGTCCACCCGCTCGCCCTGCGCCACGAACGGCATGAGCACGGCGAAGGCGACGAACGGGATCTCGATCAGCAGCCGCTTGAGTAGGAAGCCGGCCGGCACGCGGGCCTTGTACGCCACCGTCGCCAGGAGCGCGGCGTACAGCGCGAAGGCCCACATCGCCTCGCGCGGGGTGGAGACGACCACGACGACGAAGGCGAACGTCGCGGCGAGTTTGGTGTGCGGGGGCAGGGCGTGCACGGGGGAGTGCCCGTGCCGGTAGAGCCGGTGTGCGTGACCCGCGCCCACCTCAGGCCACCTGCGAGGGCGAGACGTCGGCGGTGCGGCGCCTGCGCACCGCCCAGAAGATCCCCGTGCCCGCGACGACGGTGACGCCGACGCCGATCACGCCCGCGAGGCCGCCGGAGATCCGGGCGTCGGAGATGTCCTTGACGCCGTACCCGGCGAGCGGGGAGTCCTCGGTGTGGTGCTTCTTGGTGTTCTGGTCGATGCCCTGGTCCTTGGCGACCTTCTCCAGGCCGTCGGGGCTCGCGGAGGCGTAGAAGCTGACGAAGCCCGCGAGGACGAGGGAGGTGACGAGGCCGACCGCCCACACCTTGCGGCGGGAGGTCCGGGCGGCCACGGGGACGGCGGCGGGCGAGGGCGCGTCGACCAGGTCGCCGCCGACGCGCAGCTTCAGCCGCTGCTGCAGACCGCGCGCCCCGTACACGAGGTCCGGTCGTACGGCGATGACCGCGCCGACCGTGAGAGCGGTGATGGTGGCCTCGCCGATGCCGATGAGGACGTGCACGCCGATCATCGCGGTGGCGACCTTGGTGATCGGGACGTCGGTGGTGCCGCCGAGCGCGTAGATGAGGGTGAAGGCGACGGCGGCCGCCGGGACGGAGAGGAGCGCGGAGACGAAGGCCGCCACGGTGATGGAGCGCTTCTTGCGCGGCAGGACCTTCACCAGGCCCCGGAAGACGGCGTACGAGACGACCGTCGTGACGATCGCCATGTCGGTGATGTTCACGCCGAGTGCGGTCAGGCCGCCGTCGGCGAAGAGGATGCCCTGCATCAGCAGGACCACGGAGACACAGAGGACCCCGGTGAAGGGGCCGACGAGTATCGCCGCGAGCGCGCCGCCGAGCAGATGTCCGCTGGTCCCGGCGGCGACCGGGAAGTTCAGCATCTGTACGGCGAAGATGAAGGCGGCGACCAGGCCGGCGAGCGGCGCGGTCTTCTCGTCGAGTTCGCGGCGGGCGCCCCGCAGGCTCACGGCGATGGCGCCGGCGGCGACCACTCCGGTGACCGCGGAGACCGGGGCGTTGATGAATCCGTCAGGCACATGCACCGTTCGATGATAGTGCCTTGTTGCGAATGGTTTGCAAGAGCGAGGTGCCCATGAATAGCGGCGAGGCGGTGATGCATGGCGAGGGCCGATCAGGGAACCCGAGGGGTATGGGAGTCCGTGGGCGAAATCTCCGAAATGTGCGACATTGGAGAGGTGACGGATTCATATATTCCACACAGGTAACGCAGCGCAAGGAGTCGGTTCATGTCTGCCGTCGAACAGTACGCACGGGCCCACATCGTCACCGACACGGCAGACACCGCCGAGGACGAACACCAGGTCGTCCCGGTGGCCCTCAGCTACGACCCCGATGCTGATCCCCGCCAGGTCCACATGACGCTGCCCGGCCCCCACGAGTGGGCCTTCCCCCGGGAGCTCCTCGAACGAGGCCTGCGCGGTCCGGTCGAGTCCGGCGACGTACGCGTGTGGCCGTGCGGCCGGGTACAGGCGGTCGTGGAGTTCCACTCCGCGCATGGGGTGTCGGTGGTGCAGTTCGACTCGAAGGTTCTGATCCGCTTCCTGCGCCGTACGTACACAGCGGTGACCCCGGTGGCCCACTGACGGCCGGCGCACGCCGCGCGCGGCACCACGTCGTGCGCGGTATCAGCCCGTGCACGGCATTGCTGCATGTGGGGCATCAGCTCGCGTGCGGCATCAGCCGGCGTGCAGCATCAGATCGATCCCCACCACCAGCAGCCCCGCTGCCGCGATCCGGGGCGGCCCGAACCGCTCCTTGAAGAACACCGCCCCGATCGCCGCGCCGACGAGGACGAGGATCGGACCGGCCCGCGAGGGCAAGCCGCATGTGGGCAATCGTCCCTACGGCTACACGGGCAACGGCCAGGCGATCATCGAGGAAGAGGCGGAGATCGTCCGCGAGGTCTTCCGTCGGTATCTGGACGGTGAGTCGCCCTTGGGCATTGCCGAGGACCTGTCCGCGCGGGGAGTGAAGACGTCCAAGGGCAAGACGTGGCAGCCGGAGAACGTCCGACCTCTGCTGTCGTCCAACTTCGTGGCGGGTGTTCGGATCCACCAGGGCGAGGAGGTGGGTACCGGAGCGTGGCCCGCCATCATCGATCGGGGCCAGTGGGACGAGGCCCAGCGGTTCAGGGAGTATCGGGCCGCGCAGGCCAAGGGCAAGCAGAATCGACCGACCCGGGCGAAGCTGGAGGAGTTGAAACAGCTGTTTCTCACGGATGACGACTTCACGACCGCCGAGTTCCACGCCATGCGCACCGTCGTCCTCAAGCGGATGAAGGAGCGCCAGCGGAAGACGGTGAAGAGGCCGATCGCCGTCCTGGAGGGCATCGCCGGGCCGGACGCCGAATCCAACTGGGAGAGGCTGGAGAAGGAGGAGGACTACGCGCGCATGAACGCGATCTACCGGTTCCTTTTCGCCGCCGTGGTCCTCCGCCCGCCGACGAGGAAGGGCAGGGGGTTCGACACCGAGCGGGTGGACATCAAGCCGAACCCGCTGGACTAAGCAGTTACGGCGAAGTCAAATGCTGAACCTTCTCGGCGTACAAGCCCTCGACCAAGCCGAACAGTGAAGGATCCGCAGTGCACTTCATTGCATCCGCTTAGGACCGGGGGCGGGGCACCTTGAAGTAGGTTCCGTCTGAGAGAGTCGGTCGGATGTCCACTTGGAGAACCGTTCCGTACCGGGCGCGGATGGACGGCACGGCTTCAGGGCGCTGGGGGGTGATGTCGCACCGGGAGTACACGGCGGTTTCTGGCGGGCAGGCGGGCGTTTCCTTGCCCTCCACCTGGTACAGAGGAGGCGTGGTTCCGTGAGGCGCCGTGTCCCATGTGATCTTCACATCTTCGTCCACTGACTCCAGGTAGGGACCGGGCATCAGTTGCCCGTCGGGCTCCACGCCCCGCATCCGCTGGTACATCAGTGCGTAGTCCATCGATCCCCCGGACGCACTCCCGGGGCCGTTGACATTGGGCTGCCACTTTGCGATGTGCGCGGCGTCGATACGCCGCAGCGCGTCGGCGACCTCACCCTCGACCCCGAACACGGCATGTCCGCTCATCGAGCAGGTCAGCAAGGGGCCCGTGGCTGGCTCGAAGAAGTTGCCCTCGCTGGGTTTGTTGCATCTGTCCTCGAACGTCGCGTATCCGGGGTGTAGGCCCTCCACGTGGCTGAACGGCGCCAGCAGCCCCCGGATATGCGCCTCCTCCGAGTCGCGCTTGCGCTGTGCGTCGGTTCCCTGGGCCTTGGCCCGCAGCTCACTGTCGGCGGGCGGTCGGGAGCATGCGGTGACCACCGTCATCATCAACGCACATCCCATCACCAGCACTCCAGCGCCCAGTCTCCGATGTGATCCCAATTCCCCGCCCCTCCCTGATACTTAACGTTCATCGCCACACATTTCCCTGCGCCGTACACGAGTGCATGAGTACGCGTACTCAAAGAACCGCGAGCAACACCGGCCGGCCCGTGGCGGCGGATGCGGTGACGTGCACTGCTGAACCCCCGCTGTTCGGCTTGATCGAGGGCTTGTACGCCGAGAAGGATCAGCATTTGACTTCGCCGTGGCCGCTTAGTAGCGGCACCGCTGAGGACTCCGCATACCGTCACGAGTAGGCTCATCTGATCAACGATGTAACGGGGTGTGACGGCATGTCGTTCGATCAGGAGTGGGCGGAACTGAAGGCGAAGTCCGCGATGCGGCTGGACAGCGTGCCCGCAGATCCCGGCGGATCGTCGCCCGATGGCGCGGACCTGATCCTCAGGTACGACGACATGGGGAAGATCGGGCATGCCGCGTTCCTGCTGCACCAGCACTTGTCGAGCGCCGGCAAGCATGCGCAGTCACACACCGAGGCCGCCGCGAAGAGCCTGGAGGGCGACGGGTTCGACATGGGCGCCGCACTGGCCAAGGCCGAAGAAGGCTGGCAGGGGCAGCTTCAGGTGTTGGTCGACGCCTGCGCTCAGATCTCCAACCATCTCGACTACTCGGTGAAGTCGTCGAAGCAGGACGACCACGTCATCGCCGCGCAGATACAGGTCTCCAAGATCTCCGAGTACCTCGACGTACCGCCGTCCACCTCCGACTCCGACGCGCTCCACGTCCCGAAGGGGGACGGTCCCATCATGTGACGTCTGGTCAGTGTGCGCGGGGCGGAGGGTTTCCGAAGCGGACCGGGAACCCTCTGGAAGACGCCGGCGGCGACGCCGGGACCAACAGGGGGAGCCGGTGCCGACCTTCGAAGAACTTTTCCACGTAAATCTCTCACCGCTGCAGTCGGCGGCCGACGACTGGGCCGCCATGGCGGTCCTGCTGAACAAAGTCGCCAAAGAGGCCGGGAGTATGCGCAGCCTGGCCCAGGGCACCGAGTGGAAGGGCGAGAACGCCTCCGTCACCAAACCGTTCGTCGTCCGGGTGTCGGACGAGTTCACCGACGCGGTCACCGAAGCGGAGAGCGTCGGGAACCTGCTGAGTTCCGCGCACGACAAGATCAAGGCGGCCAGGGACGACCTGAAGGTTCTCTACGAGAATCCGCCCGCAGGCATCACGATCCATGCCGACGGCACGCTGAGCCGTAGCGTCCAGCCCCAGCGCATGTCGCACGGGGATCCCGAGTCCGTGGTGACCCAGGACGACTTCGACGCCCTGCAACGGCGCATCGATGCGATCATCGCCCGGGCAGCGGAAGCGGACTCGACCTGTTCCTGGGGCCTGTGGCAACTCACCAAGGACAAGCGCGAGTTCGGCAGCACGTACTACGGCTCCCTCAAGGACGCGAGCACCGACGCCCGACAGGCGCAGCAGACGAAGACGGATTCGGTGGAGTACACGCCGCCCGCGAAGTGGGGCAGCGGCACCATCAAACCTATTGCTGAGTTCTTCAGTTACCGCTCCTGGATGGGTGGTGCCGAGGCGGCACTGCACGGAGACCTCAACGGCGCGATACAGGGCGCAATCGGCGGCTCCCCCTCCGCGGCCGGCGGCGAGGCCAGCAAGCACCTCGCCAAGGGCGCCCTCCTGAGCGACGTGCGCGGGAAACATCATCGCCCCACGTTCATCAACACGATCGGCAAGTTCGGAGAGAAGATATTCAGCGTGCCGGTCTCCGTGATCGCGACAGGGATCGACTTCTACTACACGCCCAACCAGCCCAGGACCCCGGGCGACACCCATGTGAACGCCCCTGCAGAACCGGGAAAGGTGAGGTACCAATGACGCACTCCGCAGGCCCGCCCACGCGCGGGCGCCGCCGCCCGGACCTGCGGCACTGGCTGAGACCCCAAAGTTCACAGACGCTCGTCTTCGGCATCTGCTTTGCCGTTGGCGGGCTCGCCGGTGGGGTGCGCTCTGCGTTGGACGGCAAGGGGATCTGGACGATCCTCGGCACCTTCGCCGTGGGGATTTTCGGCTTGTTCATTGTTGTGAGCTTCTTCGTCAACTACGAGGACCGGCGAGGCCGCCGCTGAGCTCCTTGGAATCAATCATCTTCTAGGAATCCTTCCGTGCAGGGCCGAGGAGCCGCGCGAGACGCGTAGCGCTTTTCGGCCCTATCCGTGTGGGGAACTTGGCCGCCTGGCGCTCGACCGCCCGAGCCCACTGTTCGCTGTGGCATCTCGTCACCGCGCCACCTCACGCTCTTCACGGGCGATCTCACGGTTCGTGGCACCGGGCTCTCAGTTTGGGAAGCTCGGGTTCTACGGCGCCGAGAGACTTGCTGACCTGCTGCTGAGCGGCGTCATGGCCTGAGGGTGTGCTGGGCGGGGTGACTGCTGTTCCCCGTGCTACCGGCCTCGGCGCCGATATTGGCGTCAAGACGGCTCGCTCCGCTCCCCGCACGCGGCCCGGCCCCCGGTCGGGCCTGCACTCCTGTCTCCGCCCCGCTCCAACAGCGGAGGGTCAGCCGACCGACCCGGCGCGCTTGTGTCTCGCTGCACCCCCTGACCAGCCGATTGCCGTTGTGGCCTCGGCTTCTTCTTGCCCCCAGCCGCGATGTACCCCTTCTCTGGCGTTAAGGCGGCTGGTTGCTCAGTGCGCGGCACGGGCGCCGGCCGACCGCAGTATCTGGCACGGGATTGGTACGGGAGCACGTGCCCACAGCACCAGCGCGTACGCCGCCACGGACAGCACCGAGCCGAGCAGTCCCAGGGCGGCGAAGGGCCGTAGGACGGGGAAGAGCCGGGAGCGCAGGCGGTAGGGGGCGTACGCCGGGATCACGACTTCCTGCACCGCCATCAGCCATCCCCGCCGCCGCCCCCGCGTTCGGCACCTCGTGCGCGAACACGGCCGCCAGCACGGTGACGACCAGCGGGGCGGTCCCGCGGGCGATCGGATACGCCTGCCCGAAGTCGCCCAGCCGGAACGAGCGCATCAGCAGGACGTAGTACAGGACGTGGATCGCGGCCGACACGAGCAGATACGGCCACGCCCCGGCCGCCGGCACCGCCACGAACGGCATCAGCGCCAGCCCGATCAGCACCCCGCCGCCCGCGATCAGCGTGAACCCGACGAGCTTGTCGGTGATGCGGTGCGCGATCGCGTTCCAACTGGCGTGGGTCACCGCGGCGAGCAGCACCGCCGCGGTGACCAGCGGGGTCACAGGTGCTGCTCGCGCACGTCCACCAGCGTGCCGCCCGCATGTGCGACCAGCGTCTTGGGGTCCATGGGGAACACGGTGTACGGGGTGCCGGCCGCGGCCCACACCACGTCGTGGTCGAGCAGCGAACGGTCCGCGAGCACCCGCGTCCTCGTACGGTGGCCGAAGGGCGGCACCCCGCCGATCGCGTACCCGGTCGTCTCCCGTACGAGCTCGACCCTGGCCCGCGTCACCTTCTCGGCCCCGAGCTCCCGCCGTACGAGCTCCACGTCCACGCGCGACGCCCCGTCCATCAGCACGAGCACCGGCACTCCTCCCCCAAGCTCTCGACTCCCCTCGAGCAGGGGGGACCCCCATGCGGCGAAGATCAGCGACTTGCAGATCTGGCTCAACTCGCACCCGATCGCGGCGGCGGCCTCGTCGGCGGTACGGGTCGCGTCGGGGAAGCGGCGGATGCGCGGCAGCAGATCGGCGAGGCCGAGCTCCTCCAGGGCCTCGGCGAAACGGGGGTGGGCTCCGGACTCTTCGGCGGCGTCGCTCGTCATGGGCGGCACGCTATCGGTCGGTGTAGGAGGCACGCGAGCGAGTTCCGGCGCGCCGGGCGCCGGGTCGCGTACCGGCCCCGGCGCAGGAGAGCGCAGAGCAGGGGCAGCGGCGCCTCCGCACGTCGGCCGACGACGACGGGGATGTCGGCGCTGCGCGCGGCGGCGACCAAGCCGAGAACGACGCCTCCGAGCCGCACCCGAGTCGCTTCCGAGCCGACCCGCTCCCGAGTCGCTCCCGAGCCGCTTCCGAGCCGACCCGCTCCCCGTTCGGAGAGGCTCTGGCCTCCCGCTCGGACAGGTCTCAGTTCCCTCGCCCGAACAGGTCCCGGTTCCCCGCCGGCTAGCTTCCCGCCTTCAGGAGTGCCGCCACGATCGGGCCCGCCGTGTCGCCGCCGTGGCCGCCCTGTTGGACGACGCCCGCCGCGGCGAGGTCGCCCTTCCACGCGGTGAACCAACCGTTGGGCTTCTTCTGGCCGTCGACCTCCGCGGAGCCGGTCTTCGCGCCGTAGTCGGGGCCGAGGCCGGACATCGCCTGGGCGGCGGTGCCGTACGCCGCCGTGTACTGCATGAGTTCGCGGAGCTGGGCGAGGGTGGTGGCGGACAGGGTGCGGGACGCCGTCGCCAGCTTGCGGTTGTCGACCGTCGGAGACACCAGGTACGGCTGGTGGAAGACGCCCGTCTTGACCGTGGAGGCGACCGAGGCCATGTTCAGCGGGTTCATGCGGACCCCGCCCTGGCCGATCAGCGAGGCCGCCATCTGGGCCGCCGACTGGACCGGGACCGAGCCGTCGAAGGACGGGACGCCGATGGCCCAGTTGTTCATGGACAGGCCGAAGTACTGCTGCGCCTGGTTCGTCAGGTCGGAGTTCGACAGCTTCTCGGCCTGGCTGATGAAAGCGGTGTTGCAGGAGCGCGCGAAGCTCGCCTTGAACGTGCCGCCCTTGATCTCGAACTTGTCGTCGTTCTGGAACTTCCAGCCGCCGTACGTCACGTACTTCGGGCACGGGTGCTGCTTGTCGGCCGAGGCGAGCCCCTTGTCGATGAGCAGCGACGACGTGATGACCTTCATGGTGGAGCCGGGGGCCAGCGAGCCCTGGAAGGCCGTGTTGAAGCCGTGGCTGGTGTTGGCGACCGCGAGGATCTCGCCCGTCGAGGGGCGCATCAGGACCACGGACGCCCGGTCCTTCTTGGCGACCTGCTGCTCGGCGTCGGCCTGGAGGGTCGGGCTGAGCGTGGTCTTCACGGTCCCCGGGGTGCCCTCGCTGAGGGTCACCAGGGTCTTGTCGGGCGTCTTCTGGGTGCCCTTGGTCGCGGCCTTGCGGACCACGCGCAGTTCGATGCCCGCCTTGCCGCCGGCGATCTTTCCGTACTTCTCGCGCAGCCCGTCCAGCACCGTGCCGAGCGAGGGGTACTTGGCCGTGGTGATCTCGCCGCCGTCGCGGTCGAGGGCGGTGACCGGGGGAGTGCCCGCCGGACCGGTGACCAGGTGGTCGCCGTCCTGGAGGTCGGGGTGCACGACCGACGCCTTCCAGCCGACCAGCGCCGCGCCGTCCTTGGCACGCCGCACGACGGTCAGCTTCGAGTCGTACGCCAGGGGCTTGCTCTTGCCCTTGTACGTGACGGTGGCCTTGACGGAGAAGGGGACGGAGGACCCGGACGGCGTGCCCGGCGTGAGCTTGACGCCGGTGATGTGGGCGTCCTTGCCGTAGCCGGTCAGCAAGGTCGTCGCGGCCGCCGAGTCGTCGGTGGCCGCGGCCGCCTTCGCGACGTCACCGCTCTGCCAGGCGGTCAGGAACCGCGTGGACAGCGCCGTGACCTCGGCCGCCGACGGCGGACCGGTCTTCACGGCCTTGTGGGCGGCGGTCTCCGACGTACGGTCCTCGGCCGACGCACCGCCGCCGTACAGGCTGTAGGCGCCGAACGCCCCGCCGCCGACGACCACCGCGATCAGCCCGCCGACCACGGCGGGCTTCGTCTTTCGTCGCTCGGCGACGCGCCTTCTGTTCCCCACAGCTTTCGATCCTCCGCCTGTTCCCCAAGTCCCCCGGCACCCTCATGCTCCTCAACGAGAGCCCCCACCCTAGGGTCCCGCCCTGTCAAGGGTGACTTCAGTCGCCCGTTCGTAGCACAGCTGCGACGATAGGACCGGCCGCGTCCACCCCATGACCGCCTTGCTGGGTCATCGCGGCGGCCGCGATGTCGTTCCGATAGCCGGTGAACCAGCTGTTCGACTTGGACTGGGCGTCGACCTCGGCGGAGCCCGTCTTGGCGCCGATGTTCCCGCCGAGTCCCGCCATCACCTGGGCGGCGGTGCCGCTGGTCGCGGTGAGGTTCATCATCGCGCGCAGCTGCGCGGACGTACTGCTGGGCAGGCCCTTCGCCGTCGCCAGTTCCCGGTCGTCGAGCTTGGGCGAGACGATGACCGGCTGCCGGAAGGTGCCCGTCATCGCCGTCGCCGTGACCGACGCCATGTTCAGCGGGCTCATCTGGACCTGGCCCTGGCCGATCGCGTTCGCGGCGCGGTCCGGGCCGCCGGAGGCGGGGATGTTGCCGTCGAAGGAGGGGATGCCGGTCTTCCAGTTGTTCTGGCCGAGGCCGAAGCGCGTCTGTGCCTCGGTCGTCAGGGACTCGTCCGTGAGCGGCTTCTCGTCGATCAGTTTCACGAAGGCCGTGTTGCAGGACCGCATGAAACTGTTGGCGAGGCTCGCCTTCTCGTTCGGCGCGAGGTTGGTGAGGTTGTGGAAGGTCTGGCTCTGCCAGGTCGCGGTCGGCGGGCAGGGCGCCGGGCCGTTCATGGTGGTCACGCCGTTGTCGATGAGCATCGCCGCGGTGATGATCTTCATCGTGGAGCCGGGGGCCAGGGTGCCTTGGAAGGCCGCGTTGAATCCGTCCGCACGGTGGTTGGCGACCGCCAGCACCTCACCGCTGCTCGGCTGCACGGCCACCACGGAGGATTCGGCGTACCGGGCGACCGCCTTCTCCGCCGCGGCCTGCACGTTCGCGCTGAGGGTGGTGCGCAGCTTGCCGGCCTTGCCCTTGGCGAGGGTCACCAGGGCGGTGTCCCCCGCGCCCTCGGTCGCGTGATGGATCGCCAGTTCGACTCCGGCCGTACCGCCCGCCGTGTCGCCGTACTTCTCGCGCAGCGCGTCCAGGATCGGCCCCAGCGAGGGGTACTTCTCCTTCGTCAGGACAACGTTGTTCCGGTCCACGGCCTCGATGGGCGGGCTCGCCGACTCGCCCGTGACCAGGGTGTCCCCCTCCTGCATCTCGGGATGCAGGACGGACGGCTTCCAGTCGACCAGCGCCTTCCCGGTGGTCTCGCCGCGTACGACGGTCAGCCGGGAGTCGTACGCGAAGGGCTTGGACTTCCCTTCGAACGACACCGTCGCCCTGACGGAGAACGGCACGGTGGCTCCCGTCGCCGCCCCCGGGGTGATCTTCACACCGGTGAGGTGTGCGTCGTCGTGGTAACCGGCCAGCGACTCCTGCGCCTTCTGGGCGAAGTTGGTGTACGCGGCGGCCTTGGCGGCGTCCCCCTGCTCCCACGCGGCGAAGAACTTCGTCGAGGTCTCCTTGATCTCCGCGCCGCTCGGCGGCCCGGTCTTCACGGCCGCGGGTCCGCCGCTCCCCGAGCCCCCGCCCTCGCTCCCGCTGAGCGCCGACATCACATTGAAGGCGCCGTATCCGGCACCCCCCACCATCACGGCGAACACACTGCCGATGACGGCAGCCTTTGCCCCCTTGCGCATCGCGCGAAACCCTCCCCGTGGACCCCTCCCTGAACTTCTGAACGCGTTCAGAAAGGTTCATGTCCGCACTGTATGCGGGAGGAGTGACGCGTGGGGGTGACGTTCCCTGATTGTTAGCGCGCCGTAGCGAGTGGTGGTGAGGCGGGGGGTCAGTACGGATGCCGGTCGGGCTTGTCCGTCCACGCCGCGTAGGCCTTGGCGCCCAACTCCGGGTAGATCTGCTTGATCTGGATCCGCCGCTCGGCGAGGGGCTTTTGGAAGTCCTCGTACTGGAAGGAGTCGTCGAATCCGATCTTCCGGGTCGCCTCCAGGTCGGAGCCGTAGTAGACGGCCTCGATCCGCGACCAGTAAATGGCGCTCATGCACATCGGGCACGGGGCGCCGCTGATGTAGATCGAGCATCCTTGGAGCATTCTGGCCCGCTCCGGTAGAAGGTCGGGGGATCCTTCGGGGCGAGGCACATATTCGAGGGTGCTCTCGTTCTGGTGCTCCTCCGAGATGGAAGGTGCCTCCGGGTTGAGACTCTGAACTGCCTTGCGAATGGTCTCCACTTCGGCGTGTGCGGTCGGATCGCCGGTGAGGAGTACGCGGTTCTGACCACGGGCGACGATTTCTCCGTCGCGGGTGATAACGGCACCGAACGGGCCGCCCCATCCCTTGTCCACGGACTCGGTCGCCAGGCGCACCGCTTCGGTCAGGAATTCCTTGTGACCCATGAGGAGACCTCCACTCAGCAAC
Organism: Streptomyces diastatochromogenes; assembly: GCA_001550305.1. GTDB lineage: Bacteria > Actinomycetota > Actinomycetes > Streptomycetales > Streptomycetaceae > Streptomyces > Streptomyces mirabilis_D. Next base: position 13,541 of record LRTP01000294.1, read on the forward strand.
GCCTGAGGAATATTCACCCGATTGTCCGATAACTCCCCTTTGGACTAGACTACTCGGTATGAGTGACCGTGCAAGCGCTGCCCCGGGAGGAGGCGGTGCGACCGTCGTGACCTCCCAGAAGGTGAGGGAGGGCCGGGGTGACGAATACGAGCGCTGGCAGGAGAAAACCAACCGGGTCGTGCGGGATTTCGACGGATTCGAGGGCACCGAGATGTACCCTCCCGGGCCCGCCGGGGAACGCGAATGGGTGGTGGTGTTCCGCTTCTCCCGCATCGATCAACTCACCGCATGGCTGGATTCCGGCGCCCGCCGGGATCTGCTCGCCGAGGGCCGCCCGCTGCTGGAGGGGGCGCCCACGCAGGAAGTCCTCGCAGGCGCGGCATCGGCGCCTCCCCGGGAAGCGGTCACGGCAGTCGTGTCCCACGACGTGCGACCGGGGCGGGAGCAGGATTTCGAGCGCTGGCAGGACAAGGTCCTGAAAGCGCAGGAGAAGTTTCCGGGCTTCATGGGGAGTGAGTTGTTCAAGCCCGTCGAGGGAATCCAGGAAAACTGGGTCGTCATCTTCCGGTTCGACAACCGCCAACATCTTGAGGACTGGCTCGGATCCGACTCCCGCGCGGAGCTATTGCAAGAGGGCGACGACTACTTCTTCTCATATGACGTACGCAAGGTGGGCACGGCATTCAGCGGCTGGTTCCGCTTCGGCGAGGGCACGGAGGAAGGGGTCCCGCCCAACTGGAAACAGGCCATGTGTGTGGTGCTGGCTCTCTATCCCACGGTGATGGTCCTGAATCTGACCGTTGGTCATGAATTCGGTGTCCTGGGCATCTCCACAAGTGTGGGCCTGTTCCTTTCGAACGTACTGAGTGTCAGCATCCTGACCTGGGTGCTCATGCCGTTGGTGAACAGAGCCCTGGCCTTTTGGCTGCTGCCCAGCCGGTCACGCTCCCTGCGCACCCATGTGGCGGGAGCCGCGGTCGTGGTCCTGTGCTGGTTGATTTTCATCGCGGTTTTCAGCCTGACCACCAACTAGTGGGGTCATGATGGGCGCACACGCACAGACTCGACGACGTATCGAGGGAGAAATCGTCCGGCGGGGCGACCCCCGGTACGACGAGACGTGGGCAGCGATGTTGTTCAACCACCTCAAACCGGACCGGTTTCCGGATGTGATCGTCCGGGCGGCCTCGGAGCGAGATGTTCCGGCCGCCGTCGAACTGGCCAGGTCCCAGGGCCTCCGCATCGCCGTACGATCGGGTGGGCACAGCTGGTGCGGCTCACCGCTACGTGACCGAGGCATGCTCATCGACCTCTCCGGGCTCCGGCGTTCCGACATCGACGCGGCCTCCGCGACGGCGACCGTGCAGCCCAGCGTCACAGGTCGCGACCTCATCGCGGAACTCGCCCCGTACGGCCTCGCGTTCCCCGCCGGGCATTGCGGATCCGTGGCCCTCGGCGGATACCTCCTCAGCGGCGGACTCGGCTGGAATTCCCCCGCTCTGGGACCGGCCTGCGTAAGCGTTCGGCAGATCGAAGCCGTGACCGCGAACGGCGAGGTCCTCACGTGCAGCACGGAGGAGAATCCCGACCTGTTCTGGGCGGCACGCGGGGCGGGCCCCGGATTCTTCGCGGTCGTCACCAGCTTCCGTCTGGGTCTGTACCCGCTCCCCGCGGCGGTCGCCACGACGACGTACGCCTTCCCGCTGGCGGAGCTCGGACCCGTGACCCAATGGGCCACCGAGGTCGCGACCGGGCTCCCCGCAACCGTCGAGCTCTCCTACGTACTCCAGACGGCCTCCCCTGAGATGTCGGCGGCGTCGCCCAGGCCCAAGGTGGTCGTCGTCGCCGCCACCGCGTTCGCGGACTCGCGGGAGGAGGCGGTCCGTGCCCTCGAACCTCTGCGCACGTGCCCCCTCGCCGACCGTGCCCTCTGCCGGCAGCTCGACGAGCCGACCTCGTTCAAGGCCCTCTACGAGACGTCCGAGGCGATGTGGCCCGCACACCACCGCTCCGCCGTCGACACCCTGTGGTCGGACGCGGACTACGGAACGCTGCTGGCACCGCTCGCCGACGCGATCGCCGATGCCCCCTCCGACAAGACCCTCGTACTCGCACCCGTGACACCGGTCTCCCCGGAGAAGGCACGCATGCACGACATCGCCTTCTCGGTGCTGGGCAGCAGCTACGTGGCTCCCTTCGCGATCTGGGGCGACCCCGCGGGCGACGACGTGAACATGCGCTGGCTGCGCGATGCCATGCACGCCGTCGAACCGCTCGGCACGGGCCACTACGTCGCCGAGGCGGACCTCACCGCCGATGTGTCCCGGGCACGCCGATCCTTCGCGCCGGCCGACTGGGAGCGTCTGCGGGCTCTGAAGGCGCGGTACGACCCCGAGAACGTCTTCCACTCCTATCTGCAGCCCGCGTAGCGGCTCTGCCCGGTTAGACCCAGGTGTCCAGCCACATCCGGGAGCGCCACTGGTCTATGGGGATCGCGGTGCCCGTGTACAGGGGCCAGAAGTCACTCACCAAGGCATTCAACCGCCATCGCAACCCGTCTGCCGGCGACTGTCTGGGACGGGTTCGGGGGCGCCTGGAAGCCACCTAGGCACCTCTCGGGCTGCTCGATATCCTGGTGCGTCACACACTCACTCGGGGGGGCGTCTGTGATCGAACTCGGCGTGCTGTTTGGTCTGTTGGTGGCAGCGGTGTTGGTCCTGCTCTTCGTGCTCCTGCGCCGAAGGAACGGCAGCACGGAGAACGTCGACGGTCGCCTGATCGAGCAAGCGCGGCGGCTGCAGGCGTACAACGACAGGGTCTCGTACAACGCTGCCGCCGTGCACAGCTCTTCGCCCACCATGACCGACCACTACCGTCCCTGACCCAATGGGGACCACGGGAGCTTGAGGGGCGCTCCGCGCCGTCTGAGGCTGTCGACCCCCCCCCGGACTGTCGCTCCGGGAGTGTGGGGCGAGATCACTGAGCGAGCATGGGGAGCGCCGCTCGACGAAGTCTAGGGGTAGAGGCATCATGCCCATCTCTCTGGACGTGGTGTGGACGGCGTGAGGCTCTGCCACTCGACCTTGTTGCATCCTCGCAGGTCACAGCTGAAGCGAGGGCGCGAAGCCGTGGGGACTGTAAAGCTGCCGAGCTCTCAGCCCACCCGGATGTCAGCGCTCGCATCAGCGGAGACGCACGTCGAGGTCGCGAGGGCCAGACCGGGACGCGGTCACGGGCGGGCCCGGCGGGAGCCGCACGCCGCGGCGGCGACCTGGACGCTGTACCGACTCCCGCCCGAGGATGTGGAGTTCTTCCAGGGCGATACGGCCCGCAGGCACGTACGTCTGGCCTACCGTCGCAAGAACGACTCGAAGGGGTGGTCGCGGCAACTGCTGTGGCCCTGACGGGGCAACCCCGAAGGTGGGTCGGAGGTCTGAACCGGCATGCGCATGTACCGGACCGGCGCCATTCTCGGCGCACTGCTCGTCGCTCTGCTCACCGTCACCGCGTGCTCGCCCCGGGCGGGGAGCGGGGGGAAGGCCCCGGACCGGCCCACGCCGTGGACCATGCCGACCGGGCCGGGCGGTTACGGCGGGCGGCTCCTGGGCGCACGCTGGCGGGTCGACTGGGTCACGGTCGACGGGCGCAACATCGACGCACCGCCGGACGCCGGCGCGTGGGTCGAGTTCGGCTACGACAACACGGCCGTGGGCGACTACGGATGCACGCCGTTCAAGTCGTCGGCCACGGTCACCGCCACGACGCTCACCGTCGGTACGGACACGTCGGGGGTGATGCCGGACGACGCGTGTCCGGCGAAGGAGCGCGCCTTCGAGCAGCGGATGCGGAAGATCTTCACCGGCGGCCCCCTGGCGGTGGCCGAGCGGGTCGACGAATTCTCGATGACCCTGAAGAACCAGAGGGGCGACTATGTCGCGCTGCAAATGCTGTGGCCTCAGGGGCTCTTCGGAGCGCCGTGGCGAATCGAATATCTGAACGTCGCCGACACCCCCGTCGACATGACGGCCGGCAAAGAGGTCTACTTCGTCTTCCACCGGGACGGCACGGTCACCGGAAAGGGAGGCTGCAACGGCTTCAAGGGCCGGGCCGCCTTCGCAGGCGAGCACGTCACGCTGTACCCGCTCACCCGCACCACGCACCGGACCTGCTCACGGAAGATCATGTCCCAGGAGGACGGCCTGCTCGACCAGGACCCGCGCACGTTCTCGGTCGTTGCCTCGCGCGACATTACCTTCGTAGACCGCACCCCCGGCCTCGACGGCCTCGCCTACAACTTCATCCGGGTGAGGTGACCGGCACACCGCCGCGCCCAGGGGCCTAGATTCACAGTCGGCCCGGCTCGCCGGCCGGCGGTCCGCACCCGACCCTGAGGGAGCCTCTGGGGCATCCATGGGGAACCAGGGCTTTTCGCGGCCGAAGACCCTGCTCACGTTCTGACTGCCGCGCGGTCTGTAAATCTCCCGGGCCCAGAGCTGGGCCGTCCTCGGGCCGTGCGAGGGCGACCAACGACAACCGTCAACGGCCGACAACGACCAAGGGGGCGCGGCACATTGCCGCGCCCCCTTGCTACGTCTGCCCAGCTAGTGCTGTGACCGCCTAGGTCCACCGGGTTGGAGCGGGGTTTTCCTTGCGCCGAGCGGGCGCTCAGATGCTCAGGAACGCTGGTGTGA
>LRTP01000295.1 GCA_001550305.1 Streptomyces diastatochromogenes
TCGCGCGCGGGAAGGACCGCGGCTCCGCTCCCCCGGGCACCCAGTCCCAGGGGCCGCCGATGGCGGCGGCGACCGGCCGGTCGATGCCGACCCGGGCCAGCTCCCGCTGTGCCGCGGCGATCCGCTCGGGTGTGTCGGCGAGCAGCGTGACGGGCTTGCCCCAGGGGATCAGCCAGGCCAGGTAGGTGGCCGGCTTGCCGTCGCCCTCGAAGTTGAAGGAGCCGGCGACGTGCCCCTGGGCGAACGCGACACGGTTGCGCAGGTCGACCACCCATTCACCGGCCGCCAGCCGCTGGGCGATCTGTGCGGCGTCGGCCGGACGTGGCGGGGTGAGGTCGACGGGAGCGGGGCCCGCGGCGTTGGCCGGGCCCATGTGCGCGTAGTACGCCGGGACGTCGTCCAGACCGGCGAGCAGGTCGGCGACGAAGGCGTCCACGTCGCGGGTGAGGGCTTCGTTGATCTTGCGTTCCCGCCCGATCGTGGAGGTGTCCCCCTCTGCCTGGGATCCGGAGCAGAAACTGCCGAACCCGTGCGTGGGCAGCACCGGCACCTCGTCGTCCAGCTCCTCGGCAAGACGGTGGGCGGAGGCGTACTGGGCGCGGGCCAGCTGCTCGGTCAGCCGCGGTTCGACCAGGTCCGGCCGCCCCACCGTACCGATCAGCAGTGATCCGCCGGTGAAGGCGGCCACGCCGCGCCCGCCCTCTTCCAGGACGTAGGACGTGTGGTGCGGGGTGTGGCCCGGGGTGGCCAGTGCCCTCAGGGTCAGGCCCCGGTCGACCGTGACGGTGTCGCCGTCGGCGACCGGGGTGCGGGCGAAGGACACCGAGGCCCCGGCCGGGACCAGATAGCGGGCACCGGTGACCCGGGCCAGTTCGAGTCCGCCGCTCACGTAGTCGTTGTGCAGGTGCGTCTCGGCCACGTACGCGATCCGCACGCCTCGCCGGGCGGCGGCGGCGATCACCTGATCGATGTCGCGCGGGGGATCGATCACGACCGCCTCGCCAGGGCCGCCGGCCAGGTAGCTGCGGTTGCCCAGGCCCTCGAACTCCAGGGTGTCGACGAAGAACACGGGTTCGGCTCCTTCCGGATGAAAGTACCCCGGGGGGTATCTGGCATCCACCGTAACAGAGATACCCCGGGGGGTATCTCAGGGGTATGCGCGGAGGCGCTTCAGCGACAGCCGGCGACCGTCAGCGACGCCGAGGGCGCCCTAGACGAGGCCCTTGAGCATGCCGCGCCAGTACAGGGCAGGCAGGCCGTACCGCTTGAGCAGCCACATGTCGCGGCGCTCCTTGGTGGTGTCCAGCAGGGGGATGCTGGGGGCGGGGCGCTGGTCGTAGTCGAACTCGGCGAGCAGCACCTTGCCGCGGGCCGTGACCAACGGGCAGGACGTGTAACCGTCGTAGCGGCGCTGTTCACGGTGCTCGCCGTTGATCTCGGCCAGCAGGTTGGCCACCAGGACAGGGGCCTGCTTGCGGACGGCGGCGCCGGTCTTGGAGGTGGGCAGGTTGGCGACGTCGCCAAGGGCGAAGACATTGCGGTGCCGTGGGTGTTGCAGGGTGTGCTTGTCCACTTCGACGTAGCCGTAGGGGCTCGCGGGATCGGCCAGCGGGCCGCGCTCGACCCAGCCCGGCGCGCGCTGCGGCGGTACGGCATGCAGCAGGTCGAAGGCGAGGCCGTCCTCGGCGCCGGTGGAGTGGTCGGCCACGGTCAGCCGACGGGCCGCGCCGTCGACGGAGGTCATCTCGGAGTTCAGCCGGACCTCGATGCCGTAACGCTCGGCCACGCGTTCAAGGGCCCTGCGCCAGACCGGTACGCCGAACATGGAGTCGGCGGGCAGCACGAGGACCACCCGGATACGGTCCAGGACCCCCTGCCTGCGCCAGTGGTCGGCGGCCAGATAGGCGATCTTCTGCGGGGCGCCGCCGCATTTCACCGGGCCGCTCGGCTGGGTGAAGACCGCGGTGCCCGAGCGCAGGCCACGGATGAGTTCCCAGGTGTACGGGGCGTACTCGAAGGCGTAGTTGCTGGATACGGCACCGTGCCCGACGGCGGCGCCGAGGCCGGGGATCGCGTCCCAGTCCAGTTGGAGACCGGGTGCCATCACGAGGTGGTCGTAGCCGATGGTGCGGTGCGCCGTGGTGACGGTCCGCGCCTCGGGGTCGACGGCGGTGGCGGCCTCGCGGATCCAGTGCACCTGCCTGGGCATGACGGAGGCTTCGGGGCGGTGGGTGACACCGAGTGGGACCCGGCCGCCGCCGACCAGGGTCCACAGCGGCTGATACCAGTGGACGTCGGCCGGTTCGAGCACCGCGATGTCGCAGAGACCGGCGCGCCGCAGGCGGGCCGCGACGGTGATGCCCGCGGTTCCACCTCCGATGATCAACACGCGGAAGTGGTCGCGGGCGGCGCCGGAGGCGGGGTGGGCGGAGGGCATGGCGGGCTCCTCGCAATCCTCGGTGTATACCCCCAGGGGTATTGGGTGAGCCCGATGCTAGGCCACGCCCGGCGACGGGACCAATGCGCGGTCGATTAATTGCCAGCCAGGTAAGGGGAGTTGACGCACCTGGCGACCGTCGGCTAGGTCCAGGCGGTGAGGATCGGCCGTGGAGTGTGTCCCGCGCGCGCAGAAGATCCGCCCGTCGAACACGGTCCGGCCGACCTCGACCCACGTGACGTCGTGGAAGTCGACGGACAGCAGATCGCCGTCCAGCACGTCCGAGGACGCCGACTCGGACACCGACGGGCAGCGCTGCCGCCGGGGCTGGTTCCACTCCGCGCGGGTGCGCCCCGCGGGTTTCCGCGGCGGGGTCACGTGGACGCTGCGCCACCGGGGGCCGTCACGTCGGCCTGATCCCCTACGGCTGCGGCCGCTGTGGCAGGTGGAGCGCGACGGGTACCGCGGGTGCTGCGCCGGCCCGGCCGCCCCTCCGCCGTCGTACGGGACGCGGTGGGGTCCGACGGGAGGGTCCCCCGCGGCCGTCCCCGGAGGTCCTGGACCCCTTCGCCGTCCCCGGAGGTCCTGGACCCCTTCGTCGAACGCCACCCGGGCCGCTGAGCCGCCGTGTCAGCTCATGGTGAGCACCATCCGGAAGCGGGCGGCACCGGAGAGCATCTTCTGGTACGCCTCGTCGGTCTCGCCCAGCGTCACGACCTCGGTCATCGGACGGATGCCGTGCAGGGCGCTGAACTCCATGGTGTCCTGGATGTCCTGCGAGGTACCGCTCGGGTGGCCGCTGACGACCTTGCCCGCCATCAGCAGCTGGGCCGGGGTGATGCCGAGCGGCTCCGCGTCCACGCCGATGACCACCAGCTCACCGCGGGGACCCAGACCGTCCACGGTCGCGGTGATGGCGGCGGAGTTCGACGCGGTGGCCAGGACGACCTGTGCACCCCCGAGGGACTGAAGCGCCTCGGCGACCGGAGTGTCGGCCGTGCTGTCGACGTAGTGGTGCGCGCCGAGCTGCTTGGCGAAGTCGGCCTTGTCGCCACCGCGGGCGATGGCCACGGTCTCGAAGCCCATCGCGGCCGCGTACTTCACCCCCAGGTGTCCGAGGCCGCCGATGCCGAGAATGGCGACCAGGTCACCCGGCCGCGCCGAGCTGCGCCGCAGGCCGTTGAACACGGTCACGCCCGCGCAGGCCAGGGGCCCCGCGTCGGTGGCCGCCAGCGCGTCGGGGATCCGGGCCAGCGCGTCCACGGGCACGACCGCCGTCTCCGCGTATCCACCGTCGTACGCCCATCCGGGGACCCGCAGGTTCTCGCAGACGATGAAGTCGCCCTGCCGACAGGGCGTGCAGTGGCCGCACGCGCCGCCGAACCAGCCCACCGCCACCCGGTCGCCCACCTGCCAGCCCCAGTCCCCCGTCCCCTCGCCGAGTTCCGCGATCCGCCCGGCGATCTCATGCCCGGGGACCACCGGGAAGGTCACGCCGGGAACGCCGGCGTTCACGAACAAGGTGTCGCTGTGGCACACCCCGCAGGCGTCGACGGCGATCCGTACGTGTCGGGGGCCCGGCTGCGGTACCTCACGCTCGACGACCTCGAACGAACCGCCGGGGGCGGTCACCTGCGCGACGCGATAGCTAGTCATCCGGATCCCTGCCTTGGAGAGTCGGTCTGATCTCGAAAGCGCTCCGCCCGCAGGTGGTCACGGGGGCTGGTGACAGGCGCGCGGGGCGGCACGCGGACCACACGCGAGGCCGACCGGCTTGTTTCACTCCGGTGGTGGTGTTGTCGGTCGGTGGCCGGACGTGATCCGTCTGCCGGGCCTCGGCGGGCCATCGACGGACGGGCGCGGGTAGCCTCACGCTACTTCAGGTCACAGCAGGACGCTCGGCGAGTTCGCGGTCCACCGCCCGCCCCGGGCACGTGTGGGCCGACGCTCGCGAGCGGTGCGAGCCGCGCGGTCACGGCGCACTGCGGCCACGGTGTCCCGTCACGTCCGCCGCCGAAACGCCCCTCCTCGACGTCGAGGAGAGCGGCACACCGTTCCCCTCGACGACCCGCCACCCACCGCCTACCGCCTACCGGACAAGAGCAGCCAGCTGCCCGACCCGGGCGGAAGCCCACCCGTCGCGGTCGTCACACCCGATCCCCCACGGGCGCCCGGAGCGAGTGCAGCCGACCGCCATGGATCGGTGTCGTGTGCCAGCGCACGGTGAAGGTGCCGTCCGGCAGCGAACACGTCACGGTCAGCCGGTGCGGGGTCTCCAGGAACAGCACGTCGAGGCGCAGGGTGTCCTGGTCCGTCCAGCCGCCGCTGACCGCCGTGGGCGGGCCGCCCGCGTCGACGGTCCAACCGGTGGCGCCGAGCCGCAGCTCGATGAGCTCGTCGTCCTCCGCGAGCGACACGCCCCAGCCCTTCCCGTCCGCGTCGGCGGTGACCGTGACGCCCGTCAAGGTCCGCTGCTGCGGACACTCACCGTCCTCCGGTGCGAACACGGCGCCCCTCCAGTCGTCGCCCCGCGCGGGCGGCTCGGGGCTCGCCTCGACGGGCGGCAGGGCCAGCTCCGCGAGGCGGCGGCGCAGGCCCTCGTCCGCCGTGCCCGGAAGCCGTTCGGCCGGAAGCCGTTCGGCCGCGAGCGATTCGGCCGGAAGCGATTCGGCCGAAAGCGTTTCGGCGCCGAACGCCGGGAGGAGGTGGCGCCACACCAGATTCAGCAGATCCTGCATGTCGTCGGTCGCGGCGGTCGTCGCGATCACCGCGTCGTGCTCGGGCAGGACGAGACAGAACTGCCCGTACGCGCCGTCGCCGCGGTACCCGTGCCTGCTCCTCCAGAACTGGTACCCGTACCCCTGCTGCCAGTCCGACTGCGCGCCCTCCCGCGTACCGTCAGCGGTGGAGATGTGCGCGCGGGTCGCTTCCGCGATCCACGAGGAGGGAAGCAGCCGCCGCCCCTCCCAGACACCGTCCTGCAAATAGAACTGGCCGAGCCGGGCGATCGCGTCCGTCGTGGCATGCAGACCGCTGAAGCCGAGGTCACGCCCGGGTGGCCGTTGGAGCCAGGCCGTCTCGCCGATGCCCAGCGGGTCGAACAGCCGGGGGCGCAGATACTCCGTCAACGACTGGCCGCTCACGCGCTGGATGATCGCGGCGAGCGTGTACGTGCAGGGCTGGTTGTACGCGAAGACGGTCCCGGGATCCCGGTCCGGCGGAAAGAGCAGGAACCCCCGTACGATCTCGTCGCGGTCACGTCGGATCGAGGTCGCGTAGGTCTCTTCGAGGTGGCCGCTGGCCATGGCGGCCACATGGCGTACGAGCATGGCGCGGCTGCGCGGGTCGGTGATGTCGGCCTCGAACTCGGGGAAGTACGAGATCACGGGGTCGTCCAGGCGCAACAGCCCTTCGGTGGCGGCGAATCCGGCGGCCGTGGACGTGAAGCTCTTGCTGAGCGAGTAGAGCAGGTGGCGGCGGTCGGGTGAGTAGGGCGCCCACCAGCCGGAGGCCACGAGGTGCCCGTGGCGCAGGATCATCAGGCTGTGCGGCTCGATGTCCGGTGCCGCCTCGACGGCGTCGAGGAAGGCGTGGATGCCCGCGGCGTCCACCCCCTGGGCTGCGGGGGTGCTGGCGGGCAGAGGACGGGCGCTCATGAAGGCTGCCTCCGGGCGGTTCTGGCGGTGACGGGAGCGGGGCACTGTGTGCATTTGGCATCTTTCCGTTGCCGGACACCGTCTGTCCACGAGGTGCGTGCAGGACTCTTGAGGCTGAAGAGACGTGATGCGTAGGATCGTTGCCAGCGGAATGAAACGTTTCAATTCATCGCTTCATCATCGGGTTCACCATCGACTCCACCGTCGACTTCACCATCGAGGGGCGACACATGGCCAAGGATTGGAACCGCCGGGTCTTCCTGCGCAGCTCCGTCGCCGGAGCGGGCGCCACCGTCGCGCTCGGGCCCGGAGGCGCCCACACCGCCTCCGCGACCCCCGGAGCGAGCGCCGACGCCCCGCGGGAGGACGGTCTGCGCATCGACCGCACCACCGTCGAGTACGCCGAGACGCTGCTCGGCACCGAGGTCGAACACCCCAGACTCACCTGGGAGTCGACCGCCCCGGGCCGGGGTGCGCGGCAGTCCGCGTACCGGGTGCAGGTGGCGCTCACCGAGAAGGACCTGCGCGAGGGGCGGCGCCTGGTCTGGGACTCGGGGCGGGTCGAGTCGGACCGCAGCGTCGGCATCGCCTACGCGGGGCCCGCGCTGCGGCCCCGTACCCGCTACCACTGGCAGGTCAGGGTCTGGGACGGCGACGGCCGTCCGTCGGCGTGGAGCGCCCCGCGCTGGTGGGAGACAACGTTGCCAACGGACGGCTGGCAGGGATTCTGGATCGGGGCGGCGGCCCTGCCCGAACCCCCTGGCTTCGACGGGGCGTCCTGGATCTGGTCGCCCGGCTCGACCACCGGTTCCGCCCCCGTCGGGCCCCGTTGGTTCCGTACCGCGACCACCCTCCCCGCCGGCAGTGAGGTGCGCAGGGCGAGACTGGTGGCCACGGCCGACGACGACTTCACGCTCTACGTCGACGGTCAGCAGGTCCTGTATCAGCCCCAGCAGACGGACGCCTGGCGCACCGGGCATCTCGCCGAGGTCACCGAGCAGGTGCGCGGGGCGAGCGGCGGACGGATCGTGGTCGCCGCCGTCGCGACCAACCGCGACAACGGGTCCGCCAATCCGGGCGGCCTCCTGCTCCGTCTGATCGTGGAGACCACGTCCGGCGACACGGTCGAACTCGTCACCGGCGACGGCTGGCGCTGCGTCGACAGTGAGCAACAGGGCTGGCAGCGGCCCGACTTCGACGACACGGGCTGGTCGGGGGCCGCCGTCCTCGCACCCTGGGGACAGGGCCCCTGGGGCACCGGCGTGTCCGTCAGCGTCCCCGAGCAGCCCGCTCCCCTGCTGCGCCGGACGTTCAACGTCCCGAAGGACGTCGTGCGCGCCCGCCTGCACATCAGCGGACTCGCCTACTACGAGGCCGAGATCAACGGAGTCCGCGTCGGCCGTCAGGTCCTCGACCCCGGCTTCACGGACTACGAGGAGACGGTGCTCTACGCGGTGCACGACGTCACGGACCGCGTCCGGCGCGGTGCCAACGCGATCGGGGTGACGCTCGGGCGCGGCTTCTTCGGCCTGACCAGCCCCACCGCGTGGAACTGGAACCGAGCGCCCTGGCACGGTGAACCCCGGCTGCTGGCGCAACTGGAGATGGACCATCCGGACGGCTCGCGCACCACCGTCGCCACGGACGGCACCTGGCGGATCACCGACGGACCGACCCTCTCCAACTCCCTCTACGCCGGTGAGACCTACGACGCCCGCAGGGCGCCCCGGGACTGGACGCGCCCCGGCTTCGACGACCGCTCCTGGCAGGAGGCCCAGCGGCAGACCGCACCCAAGGGCACCCTGCGCGCTCAGGGGCACGACCCGATCGAGGTGGCGGAGACCATACGCCCGGTGGACATCCGCGAGTTGAGCCAGGGCGTGTACGTCGTCGACATGGGGCGGACGCTCGCGGGCTGGACCCGGCTGACCGTGCGCGCCGAGGCGGGGACGACCGTCCGGCTGGTCCATGGGGAGCGGCTGAACTCCGACGGGAGTGTGCTCGCCCGCAACGACCTGGTGCCGGGCCGTTGCCAGACGGACGAGTACGTGTGTGCGGGCGGCGGCGCGGACGAGGTGTGGGAGCCCAGGTTCTCGTACAAGGGCTTCCGTTACGTCCAGGTCAGCGGGCTGCCCGCGAAGCCGGGGCCCGAGCAGGTGCTCGGCCGGGTGGTGCACACACGGGTGGCGTCGACGAGCACGTTCTCCTGCTCCGAACCGTTCTACGAGCAGTTGGACCGGGCGATGCGCCGCACCGTCCTCAACAACCTCCATGGCATTCCGACGGACACTCCCGTGTACGAGAAGAACGGCTGGACCGGCGACGCGCAGCTCGGCGCGCCCGTGATGGCGTACGCCTTCGGTGTGCACCGCTTCCTGACGAAGTGGCTCGGTGACCTGAGAGACAGTCAGAACGCCGAAGGGCAGCTGCCGGTGATCGTGCCGAGCGGCGGCTGGGGCTACCACGATCTGGCTCCCGCTCCCGAGTGGACGACGGTGTACCCCTTCCTGCTGCGGGAGATGTACCGCGTGTACGGGGACGAGCGGCTCGCCCGTGACCACTGGGCGCCGCTCGTCCGCTACCTGGACTGGGAGATCGGGCGCCTCCAGGACGGCCTTGCGGTGACCGCCCTCGGCGACTGGCTGCCGCCGGGCTACGGCGGCAACCCGCCCGAGGACACCAGGCTGACCGCCACGGCCTATCTGCACCGCGCGCTCACCGGGACCGCGGAACTGGCCGACCTGCTGGGCGACACCGAGGTGGCGGCCCGCTACCGCAAGACGGCCGCCGCGTTGAAGGAGGCGTTCAACGCGGCGTTCCTCGGCGCGGACGGCCACTACCGCACGGCGAAGGACCCCGACTACCGCCAGACCAGCAACTGCCTCCCGCTGGCCTTCGGGCTCGTGCCGCCCGGCGCCCGGGCGAGCGTGGTCGACTCGCTCCTGGCCGACATCGCCCGGCGTGGCAACCACCTCAACACGGGGGCGCTGGGCACCAGCGTGCTGCTGCGCGAGCTCTCGGCCCAGGGGCATCCCGAGGTGGCCCACGCCCTCGCCACCCAGCGCACGTACCCTGGTTGGGGGTACTGGTTCGACAACGGCGCCGACACCATGTGGGAGATGTGGCCGCTCGACTCCCGCTCCCGGGACCACTACTTCCTGGGCACCGTGGTGCAGTGGCTCTACGAGAACGTGGCGGGCCTGCGCCCCGGCGACGCGGGCTACCGCACCTTCACGGTCCGCCCGGACGGCCGTACGGGCGTGGACTGGGCCCGTACCTCGGTGCGGACCGTGCGCGGCCGGGCGGCGGCGGCGTGGTCCGTCGTGGACGGGACGACGCGGCTGTCGGTGGGAGTGCCGGTCGGGGCGACGGCGGAGGTGCATGTGCCGGCGGCCGACCGCTCGGCCGTCGCGTCGCCGGCCGGTGCGAAGTGGGTGCGCTCGGAGCCGGGGTTCGTCGTGTACACGGTGCCGCACGGGAGTTGGGAGTTCGTGGCGCGCGCCTGAGCCGTACCCGGGGACGCCGCGGCAGGTCGGTGCGGGCAGGGGCGGAGGGGTTGTGCGGGCCGTGTCAGAGGGTTGCGCAGGCGCTGTGAGGGCTTGTCGGATCGCCGCCATAATGCCGAAATGATCAACCCCTCCCCCACATCCGCGCCGGCGCCGCGCGTCCCCGTCGTCATCATCGGTGCGGGACCTGCCGGGCTCACCGTCGCCAACATCCTGCGGGCCGCGTCCGTCGACTGCGTGGTCCTGGAGACCGAGAGCCGGGAGTTCGTCGAACAGCGGCCCCGCGCCGGATTCATCGAGGAGTGGGCGGTGCGGGCGCTGCGTCATCGGGGGCTGGCCGACCGGCTGGTGGAGCGGGCACAGGCACACAGCGAGTGCGAGTTCCGGATCGACGGCGAGCAGCACCGCTTCCGCTACGCGACGCTGACCGGGGACCGGCACTTCGTCTATCCGCAGCCGCTGCTGGTGACGGACCTGGTACGCGAGTACGCCGACGTGAAGGGCGGCGAGATCCTTTTCGGTGTGCGGGACGTCGCCCTGCACGGCATCGACGGCGACCGCCCGACGGTGCTCTACACCGATCCGCGGACGGGTGAGCGCCGGCGGATCGACTGCGACATCGTCGCCGGCTGCGACGGCGCGCGCGGAGTGACCCGCGCCCATGTGGCCCCGGACCGGGGCACGGTGGCCCGGTACGACTACGGGGTCGGCTGGCTGGCGCTGCTCGCCGAGGCACCGCCGTCCAGCGACTGCGTCGTCTTCGGTGTCCACCCGCGCGGCTTCGGCGCCCATATGGCCCGCAGCCCCGAGGTCACCCGCTACTACCTGGAGGTGGCGCCCGGTGAGGACCCGGAGAACTGGTCGCACGACCGCGTCTGGTCGGAGCTGCACGCCCGGCTGTCGGCCACCGGAGCCCCGGCTCTCACCGAGGGGCCGCTGATCGAGAAACGCGTCCTCGACATGCACAGTTACGTCGTGGAGCCGATGACGTACGGGCGGCTGTTCCTGGCCGGAGACTCCGCGCACCTCGTCGCGCCGATCGCCGCGAAGGGCATGAACCTCGCGCTGCACGACGCCCTGCTGCTGGCCGACGCGCTCGTCGCCTACTACCTCAGAGGGGACGCCGACGGACTGCGCGGCTACTCGGCGGCCTGTCTGCGGCGGGTGTGGGAGTACCAGGAATTCTCCCGGTGGTTCGCGGAGTTGCTGCACGGACCGTCCTCGGGCGATCCCTTCCGGGCGGGTTCCGCGCGAGCCCGCCTCCGACGGATCCTCGGCTCACCCGCGGCGGCGGCCACCTTCGCCGAGTCGTACATCGGCAAGGTCACCGGCCCGATGGCCATGACGACACCGTGAGATGAACGGCAGTGGAGATGCGGCCTGAATTCTTCGCACGGGTGCGCTACGCGCAAAGAATTCCGGAAATCGGGGCCCCGGAATCGCCCGCCTTTGAACACACAACGTCACACCCGCCGTACAACCGGGAAAGGTGAGAGTCCGGTGCGCAGCGAGGGATGACCATGGTCAAGGTGCAAGTCTCCACGAATGAGTTGGTCGCCGGAAGATACCGACTGCTGGAGGGTGTCCACCACGAGGAGGGGCGTGAGGGGTGGCACGGTCAGGACGTCGAGTCCGAGCGGCCGGTCACCCTGACGCGCTCCCGACTCCCTGCCCATCTCCGTGAGGAGGCGGAGCTGCGCACCGCCGTCCGGATCACCCGGGAGTCCGAGGCCCTGGGGCTGGTCTGCCCCGGGCGGGTGTCCGTCGTCATCGATGTCGTCGAGGACAAGGACTTCCTCTGGACGGTCACGGCACGGCCGGAGGGCGTTCCGCTGAGCGCGCTCCTCGGGCACGGTCCGGTGGACTACGTCCGCGCGGCCCGGCTCGGGCTCGGTGTCCTCGACGTCCTGGGCGCGGCCCATCAGGAAGGGATCACACACGGCGACCTCAGCCCCGGCCAGGTGTGGGTGGAGGAGCGCGGCGGGGTCACGGTGGCCGGCTTCGGGCTGATGGGGGCCAGCGCCTCTCCGCGCGTCACGGCACCGTCGTACGCCTCTCCCGAGCAGGCCCGTGGCGAGGGCGGTGGACCGGCCACGGACCTGTGGGCGCTGGGCGCGATCATGTACGAGATGGTCGAGGGCCGGCCGGCCATCCGGGACCGGGGAGGGCTCGAAGCGACGTTCCGCGCCGTGGAACGGCTGCCCATCCGGGCCCCGTTGAGCGCCGGGCCACTCGGTCCGGCCATTCAGGGGCTCCTGCGCAGGGATCCGGTGGAGCGGGTGCCCGAGTCGGTCGTGCGGGAGGCACTCACGCGCATTCTCAAGGCGGAACTCGACGAGGACTCGATGCCCACCGAGACCCTGCCGGTCTTCCGGGACCTCGACGCCCCGCCGGCGAGGCGGGTGTGGGGCAAGGTGCCCCTCAGCCGCCCGGTGCTGCTGGGCGGGGCGCTGGCCGTGACGGTCGTCTGCTTCGCCGGACTCACCGCGGCGGGCGGTCTGTCCGAGCGCGGCACCTCCGCGTCCGGTCCCGCGTCGTCCCCCAAGGTTTCCGCCACACCGTCGCCCACGCCGAGCGCCTCGCCCAGCAGCACCGTTGCCCAGCCGGCCCCGTCGACGTCCTCCTCCCCAAGCTCTTCCTCATCCGCCTCCGCCTCCCCGTCGCCGTCGCCGTCCCACACCCTCACCGACGATCCGCCGACCGGCTTCTTCCGCTACACCGCGCCCCAGGGCTTCTCCGTCGCACTGCCCAAGGGCTGGAAGCCGGTACGGACCGAGAGTTCCGCCGACGGCTCCTATCGGGTCACGCTCGGCGCGAGCGGCGACCCCCGCACGCTGGTCGTCACCTACAGCACCCAGCTCACCTCGGACCCCGTCGCGGTCTGGCGCGAGGTGGACACCTCGCTGCGCGGCGACTCCATCGCGTACGAACGGCTGGGTGACATCCGCGCCGTCACCTACCAGGGCTACAAGGGTGCGGACATGGAGTGGCTTTCGACGAACGACGGGGTCCGTGAGCGCACGTTCGGGCGCGGCTACCTCATCGGTGACCACGAGGGCTTCTCGCTCAGGTGGACGACCCCGGCCGCCGACTGGGACACCGCCGCCGACCGGGCCGCCCTGACCACCTTCCTGCGGACCTTCAAGGGCGGATCACAGTGAACCCGTATGGCAACAGCCGTCCTTGCGCATCAGCCGCCCCACTTCGAGCCAGTCGTCCTCGGTCACGTCGCGCCACCGCTCCGACGCCGAGACCTTCGACGGCGGCTCGAAAGCGGCCACCAGGTCCTGCGTCACGT
Source organism: Streptomyces diastatochromogenes (assembly GCA_001550305.1). Taxonomy (GTDB): domain Bacteria; phylum Actinomycetota; class Actinomycetes; order Streptomycetales; family Streptomycetaceae; genus Streptomyces; species Streptomyces mirabilis_D. Next base: position 12,898 of record LRTP01000295.1, read on the forward strand.
ACGGCGTTCCGCCCCTCAGCACCGACACCGTGCGGACGAGGGTGTCGAAGTCCTCGAAGGGATCGCCGTCCACCACCGTGAGATCGGCGAGTTTCCCCGGTTCTACGGTGCCGAGGTCGCCGTCGAGGCCGAAGAGGCGGGCCGGCAGGACGGTCGCGGTGCGCAGCGCCCCGGCCGGGGACAGCCCGCCGCGGTGCAGGGCCCGCAGACCCAGGTGCAGGGAGAGCCCTACCGGTACGAGCGGCTGGTCCGTACCGAGCGCGACGAGACCGCCCGCGGCCAGCACCCGCCGGTAGACGTCCGTCTCGGTGCGCAGGGTGGCCAGTTGGGCCGCGGTGGGCGGCACGCCCGCGGACCGCCGTACGGCGGCGGAGTCCCACGGGGGCATGACGACGGTGACGCGGGTGTCGTCGGCGAGCCCCGGATCGGCGCCGAGCAGCGGCGCGGAGGTGAACGGCGTGGCGACGAGGGCGAAGTTGGCGCCCTGCCCGGTGTAGATCTCCACGACGTCCTCGTAGGCCCGTCCGGTCGCGCTCACCGCGTGTCCGAACTCCCCGCGCTGGGTGGCCAGCAGATGGGTCGTCAGGTTCTGTCCGCTCTGGACGCCGGGTGACAGGAGATGGCTCCCCGAGCGCACCCCGAGCCGTTCGTGGGCGAATCGCGCCGCTTCCTCCATCACCCAACTCGGCGCTCGCACATAGGTCTTGACGAAGTCCCAGTCGAGGGCCGCACCCCGCTCCAGCGACCGGCGCAGACCGTCCCTCGTGCGGTGGGCGCGCCCCATGCTGTAGGCGACCCGCGAGCCGTCGAGGAGTTCGCCGGTGGTCAGCAGGCGGGGTCCTGCGAGCTGACCGACGGCCACCGCCTCGCGGATGCGGGCCTGCTCGTAGGCGAATCCGCCCAGGGAGACGGCGGTCGTGATCCCGTAGGTCAGTTGACCGACGGTCTGGCGGCCTCCGTAGGTGCTCTGCCAGGGGTGGGTGTGGGTGTCCCACAGCCCGGGGATCACGGTGCGGTTCGAGGCGTCGATCCTGCGGAGGGCGCCACGGCCGTGGGCCCGGTGCGGCGCGACTTCGGCGACGCGTCCGCCGCGTACGACGATGTCCACGTCGTCCCTGACCGACTCGCCGGTGCCGTCCCACAGGCGCCCGGCGTGCACCACCGTGTCGGCGGGGGCGGGCCTGTGTTGGTCGAGCGGGACCCGGACGGTGCGGCGGTCGTGCCCGTCGATGCCGATGAGCCGCAGGCGGCCCGCCGAGAGGTACAGGAGAGTTTTCGAGTCGCCGGACCAGGAGGGGTGGTCGGCGGGTTCGGTGGCGAGGGTGCGCGGGGCGCCGGTCGGGGTGCCGTCGGGGGCGACGGGCAGCAGGCACAGCGCGGACTCGACGACGACCGCCATCCAGCGTCCGTCGGGTGCCCAGACGGGTCCGGAGTCGTAGCGGTCGGCGATGCAGACGTGGGGTGCGACGGCGTGGAGGCGGTCGGTGCCGGTCGTGGTGTCGACGATCCGGATGACGTTGTAGCCCTCGCGGAAGCGGAGGTTGAGGCGGTTGCGGTCGCACAGCGCGAGGTATCTGCCGTCGGGCGACCAGCTGGGGCGGCCGGGCAGCCCGCCGCCGCCGAGCGGGGTCACCAGGACGCGTTCCGCACCGCTGTCCAGATCGCGCAGGACGAGCCTTCCGGTCATGTCGAGACAGGCGAGCCGCTTCCCGTCGGGCGAGAGCGCGGGATGGACGCGCCCGCCCGTGGCGAGCGCGGTCTCCTCGCCGGTGGCGAGATCGCGGCGGTACACGCCGAGCAGTCCGTCGCGGTCGTCGGCGTACACGAGGGTCCGTCCGTCGCGTGCCCAGACCGGCGCGAGCAGATAGCGGGTGGGCCCGGACTTGCGCAGTCGCTCGGGCGGGCGCCCGCCCGAGGTTCCGGCCAGCCAGAGCGAGTTGAGGGCGGCGAAGGCGATGCGCCGTCCGTCGGGGGACAGCGCGGGCAGGTGGATGCCCCGCACCGGGCGCACCCGCTCCTCGCCGAGGTCGTACTTCTTGGTCCGGTACCGCGGCCGGTCCACCGGCAGTTCGCCCTCGAAGGGGATCGGCTCGGTCCGCGCCGGCTTCTCCGGTCGTACGAGGGTGAAGTGGCCGTCCACGGTGAGGAGCAGTTCCCCCGTCGCGGTCCAGCGTGGCGGCACGGGTGCGAGGTCTCCGGCGAGCGCGACGGGCGTGCCGTCGACGACGAGGGCGCAGGAGGCGCTCGGGGCTGCGGTGACGCGCAGGTACGCGAGGCGGCGGCCGTCGGGGGCGAGGGCGGGGGTCATGACCTGTGCGGCCGTGGTCTCCGTGTGCTCGACGACGACCGGGCCCGCGGCGCCGGCCGGTACCGCGGCGATGGTGCGGGCTTCGAGGCCGGGCCCCGTGGGCAGGGTGACGGCCTTCGCGCGGACGAAGAGGACGCGCCTGCCGTCCGGCGACCAGGTGGGGTCGAAGTCCTCCCAGGGGCCGTCCTGCAGCGGGCCGTCCTGACCGGTGAGCCCGGTGACGCGGGTCAGTTCGCCGTTTGCCAGGTCCAGGACGTGGATGCGGTACGGGCTGCCCTCGACCGGGTCGCCGCCCCGCTCGGAGGCGAAGGCGATCCGGGTGCCGTCCGGTGACCAGGCCGGGGCGCGGTCGTCCCAGGGGCCGTCGGTGCGCTGCCGTACGTCCGAGCCGTCGGGGCGCATGGTCCACAGGTGGTAGCCGCCGCCCTGGTACGCGCAGAACGCGATGAGCTTGCCGTCCGGGGAGTGCGTGGGCCGGTCGGGTTCGAGGCCGGCCGGGGTGAGGGGCACGGCACGACCGCCGGTACGTGGGAGCGACCACAGCACATGCTGGATCTCGACGATCAGCCGGTCGCCGGCCGGCGAGAGCGTGGCCGCGCCGTTGGTGGCCTCCGAGAACGACAGGGAGAGCGCGGCGCGGCCGCTCGCCGCGGCCGGGACGGCGCTGCGGGCGGTGGGGGAAACGCCCACGACACCCGCGACGCCTGCCGCGGCGAGGAGTTGACGACGGGAAGGACGAGAGAGAAGCGAGCGCGGGGAAAGCGGGGAGGGACGGGAGGTGGGGAAGGCTTCGGAGCTCCGGTCACGTTCCATGACAGAGAACGCTTACTCATCTCAAAGCCCGGGAGCAACAGCGCCATTCAGGCCAAACAGGTACCTCCGGTACGCGAGGCCTTCCTCCCGACGCACCTCTTGTCGCCGCCCCGGCGTCGACCTAGACTCCTCTCTGAACTGAAGTTGGTTCAGTAGGTGTCTCGTGCCACGGACGGGAGCAGACCGCATGCTGGATTCGCTCGGTGGCAAGACCGCTCTCGTCACCGGCGCGGGCCAGGGCATCGGGCGGGCCATCGCCGTGGAGATGGCCCGCCAGGGGGCGTCGGCGGTGGCCGTCGCCGACCGGAACGCGCAGACCGCCGTTCTTACGGCCGAGTCGGTACGCGCCGCCGGGGCGAAGTCCGAGGAGGTCTGGGACGCGGTCTACGAGGTCAATCTCGAGGCCGCTTGGCCGACGACCAAGTTCGCGGCGCCGTATCTGCGCCGCTCACCGCACGGCCCCGCCATCGTCAACGCCGCGTCCGTCTCGGGCCTCGTCGGCTTCCCCGACTCCCCCGCCTACGGGGTCACCAAGGCCGGGGTCATCCATCTCACCAAGGTCACCGCCGTCGATCTCGCCCCGGTGCGCTGCAACTGCTTCTGCCCCGGTGTGATCGACACGCCTCTGGCGCAAGGTCACTTCGCCGCGGGCGAGGACCGGGACGCGTGGGAACGGGATTTGACCGCACCACAGTTGGTGGACCGGCTGGGGCGCCCGGAGGAGGTGGCGCGGCCGGCCTGCTTCCTGGCGTCCGACAGCGCGGTGTTCATCACGGGTGCCGCGTATGTGATCGACGGCGGCGCGCTCGCCTGGCGCGGCGTCAAGGGCTGACGAGGGAAGCGGGAGTGGTCGCGATGGAAGCGAGACTGGCCGGGAGGCCAGCGCTGGTGACCGGCGCCACCGGAGGCATCGGCGAGGCGGTCGTCCGGCGACTGGCGGCCGAGGGCGCCGCGGTCGTGGTGACCGATCTGGACGCCGATCGCTGCGAGAAGCTCGCCGAGGAGGTCGGGGGCGGCGCCCTGGGCCTGGCTCTGGACGTCTCGGACGAGTCGGCCTGGCAGGAGGTCGTCACCAGGGCGACGGCCGCGTTCGGCGGACTGGCCGTACTGGTCAACAACGCGGGGATCGCCGCGATGGGCACCGTGGAGACGGAGACGAAGGAGACCTGGGACCAGGTGCTCGCGGTCACCCAGACCGGCGTCTGGCTCGGCATGAAGCACGGCGGCGCGGCCATCGAGCGCTCCGGGGGCGGCTCCGTCGTCAACGTCGCGTCGATCTTCGGCACGGTGGGCGGGTTCGGCGCCCAGTTCTCGTACCACGCGGCCAAGGGCGCGGTCCGTCTGATGACCAAGAACGCCGCGCTGCACTGGGCGCGGCGGGGCGTACGTGTCAACTCGCTGCACCCCGGGTTCATCGAGACACCCCGCTCCCGTGAACTGTGGCGCGGTACGCCCCGGTTGACCGCGATGCTCGACGGCACCCCGCTCGGCCGGCTCGGCACACCCGACGAGGTAGCGGCCGCGGTCGCCTTCCTCGCCTCCGACGACGCGAGCTTCATGACGGGTTCGGAGCTCTACGTCGACGGAGGCTGGACGGCGCGCTGAGCGGGCCGGGGGCCAGGGCTACGACATCACGGCGGCGGTGTAGCGCAGGACGCCCTCGGTCTCCGTGCGCGTGACCCGGCCGCGGGCCACCAGAACGTCCAGGTGTGCGGCCGTCTCGTTCACGGCGAGCATCTGGTTGAAGGCGCCGAGGTCCGCGAAGGGCAGCTGCCGCCGGGTCCACCCCAGCTCCTGGGCCACCGCGTAGGCCGTGAGCGTGCGGTCGCCGAGGACGGCCAGGGCCTGGGCGAGTCGGTCGTCGTGGTGGTCGAGCAGCTCGCCGACGCGCGTGTGGACGCTGGGGCCGACCGGGCCGTGGGCGGGCAGGAGCCGGGCGTCGGCGAGGGTGGTCAGGAGGCGCAGCGAGTCGAGGTAGTCGCCCAACGGCAGTGCGGTGGGGCCGAGTTCGAAGCCGATGGACGGGGTGATGTGCGGCAGCACATGGTCCCCGGAGAAGAGCAGCCCGCGCGCCTCGTCGAGGTAGACAACATGTCCCCGGGTGTGTCCCGGCGTCGGGACGACCCGCAACCGCGCGTCGGCGAAGCGGAGTTCCTCGTCCTCCAGCCAGCGGTCCGGGGCCTCCCACACGCTCGGGTCGAAGCCTCCGTGGTCCATCGCGGCCACCCGCTCGGCGAGTTCGTGGGCTCCGGCCCTGCGCAGCGTGTGCAGCGAGCCGGACGGCCGGTCCGTACCCGTCTCCCCGAGCAGTTCCAGGCTGCGTCGCTCGCCCGAGCCGAGGTGGACCCGGGAGCCGAGCAGCCTGCGCAGTTCGACGGCCTGGGTGTAGTGGTCCCGGTGGATGTGGGTGACCAGGACATCACTGATCTCGCCGAGGTCGTGGCCGATGGTGGCCAGCGCCTCCTCCAGCGCCTTGCGGGACTCGGGGATCGACCATCCCCCGTCGATCAGGACCAGCCCCTCCGTCAGCCCTTCCAGCGCGTACACGTTGACGGCCCGCAGCCCGTCGTCCGGCAGCGGGAGCGGGATGCGGTGAACGCCGGCTCGTACGGTCTCGGCTCCGGCGTCCGCCCAGCGGCCTCGGTCGAAGCGGGCGGTGTGAGCCGTGGGGGTGGTCATGCATCTCCTAGCCGGTGCTGTTCGTGATCCGGTTGTCCGTGCCGTTCCTGGTCCGGTTGTCCGTGCCGTTCCTGGTCCGGTCGTCCGTGCCGTTCGTGATCCGGTCGTCCGTGCCGTTCGTGATCCGCTTGCCGATGTGGTTCGCGATCCGTGAGCCGGTGTGGTTCCTGATGCGCGTCGAGCCGCGCGTGCAGTTCGTGGGCGAGTCTGCGGGCCGCGGACCGGTCGAGCTTGCCGACGGTGGTCTGCGGCAACTCATCGACGGAGAAGGCGAATTCGGGCCACTTGGCCTTGGACAGGCCGGAGCGGGCGAGGTGTTCGGTGATCTCGTCCAGTCCGATGCCGGCGCCGCCTCCAGTGCCGTCTCCGTCTCCGTGCGTCCCGGCCTCCGCCTCCGCCTCCGCCACGACGAGAACGGCGGCGCGTTCGCCGAGCAGCGGGTCCGGTACGGGTGCCACGCAGACCCGGGCGACTCCCGGATGGCTGGCGACGGCACGCTCGATCTCCGTGACGTCGAGATTGCGGCCGCCGCGGATGATGACGTCCTTCTCCCGGCCCATCACGGTGACCGTGCCGTCGTCGCCGGTCATGAGCAGATCGCCGGTGGGGAAGAAGCCGTCAGGGGTCAGGACCGGCGACTCGACCTTGCCGTCGTGGGCGTAACCGAGGAAGAGCGAGGGCCCCCGGACCTGGGCGCGCCCGGTGCGCCCCGGCCCCAGCGCGGTGCCGTCGGCGTCCACGGCGCGCAGTTCGGTGCCGGGGAACGGGCGGCCGTCGCGGCCCAGCCTGATCTCCTCGGGGTCGTCGGGCCGCGGCGAGGTGTGCCCGAGGCACTCGGACATGCCGAAGACCCGCAGGATCCGGGTGCCGAGGGAACGTTCGGCGCGGGCGAGAGCCCCGCGGTCCATGGGGCCGCCGCCGACCGTGATCGAGCGGACCCCTTCGAGGACGCGTGATCCGGCCGCCGCGGAACCCATCTGGAGGGCCATCGTCGGGACGCACATGGTCCACCGGACGTCGTGGGCGGCCATCCGCGCGAGCGCCTGTTCGCGGTCCCAGCGGCCGCTCAGCACGAGCGGTCCGCCGAGCATGAGGGCGAGGCAGACCCCGAAACAGTAGGCGGCGGTCGAGGAGAGCGGGACGACGGCGGCCACCGCGTCCCCGTCGCGCAGCCCGTTGACATCGATGGTGCACGTGCACGCGTACCGCAGCGCGCTCTCGGACTGGACGACCCCCTTGGGGCGCCCGGTGGAGCCGGAGGTGAGCCCGATGAGGGTGCCGCCCGACCAGCGGGAGACATCGCGTGGGCCCCGGCCGGCGAGGACCGTCCAGCCGTCCAGCGCCTCGGCGGGCCGTGCGCCGGGCAGGGGCGGGGTACCGCTGCCCGGCGCGTGCCACTCGTCGAGGGCGGAAGCCTCGGCGATCACCGCGTCCGGCCTGATGTCCTCCAGGGCGGCGGCGAACTCCGCCCGCGTCGTGTGCCGGTTGACGAGGGCCAGGACCCCGCCGGTCATCCCGGCGGCGAGGGTCGCCGTGACGGTGCGCCAGGAGTTGTCGGCCTGCAGCAGCACCGTCCCGCCCGGCGTTCCGTCCGGTGTCATCGCCTCGGCCAGCTCGGCCGCGCGGTCCAGGAGGTCGCGCGCGGTGTGCCGGCCGTGGTCGTCGACGACGGCCGTGAAGTCGGCGCGCTCGGCCCGCTCGTAGAACTCCCGTACTGTCTGTCGCATCCGCTTCCCCGCCTTTTCGCGAAGGGTGGTGGAGCCCCGTTGTCCGGCCCGTGTCAGGCCCGTGTTCGGCCCGCGGACGGCGGGCGGGGCGTGCTCAGCCCGCGTACATCTCCCGTTCGCCGCCCATGACGGCGATACGGCGTCCCCGCATGTCGCCGACCTGGGCGACGGCGGCCGCCCACTCGGGGCTGTCGAGGGCCTTGCGCAGGTCCTCGGGGGTGTCGAAACCGAGGACGGAGAGGCCGTCCCAGCCCTCCGAACGCGGTTCGAGCGCCGTGTCGAGGTCGGTGTGCCGCCAGGACCTCAGTCCGGGCAGTCGGCGGGTGAGTTCGGCGTGCTCGCCGCGCCACCAGTCGATGAACCGCTCATGGGTCCAGTCGGGCGGCCGGGCGGCCAGCAGGACGAGGTTGTACATCGCGCCCTCCTCAGGTGAACAACACTGCGGGCGAACGCCCGATGAGCAACCGCCGCACCCGGCCCGAGCCGTCGAGCCGCGCGGAGGCCACGAAGCTCGCCTCCGGCTCGCCGAGGCGCCGTACCTCTCCGAGGAACAGCTCGTCCCCGCCGACGGTGCTCGCGGCCAGCACATGGTGGGTGCGGACACCCACCTCGCGCTGGTCGAGGTAGCCCTCCAGCTCGGGCCGGCCGCCGTGGAAGTCGGTGGCGCCGTCACCACCGGTGGAGAAGAGGATCGAGAACGAGAAGTCCTCGCTGATCATGTCGAGGATCCGGTCGGCGTCGGCGCTGTCGAGGATCGCGAACCAGGTGGTCAGGAACGAGGCGGTGGACTGTGTGGTCATGGCCGGTCCACGAGGTCGAAGTCGGTGGTGAAGAAGGACTGGTAGCGCGCCATCAACCCGTCGGGCGACAGCCGCACGGCGGAGAGGAACGCGCCGGTGGTGACGCCCTTCTCGACCACGAAGCCGTACGCCGTCTCGACGTCGCCGTCGGCCGCGTACCGCCTGATCTCGTGCGTGCGGTCCACCGCCTCGCGTCCGGCGATGTACGCGGCGAAGTCCTCGCGGGACTCCCCCGTTCGCTGCCCGCCGGGCAGGGCGATGAGGAATTGGAAGCCGGGTTCCAGGAGTTCCAGGACCTTGTCCGGTTCCTGGCTGTCCATTCTGGCCATGTAGTCGCGAAGCACCATTGCTGTTCGCTCTCCCTCAGCGCCGAGAAACAACCTGAGTTCAGTTCAGTTTGACTCTAATCCGGATGTCCCGACCCCGACAAGGGGCGGGACGCACCCGGAGTTCCGGAACTATCCGGCGACCATGCGCACCACGCACTCCTCGATCATCTCGCTGATCTCGGTGAGCGGGATCGCCCCGGTCGGGCGGTACCAGCGCCAGACACTGACGATCATGCCGAGGACGGCGAGGCCGAGGGTGTGCGCGTCCCGGACCGGGAAGGCGCCCTTCGCCATGCCGCGCATCAGCAGGTTCGTCCAGTCCCGCTCGACCATCTGCACCAGCTGCCGGGCCGCGACGCGCTCGGTCTCCTCGCGCTTGGACTTGCGCGGATTGGCGAGCAGGGACATGTTGGCCTGCAGGATGCGCATCTGGCGAATCTCCTGCTCACTGACCGCGAAGGCCGAGCGAACCGCCGCGCGCAGCTCCTCGACGGGATCCACCGCGTCGGCCGTCGCCTCCGTGAACATGTCGTGGGAGCGCTGGAGTTCCAGGCGCATGATGGTGAGCAGGCAGTGGGCCTTGGACTCGAAGTAGTGGTACAGCGCGGTCTGCCCGATCCCGACCCGGTCGGCGACCTCGGACCACTTCGTGCTCTCGTAGCCGTCCTCCCCGAACCGCTCCACGGCGGCCACGAGAATGGCCGCGCGCTTGGACCTGGGCCCCTCCTCCGGATCCACGATCCGTGCCCTCGCCATCGTCTCTCCCTCTGCTCCACGACCGCTGTCGATCGCCGCCCGGTACCGATCACCGCTCGGGATCGATCACTGCTCGGGATCGATCACCTCGGTCGTCCGAGAGTAGACCCTAGTTCAGCTCGGGTCACCGTGGTCGCCGTGGTCGCCGTGGCCACCCGACGGCGGGTGGACGAAGTCCGGTCGGCGCTTGGCGACGAAGGCGCTGACACCTTCGCGGCCCTCCGCCGAGACGGCGGCGGCGGCCAGCCCGCGGGCCTCGGCGTCCAGATGCTCGTCGAAGGAGGCCGACAGAGCCCCGGAGACCAGTCGTCGTGTCACGCCGTACGCCCCCGTCGCCCCGCGTGCCAGCGCCCTCGCGGCCGCCGCGGCCTGAGCCGCAAGGCGCTCCGGTGCGACGACCCTGGCGACCAGTCCCATCGCGAGCGCCTCGGCGGCCGTGATCCGGCGGTTGGTCAGCAACAGGTCCCGTGCCCGCCCGGGGCCCACGAGCCGGGGCAGCGACCAGGTGACCCCGGCGTCGGGCGAGTACCCGATCCCGGTGTAGGCCGCCGTGAAACCGGCGTCGGACGCGGCGAAGGCGAGGTCGGCGGCGGCCGTCAGCCCCAGTCCGGCCCCGGCGACAGCCCCCTGCACGGCCACCACCAGCGGCGCGTCGAGCCCGGCGAGGATCCGCAGCGCGCCGTGCAGGGCGTCGGTGACGTCCGTGAGATGCCCGGCAAGCCGGTCCCCGGGCACCGCCGCGAACTCCCTCAGGTCGCCGCCGACGCAGAAGGACCGGCCCCGCCCGGTGAGCAGCACCGCCCTGGCCCGCGCGGTCTCGCAACTCCGGGCGGCCTCCAGCAGCCCCCGGGCCATCGCGAGGTCGATGGCGTTGCCGTCCCCGCGGCACAACTCCACGTGGGCCACCGCGTCGCCGTCGACCTCCGTCGTGACCCTCATCGTGCCGTCCACCCGCCGTCCACGGTCAGCACCTGCCCGGTGCAGTACGAGGAGGCGTCCGAGGCCAGGAAGAGCAGTGCGCCGTCCAGTTCTCCCGCTTCGCCGCCCCGGCCGAGCATCGTGCCGCGCTCGACCCAGCGCCGGGACCGCTCGTCGGCGAACAGCCCTTCGGTCATCTCGGAGCGGAACCATCCCGGGGCGAGCGCGTTGACCCGTGTCCCCGATCCGCCCCACTGCCCGGCCAGTTCGCGGGTGAGTCCGACGAGCCCGGCCTTGGAGGCGGCGTAGGCCGCACCCCCCAGCGGGGCGCCGGAGACGAGCCCGAGGACTGACGACACGTTCACGACCGATTTCGTACGGGCGGACGGAGCCTGGGCCAGCAGCCGGGCAAGGTGGAAGGGAGCGACGAGATTGACGTCGAGGACGTGGGCGAAGTCCTCCGGGCTCTCGTCCTCGGCGCGTACGGACCCGGGTGTGCCCGCGTTGTTGACCAGCACGTCGAAGCCGCCGCCGTGCTCCAGGACGGTCTCGACCAGGCGCACCCGGTCCGCGTCCCTGGAGACGTCACAGACGACCGGGTGGATACGGGCATCGCCGCCGGCCAGTTCCTCGAGCCGGTCCGGGCGGCGCGCCGCGGCGAACACGGTGGCACCGGCCGCGGCCAGCACGGCGGCGAACCTGGCGCCAAGACCCGAGGAGGCGCCGGTCACCACGGCGGTCCTGCCGTGCAGCGAGAACAGGTCCGTGGCCGGGTCCGGGCCGGCCGTGGTGGTCATGCCTCCACTCCGATCGGCAGCGCGGTCGCCCCGCCGTCCAGGACCAGCGTCTGTCCGGTCATCCACGCCGACGCGTCCGAGGCGAGGAACAGCGCCGCGTTGGCCACGTCCTCCACCGTGCCGAGCCTGCGCAGCGGCAGCCTCGCGGTGAGGATCGGTTCCCTCGGCTCCCAGACGGCCCTGGCCAGCTCGGTCTTGATCAGCCCGGGCGCGATCGCGTTGACCCGGACGCTCGGCCCGAGTTCGTACGCGAGCTGCCGGGTCATGTGCAGCATCGCCGCCTTGGTGGCGTTGTACCAGCCGATGTGCGGGTCGACGACCAGTCCGCCGACGGACGCGATGTTGACCACCGTTCCGCCGTGCTCGCTCATCCACGCCCGCCAGGCGCAGCGGGTCCAGGCGATCATGCCGTACTGGTTGACCCGGACGGTCTTCTCCGCGCGCGCCAGGTCGAGATCGAGCAGGTCGCCCATGTACGGGTTGGTGGCCGCGTTGTTGACCATGACGTCGAACCGTCCGAGGCGAGCCATGGTCTCCGCGACGCACCGCTCGGCCTGCTCGGGTTCCCCCGCGTTCGCGACCAGCTCGTGGACCTCGCCGTCGCCCTTGACGCGCATCAACTCCGCGCGGGCCGTGGCGAGTCCGTCCGCCTTGCGGGCGGCGATCACCACATGGGCGCCCGCCTCACGACAGGCCTTGGCGATGCCCAGGCCGATCCCTCGGGAGCCCCCGGTGATCATGGCGACCCTGCCGTCCAGTGCGCGTGCGCTCATGCCGACTCCTCGGGATACTTGGCCAGTTCACGGCGGGCGACCGTGCGCAGATGCACTTCGTCGGGCCCGTCCGCGATCCGCAGCGCCCGGGTGATGGCGTACAGCCGGGCGAGTACGGTGTCGTCGCTGACCCCGGCCGCGCCGTGGGCCTGAACCGCGCGGTCGACCACCCGGTGGGCGACCTCCAGGGCGGCCACCTTGATGGCGGCGACCTCGGTACGGGCGGCGGAGTTGCCCGAGGTGTCCATCAGCCAGGCCGACTTGAGGACGAGCAGCCGCAGTTGCTCGATCTCGATGCGGCTGCGGGCGATCCACTCGCGTACGACGCCCTGTTCGGCGAGCGTGCCGCCGAAGGCGGTACGCGTCAGGGTCCGGCGGCACATCAGCTCCAGCGCCCGTTCGGCGAACCCGACCGCGCGCATGGCGTAATGCATGCGCCCGGGCCCCAACCGCCCCTGAGCCAGGGCGAATCCCTCCCCTTCGCCGCCGAGGAGCGACGACACCGGTACCCGTACGTCCTCGAAGAGCACGTCGCCGTGGCCGCAGCGGTCGGTGTAGCCGAACATCGGCAGATCGCGCAGGACGGTGATGCCCGGGGTGTCGCGTGGAATCAGCAGCATGCTCTGCTGCCGGTAGGAGGGCGCGTCCGGGTCGGTGACGCCCATCAGGATGATCAGCCGGCAGTCCGGGTCGAGGATTCCGGAGGTGTACCACTTGTGGCCGTTGACGACATAGGCGTCTGCGTCACGGGTGATCCGGGTACGGATGTTGCGCGCGTCGGAGCTGGCGACCTCCGGCTCGGTCATGGCGAAGCACGACCGGATCTCGGCCGCGAGGAGGGGGCGCAGCCAGCGGTCCTGCTGTTCGGGCGTGCCGAACAGGGCGAGCAGTTCCATGTTGCCGGTGTCGGGGGCGGAGCAGTTGAAGACCTCGGGGCCGATGACCGAGCATCCGGCCAGCTCGGCGAGCGGCGCGTACTCCAAGTTGGTGAGCCCTGCGCCCCATGCGCCGTGGGCGAGGAAGAGGTTCCAAAGGCCTTCGGCCCGCGCCTTCTCCTTCAACTCGCGCACGACCGGGGGCAGTTCGTGCGGGTTGTCGGCCTCGGCGAGCTGCCGCTCGTAGACGGCCTCGGCGGGCACGACGTACTCCTTCATGAACGCGGCCATGCGTCTGCGGAGTTCGTCGGTCCGCGGGGAGAGTCCGAAATCCATGGTGGCGCTCCTTCAGGACCGTGGGGCGAGGATGTCGCGTGCCGTGCGGATCATCGCCGCGATGGTCGGCGGCAGCCGCTCCTGGTCGGGGTCGTGGTACTTGCCCTCACGGTGTCTGCGCAGGTTGTGACCCATGATCGCGGCCATTTTGGTGCGGGCCAGGGCGCGGAACCAGTCGAAGGCGGGGGGTACGGCGCGGCCGTCGAGATAGCGGGCCAGCAGTTCGTCCTCGGTGGGCAGGCCCGGTACGGGACGGCCGAGCCGGGGGAAGTTCCGGTGGTCGGCGAAGAGGAGGAACCAGCCGAGGTCGATGCGGGGATCGCCCACACCCCAGATCTCCCAGTCGACGACCGCGGACGGACGCTCGCCCCGGCAGAGCACGTTGCCGAGTCGGAAGTCGCCGTGGATCAGCACGGGCGGCAGGCTCTCGGGGATCCCGGCGGCGAGGAGGCCCAGTACCTCCTCGGCACCCGGCCGCAGTGGTGTCGGTACGGCACGCATGGTCCGCGCCCAACGCTCCAGCTCGGCCGCCGGATCCAGGGGTTCGGCGCCGTCGACGTGCGTGCGGTGCAGGTCGCGCAGGACACCGGTCAGCGCCAGCATCCGTGTGCTGCACAGCCCCGGGTCCAGGCGGTGCTCGTCGAGGACGGGCTCGATCGCCTCTCCGGTCACGAACTCCATGGCGAACCAGGCCGGTTCGCGCTCGTCGACGGCGAAGACCTCCGGCACGGGCACCGGCGATCCGGCGAGGGCGCGCAGGATCCGGGCCTGGCGCAGTACGTCGTTGCGCCCGACGGGCCGCTGCCCCTCAGGCACGGCTTTGACCACGTACGCCCCGGTGCCCGCGGTGATCGAGTAGGTGAGTCCCGAGTGGCCGCCGGGCAGGGTGCGCAGATCACCGAAGGGCTCGTTCGGGTGCCGGGCGGCGAGCCCGGTGCGGACCCGGGCGGCGAGTCGTGTCACCTCGGTCGCGGTGCTCAACGCCCCACTCCTTTCGGCTCCTTGGGCAGTCCCAGCACGCGTTCGGCCAGGATGTTCCGCTGGATCTCGTCGCTGCCGCCCGCGATGCGATAGCCGGGCGCGCCGAGCAGGTGCTCGGTCCAGGCGAAGGTGCCCCACTCCCCCGTGTCGGCGGCGAGGCGCGGTCCGAGGAGCTGTTGGACGAGGTCGGTGGTGGCGCGCAGGGTGGCGGTGGCGTGGAGCTTGCCGACCGAGGCTTCGGCGCCGGGTTCGCGTCCGGCTGCCAGCGCCGCCGTGACCCGCAGGCCGATGAGCCGCTGGACCAGGCTACGGACGAACAGGTCGGCGGACCGCTGCTGTTCGCCGGCGGTCAGCGGGCGGGGCAGGTGCCGGGCGAGGTCGAGCGCCCGGTCGGCGTTGTCCAGGCCGAGGCCGCCGGAGTCGAGGCGTTCGGCGGCGAGGACGGTCAGCGTCACCCGCCAGCCCTCGCCGACCGGGCCGAGCCGGTCGGTGTCCGGCACGAACACGTCGTCCAGAAAGACCTCGTTGAAGCTGGAGCCGCCGGTCATCTGCCGGATGGGCCGCACGACCACGCCCGGCGCGTCCATCCGGACCAGGAAGACGGTGATGCCGGCGTGCTTGGGCGCGTCCGGGTCGCTGCGGCAGACGGCCACTCCCCAGGTGGCGACGCGGGCGCCGGAGGTCCAGATCTTGTGACCGCTCAGGACCCAGCCGTCGTCCTGACGGACGGCCCGGGTGCGGACGGCGGCGAGGTCGGAGCCGGCTTCGGTCTCGGAGAAGAGCTGGCAGGCGAGTTCGTCGGTGCGGAGCATGGGCCGCAGCCAGCGCCTCCGCTGTTCCTCGGTGCCCCAGATCCGGATCGCCGGGGCCACGAGCTGCTGGGTGACCGGGAAGACCTCGGTGCGCCGGGGCACGTCGAAGCGGGATTCCTCGGCACGGTACAACTGCTCGTAGTAAGGCGGCAGTTCGCGCCCCCCGTGCTCCGATGGCCAGTCCAGCGCGCCCCAGCCGTGGTCGAAGCGGGTGCGTTCCCAGTCCCGTATCCGGTCGGTGTGTTCGCGTTCCTCCGCCTCACTCCAGTTCTCGAAGACGGCCACCAAGTCGTCGCCACGGCCCCACTCCCGGCGGTCGGCGCGCGCCGTCGCCACGCCGGTCAGCCATTGCCGGGCCGCGACACGGAACTCCTCGGGCTCCGGGATACCGCTCATGGTCCTCCTTCCGGACGGGGTCTCAGCGGGTCAGTACGGTGCAGGCGCTGACGCCCGGCGCCCCGTACACATGGGTGAAGCCTGTCGACGGGCGGTCCGGCAGCTGTCGTTCGCCCGCACGGCCGCGCAGTTGTTGGACGATCTCGTGGACCTGACGCAGGCCGGAGGCGCCGATGGGTTCGCCGTTGGCGATGCAGCCGCCGTCGGTGTTGACCGGCAGGGCACCGCCGGGCGCGGTCGCGCCTTCGGGGATCAGCCGCTCCTGCTCGCCGTGCTCGCAGAACCCGCACTCGGCCAGATGCATCACCTCGGCACCGCTCTCGGTGTCCTGGAGCTGGCACACGTCGATGTCCGACGGTCCCAGCCCGGCTTCCTCGAAGGCGAGTCGCGCGGCGTCGGCGCTGACACTGGTCGGGGTGCCGACGGGCGCCCAGGGGCTGAACACCTCGAAGGAGCCGAACCGCCGGGTGCGGACGACGGCCGCCCGCAGCGTGACCGGGGTCGCCTCCAGCTCGCGGGCGACCGCGCGGCTGCACAGGACGAGCGCCACGGCGCCCTGGCCGGGCGAGCAGAACATGTACCGGGTCAGCGGGTCGTTGACCATGCCGGAGGCCAGGATCTCGTCCGCGTCGAGCGGTGTGCGCCGCCAGGCGTGGGGGGTGCGGGCCCCGTTCGCGTACGCCTTCTCCGCGACCAGGGCCAGGGTCCGGGCGGTGATCCCGTGGTCGTGCATGTACCGCTGGATCTTCATGGCGAAGAACTGGGTGGTCACCATCAGCCCGTCGCGTCCGTACGCCTCGTCGAGCCCCCAGTCGGCGGGCCGTGGATCGAAGGCGCCGCGCGGGTGCTTGTCGAAGCCGACGACGAGGGTCACGTCCGCCGCCCCGGAGCGGATCGCGTTGACCGCCGAGACCAGGGCGCTGCCGCCGGTCGCGCAGCCGTTGCGGACGTTGACGAACGGCACTCCGGTCAGGCCGAGTTCGGCCACCAGCGTGTCGGCGCTGCCGGCCGCGTCGCTGCCGCCGTACGCCGCCCGCACACGGGACCAGGGCAGTCCCGCGTCGGCCAGGGCGGCTCGCACGGCCCGCACGGCGAGCTGTCGGCCGCTCGCCTCCGTGCGGGCGAAGGAGGTGATTCCGGCACCGCACACGAGCACCTCTTCGGTCGTCATACGGCGACTCCCCTGGCCCGTGGGACGCCGTCCGCCGGCGCGACGGCCACCGGCATGCCGATCTTCAGGTCCTCGGCCAGCAGGTCGAGCACGGCCAACACGCGTACTCCTTCCGGAAGTTCGACGTAGCCGACGGCAAACGGCTCGAACCCGGCGGCGGGCTGGACGTACGGCGGCGACTTGGGCGCGTGGCGCTGCACGGTCCACGTCCACAGCGTGCCCGTATCGGAGAGGACGACCGGCTCGGCCGGTCCGCCGCAGCGCGGGCACGACGGGTCGGCGGGGTGGACGGCCACCGCGCAGTCGGCGCACCGGGAGCCGCGCAGCGGGCCCCCGGCCTCCGGCAGGGGGCTCAGCGCCCCTTCCACTGCGGCTCCCGCTTCTCCAGGAACGCCGACACGCCCTCCGCCGCGTCCTCGGAGTTGAGCATCACACCGACCGCGAGGTGCTCCATGACCATCAGCGACTGGATGTCGGCGTCCAGGCTCCGGTCGATGGTCATCTTGGTGATCCACATGGTGAACGGGCTCTTGTCGACGAGCTGGTCGGCGAACTCCTCGACCGTCGCGTCCAGCTTGTCGGCCGGTGCCGAGGAGTTGATGAGACCGAACTCGGCGGCCTCGACCCCGGTCAGGAGCTTTCCGGTGAGCATCAGCTCCTTCGTCTTGCGGACGCCGATCATGCGCGGCACCCGGTAGATCGGCCCGGCCCCGCCGAACAGGGCGCGGCGGATGTGGAAGTCGCCGATCAGGGCGTCGTCCGCGGCGATCGCGAAGTCGCAGGAGATCATCAACTCGAAGCCGCCCGCCGTGACATGGCCTTCGAGGACCGCGATCGACGGGGTCTTCATCGAGTACAGCCGGTCACAGACCTTCGCCGACTTCACGGCCACGTCGATCGCGTTGGACCTCCCGACGAAGTCGGCCTTGAGGCTGTCCAGGTCGAACCCGGAGCAGAAGGTGTTGCCCCGGCCCCGCAGCACCAGTACGCGCAGTTCGGGGTCGGCGTCGACCTCGGTGATGATCTCGTCCAGCCGGTCGAGGATCGGCACCGTCACGCAGTTCTTCTTGTGCGGCCGGTTCAGCCAGACCCGTGCCACGTGGCCGTCCCGCTCGAACTGGATCTCGTCTTCGACTGCCATGAGCTCCTCCAAACTGAACTGAATTCAGATTGATTCTGTGGGCGTTGGATGCCCCTGTCAATGGACGGGGAAGCGATTCACGAAACGGTCCGGCGCTCAGTCCGTACGGCTCGAACAGTCCGTACGGCTCGCTCCGTCCGTACGACTCGCTCCGTCCGTACGGCCGGTGAGACCCAGCAGCCCGGCCAGCCGCAGACGATGGTCGTCGGCGGTGCCGAACAGCGCCTCGTCGGCGCGGGCCCGGCGCACATAGAGATGGGCGGGGTGCTCCCACGTGAAGCCGATCCCTCCGTGGAGCTGCACGTATTCCGCCGTCGCCAGCCGATAGGCGCCGGAGCAGGACACGGCCGCCGAACTCGCCGCCACCGGCAACTCCGCACGCCCGCCCGCGAGGCAGGCCGTCGCGTACGCCGAGGCGGACCGCGCTCCTTCGAGGTCGACCAGGAGGTCGGCGAGCCGGTGCTTGACCACCTGAAAGGACCCGATGGGCCGCCCGAACTGGGTTCGATGCCTGACGTACTCGAGGACGGCGTCCAGCGCGTGCGCCGATCCGCCCACATGCTCGGCGGCCAGCGCCACCCGCCCCGCGTCCAGGACCGCCGTCATGATCGCGGCGGCCTGTCCGGTCTCACCGACCGGCTCGGCGGGCGCGCCCCGGAAGCGTACGAGCGCCTGCCGGCGCGTGGGATCGAGGACGCGCCGGGCCACCCGCTCACAGGTCCCGGAACCGACACCCGGCCCGGTCCCAGTCCTGGTTCCAGTCCCAGTCCTAGCCCCGGTCCTAGTCCCAGCCCCGGTTCCAGCCCCGGTCCCGTGGTCCGGTTCGCAGGCGAACAGCCGCGTACCGTCCGGCGCTTCGGCCGCGACCAGGATCAGATCGGCCCCCTCCCCGTCGAGTACGAAGTCGGCCTCGCCGCGCAGCACCCAGCCACCAGCGCCCCGCTCGGCGGTCACGTGCGCCACCTGCGGGAATCCGGCCACCGTCGCGGTGAGCGAGCCGTCCGCGATACCCGGCAGCCAGCGCTGACAGGCCTGCCGGTCACCGCTTCGCAGGAGCGTGTGCCCGGCCAGTACGACGGTCGGCAGCAGCGGCGCCGGGCACAGCACGCGCCCGGTCTCCTCCAGAGCCACGGCGAGTTCGGCGAAGGTGTAACCGGCGCCACCGAACTCCTCGGGGACGGCGAGCGCCTGCACCCCGATCTCGCCCGCGAGCCGTTCCCACAGCAGCCGGTCGTGACCGCGGGGCCCCGCCGCCTGCTTGCGGACCTCTTCGGGTCCGCAGGTCTCCTTCAGCAGTTCTCGCAGCACCACGCGGAGTTGGCGCCGCTCCTCACTCTCCAGCAGCAGCGTCGGATCGGTGTCGAGCCGGAACATACGAGCCTCCCTAAACGGTGAAGCGTCCGCCGTTGGCCAGCAGCACCGCGCCGACGAGATTGGCCGCCGCGCCGCCGGCCAGGAACAGCGCGACGTCCGCGATCTCCTCGGGTGTCGCGTAGGGGCGTACACGCGGGTCGGCGAAGCCCCGGCGCAGCGCCTCGGGCGTCCGGGCGGCCATCCCCGTCTCGGTCGGCCCGGGTGCCACCGTGTTGACGCGGATTCCGAACGCGATCGCCTCCTTGGCGACGGACTGGCTCAGCGCGTGCGCTCCGGCCTTGGACGCCGCGTAGTGCGGATAGCCGGCCTGGGCGTCGAAGGCCGAGGAGGAGCCGACGGTGACGACCGCACCGGAACGGTTCGGCACCATCGTTCGCAGTGCGGCGCGCAGGACATGGAAGGTGCCGTCGAGATTGACCCGCATGACGCGCCGCCACGCGGCCTCGCCGAGCCGCGTGGTCACCTCGGGCGGCCGGTCGGTGAGCAGGGCTTCGGCGATCCACTGCTTCGCCCCGGGGTCGTCGACTCCGGCGGCGTGCACCACGACGTCCAGGCGTCCGTACTCGCGCACGGCCTCGTCGAAGACCCGGTCGACCTGCCCGCCGTCCCCCACGTCCACGCTCACCGGCCGCGCCCCGGGCAGTTCCTTCGCGACCGCCCGGGCCGCGGTGGCGTCGATGTCCGCCACCAGGACCACGGCGCCCTGCGTGGCGAGCCGCCGGGCGACCGCGGCGCCGATACCGGAGCCCGCGCCGGTCACCAGCGCGACCCTGCCCGTGAAGTCTTCGTGTGCCGGGCCCTCGCCGTCCATGAGATCCACCGCCCCACTCGGTAGCCGTGCCCGGTTGTCACACTCGGCCACGGGACCAGTTACTGAACTGACTTCATTTTGCTAGCCTCTCACGTATGTCAACAGGCGGCACGAGAGCGATCCGACTGACGCGATGGGGCGGCCCACCGGTGCTCACCGAGGTGGCACGGCCGACACCCCGCGGCGAAGAGGTCCTGGTGCGGGTCGAGGCGGCCGGGCTGTGCCGCTCCGACCTCCATGTCCTGGACGCGGCACCGAACTCCCTGCCGTACCGGACGCCGTTCACCCTCGGGCACGAGGTCGCGGGCCGCGTGGCCGCACGCGGCCCCGAGGCCTTCGGCCCTGCGATCGGCGAGCGCGTGGTCGTCTACGGCCCCTGGGGCTGCGGGCGTTGCGTCCGCTGCTCGGTCGGGGCGGACAACCACTGCGACGCGCGCCCCGCCCTGGACGCGGCCCGCGCCGGTACGGGGGCGGGGCTCGGGCGCGACGGCGGAATGGCCGACCACCTGCTCGTACCGTCCGGGCGGCTGCTGGTTCCGGTGGGCGACCTGGACCCCGTGCAGGCCGCGCCCCTGTCCGACGCCGGACTCACCTCGTACCACGCCGTGGCCGGCGTCCGTCCGGCGCTCGGGGAGGGAGCGAGCGCGGTCGTCCTCGGGGTCGGCGGGCTGGGGCACCTGGCGGTACGGATCCTGCGCGCCACCACGTCCGCGTACGTCCTCGCCGTGGACGTACGCGAAGAGGCACTCGCCCTGGCCGCCACGTGCGGTGCGCACTTCGGCACGCTCCTGGGTCCACGCACGGCGGAGGTCCTACGCCGGCGCGTCGGCGGCACCGGGGCGGACGCCGTGCTGGACTTCGTCGGCAGCCGGTCCAGCCTGGAGCTCGCGACCGGTGTCCTGCGCGCGGGAGGAGAGTTGGCCGTCGTGGGGAGCGGCGGCGGGGAGCTGACCGTCCGCAAGTCCGGCGCACTCCCTCCGGGGCTGCGGATCTCGCTGCCCTTCTGGGGGACGCGGCCGGAACTGGCGGAGGTCGTGGACCTGGCACGCGAGGGGGTTTTGACGGTGGAGACAGAGCAATTCCCGCTGTCGGGAGCCCTGGAGGCGATCGACAGGCTCCGCTCCGGCGACCTGCGCGGGCGCGCGGTGCTGGTACCCGACTGAGCCCGGCACCGGGCAGCCCTCGACCCCGCCAGCGCCCCTCATCCTCGGCCTCGACCCCGCCATCACCCCTCGCCCCCAGCCTCGACCCCGCCCTCGGCCGAGCACGGCCGCAATCATCTGCCGTCCGAACCCTCGACTACAGAAGTGAGTTCAATTAGGGTCTGATTCCACGCGACGACGCGACAAGGCGGTGGGCCGCTGTGCACGCTCGAAAAGTGGATCTGCTGGTGATCGGTGGCGGGATGGCCGGCCTCTCGGCCGCCGCCAAGGTGGCGCACGAGGGCGGCTCCGTCGTCCTGCTGGAACGGGCGGAGCGCCCCGGAGGCTCGGCGCGCCTCGCCGGTTTCGTCTGGACGGCCCCCACCCTCGACGAGTTGCGCCGGGTCGACCCGGACGGCGATCCGGAGCTCGCGCGGGCGCTGTTGGAGGGGTTCGCCGAGGGAGTGGCCTGGATCGACTCGCTCGGTGTGGAGTGCCGCCCGCCCGTCCCCGTACTCGGCTTCGGCCGGGGACACCAGATCGACACCAACCACTATCTCGACACCTGCGAGCGACTGGTCCGCGACCGGGGCGGGGAAGTACTGACAGGCACCGAAACCCGCACGCTGGTGACGGAGGACGGCGTGGTCAAGGGTGCGGAGTGCGTGCTGCCGGACGGATCCGTGCGCCGGATCGACGCCGCCTGGACCCTGCTCGCGACCGGCGGCTTCCAGGGTGACCCGGTGCTGCGCGCCGAACACATCCACGACCAGGCCCGCGACATCGAACTGCGCGCCAACCCGCACAGCCGGGGCGGGGGGCTCGCGCTCGGCCTCGCCGCGGGGGCGGCGTTCGGCAAGAAGGACGCGGGGTTCTACGGACACCTGATGCCGGCGGGCGTATCCCTGTCCGACCCGGCACGCTTCGTCGACCTCGCCCTCTACTACAGCGAGCACGCCCTGCTCTTCGACCTCACGGGCGAGCGATTCGTCGACGAGACCGTCGGGGACCACCTGAACGCCATGGCGCTCCTGGAACGACCGGGGGCCCGGGGGCTGTTGGTCGCCGACGCGCGGGTGCACAGGGAGTGGATCTCGGCCTCGTACGCGGAGGGGATCCCGGGCGTGGACAAGTTCCAGTTGTGCCACCGCGCCGGTGCCCGGAGCGCGGTAGCGGAAAGCCTGGAGGAGTTCGCCTGGATGCCCGAGGAATGGGGGTATCCGGGCGCCAGGATCCGGGACCGCGTCGAGGAGTTCAACTCCGTCGTGCGCGGGGGCGGCGAGACGGTCCCCGGACGGCTGCTCGACCGGCAGCCGCTCGACGAGCCACCCTTCTACGTGATCGAGGCCGCCCCCGCGATCACGTTCGCCTTCGGCGGTCTGCTGATCGACGCCGAGGCGCACGCCCTGTCGGCGGACGGGCGACGGACGGTCCCGGGCCTGCTGGTGGCCGGGGCGGACGCGGGCGGACTGTACCGGCGCGCCTACGCCGGCGGCCTCGCCCCGGCGCTGGTGTTCGGCCTCGCGGCCGCTCGGACCGCGCTCGGCCCAGGCAGGGAAACGCACTCCGACAAATCCGGTGCAGCGGTCTTGCCCGGCCGCCATCCGCGTGTCTAGCTTACCGAATTGAGTTCAATTTACCTAAGCGGTTCGTGGCGCGAACCCGCTTCCTGAAGAGGGAGGGACTGTGAGTCAGTTCCTGCTTGTCCTGGTCAGCGGTGTGGCCGGCGGAGCCGTGTACGGGCTCATCGGACTCGGGCTGGTCATCATCTACCGGGCCACCGACGTCGTGAACTTCGCGATGGCCTCCCTGGCGACCCTGGGCCTGTACGTGGCGGTCTCGCTCCGGGACCGCGGTGTGGCCACGGTGCTCGGCGTGCTGGCGGCGATCACGATCACCGTCGTGGCGGGCCTGCTGGTCCGCGAAACGGTGATCAGACCGCTCGGCCAGGGGCAGTTGTTCTCGGCGCTCGTCCTGACGATGGGCGTCTCACTGGTGGCCGAGAGCGCGGCCGGTTCGATCTGGGGCGACCAGCCGAAGGCCTTTCCCAGCCTGATCGAGGGAACGGTGCGCTGGTCGGGTGCGGCACTGCCGGCCCAGAACCTGCTGACGATCGCCGTGGCCGCCGTGGCGATGGCACTGGTCGGCTATCTGTTCGGACGGACCACCCTCGGCTCGGCCATGCGTGCCGTGGCCGAGAGCGCGGACACCGCGCGGGTCGTCGGGCTGGGCGCACAACGCCTCGCGCGGATCGCCTGGGCCCTGGGCCTCGGCCTCGCCGCGCTCGGCGCCTGTCTGTACGCGCCGCGGGCCGGCCTGGTGCCCACCATGCTCAGCGCACCGCTCTTCCGCGCCTTCGCCGGGATCTTCCTGGGGGGCCTGACGAGCATGTACGGGGCTGTCATCGGCGGACTGACCGTCGGCGTGCTGGACAACCTGGCGGCGAACTACGTCTCCGCCAGTCTCCGGGACACGTTCGTGTTCTCGTTCACTGTTCTGGTGCTGCTCGTCCGACCACAGGGCATGTTCGGCACCCGCACCTTCCAACGGGTCTGAGGGATCTGAAGGATCTGAGGAGTCGCATCCATGGTCTTCAACCGTTCCGTCCTGGCGAAGGCGGCACTCGGGCCGGCCGCCGGCGCGGTGCTCATGGCCTTCATGGCGTCCGGTGCGATCCCGGCGTACCAGATGTATTCGGTGGCGCTCGCGGCCGTCTACTCGATCGTGGTGCTGTCGGTCGGCCTGCTGGCCGGCTGGTCGGGCATCTGGTCGGTGGGGCATCCGGCGTTCTTCGCCATCGGCGCCTACTTCGCCGCCTACGGCAGCGGTCACGACTGGCCGCTGGAGGCGGTGATGCTCGGGGCGATCGCCACCGGCGCCGTCCTCGGCACCTTCCTCGGCTACGCGGGCGCCCGGTTCTCGACGCTCTACATCGCCCTGCTGACCCTCGCGTTCACCATGGTGTCACTGGAACTGATCAACCGCTGGAGCAGCGTGACCGGCGGTGACCAGGGAGCGCCGGTGCTGCAACTGCGCAGCGTCCTTGGCCTCGGCACCCTCGCGGGCGGCGGCACCGAACCGCAGTACCTCGCGGTGGGGGCTGCCGCCGTGGTGCTCGCGCTGGCCGTGCCCGCGGCGGCCTCGGGACTGCGGATGCGGCTGGTCGCCGCCAAGTCGCATCCGCTGGCGGCCCGTACGATCGGGATCGCGCCCGAGGCGCAGTCGGCCCTGGCCTTCGCGGCGAGCGCCGCGTGCACCAGCTTCGCGGGCGTGCTGCTCGGTCTGATCACCGGCTTCGTCAGCCCCGACCCGTTCTCGCTCGGCTTCGGCATCGCGCTCGTCGCGGCCTGTGTCCTCGGCGGGGTGGGGACCGTCCTCGGCGCGGTGGCCGGTGGCGCCTACCTGACCTGGAACCCCTCGCTCTCGTCCGCCGTCGGGCTGCCGCAGCCGGTCGTGCAGGGCCTCGTACTGATCGGTGTGCTCCTCTTCCTTCCCGGAGGGG
This sequence comes from Streptomyces diastatochromogenes, assembly GCA_001550305.1. GTDB lineage: Bacteria > Actinomycetota > Actinomycetes > Streptomycetales > Streptomycetaceae > Streptomyces > Streptomyces mirabilis_D. The sequence goes on from LRTP01000295.1 coordinate 37,339, forward strand.
CCGTGCCCTTCCTGGCGCGGCCCGCGCGGGCCCTGCTCCGGCGTGCCCTGCCCCGGCGCGAGGAACGGCGGCAGGCAGCGGCACTTCCTCTCGGCAGTCCCTCTGCCGACCTTCCCGTCGACACCCCGCCACCGGTACGAGCCGCCGGCGCGGACTCCCCGGCACTGCTGCGGCTGGAGCACCTGTCCGTCGCGTACGGCGGACTGAAGGCCCTGGAAGACGCCTCGTTGTCGGTGCGCCAGGGCGAGATCCTGGCCGTCATCGGACCCAACGGGGCGGGCAAGACAACCCTGTTGAACGTCCTGTCGGGGCTCACCGGCAACGGCCGGGTCCACGGCAGCGCCGACTTCGCGGGCAGGCCGCTGCTGAGAACCAGGGCGACCGCACGGCGTCGGCTCGGCATCGGCCGCACGTTCCAGCACGCGGAGGTCTTCTCCAAACTCACCGTCGCCGAGAACGTGTTGTGCACCCGGCGCCGGATCACGGCCGGGCACCGGGCCTCCGTCGCGCGGCTGCTCGACGCCGTCGGTCTCGCCGACGTGGCGGACCGCCGCCCGGCCGAGCTCCCGTTCGGTCTGCAAAAGCGCCTCGACCTCGCCCGCGCGATGGCCGAGGAGCCGAGGCTGCTGGTGCTGGACGAGCCGTTCGGAGGCCTGGACGCAGGCGAACGGGCACTGCTGGCCAACCACATCAGGCGGCTGCAGGCCCGCGGCACCGCCGTCGTGGTCATCGACCACGTGCTGGACGACCTCTTCTCCGTCGCCCACCGGGTGCTCGCCTTCGATTTCGGCCGCACGATCGGCGAGGGCACACCGGACACCGTGCTGGAGGTTCCCGAGGTGCGTTCGTCGTACCTGGGTACGGTCGGCGGCAAGGCGGAACTGCCCGAGCGGGTCGGCGAGCGGTCGGTGATCCGGCTCCGCGGGGTCGGTCACACCTACGGCGGCGTGGTCGCGCTGCGGGATGTCGACCTGGACGTCCGGGAAGGGGTCGTGCTCGGCGTCACGGGCGCCAACGGCGCGGGCAAGAGCACGCTCGCCGGTGTCCTGCACGGCTCGTTGCACCCCGCGCGGGGCAGCAGGGTGACGGACATCGGCGGGGGCGGGACCGCCCGCACCAGTCTGGCGCCCGAGGGGCGGGCCCTGTTCAAGACGCTCTCGCTGCGGGAGAACCTGGAGGTCGCGGCGTACGCCGCCGGCATCACCGGAGCGCCGCTGCGCGAGCGCCTCGAGGAGACGACCGAGTGGCTGCCGCCCCGGCTGCGCGACCGGATGTCCACCTCCGCCGCCGCGCTGTCGGGAGGCGAGCAGCAGATGCTCGCCATCGCCCGCGCGCTGATCGTCAGGCCGGACGTCCTGATCGTGGACGAGCCGGCGCTCGGTCTGGCTCCCGCGCTGGTCGACGAGGTCTACGACCGGCTGGTCCGGCTGGCCCACGACGGACTGACGGTGGTGCTGCTGGAACAACTGCTCAGCCGGGCGATGTCCGTGTGCCACGAGGTGGTCGTGCTGCACGAGGGCGTCGTCGCCGCCCAGGGAAGGCCCGGCGACCCGTCGTTCGCCGTCCTGGCCGAGGCGGCGTATTTCAGCGGGGACCGGGAGACCGCCGCGACCGCCACCTAGCAACTGCCGGAACTTCCGCCGTACCTGTCGAAGCTTCCGCCGCACCTGTCGGAGCTTGCGCTGCGACCGCCGGAGCTTCCGCTCACTGTGACCGAACCGAACTCAGGTTGAGAATGAGGTGGAGCCGTGCTCCGCAGAACCAGTAGATTCCGCCGCACCGCCGGGGCCGTCGCCGTCCTGGCCGCCGTGGCGCTCACCGCAGGCGCGTGTGCGGGGCAGGACTCCGCCGAGGCCGGCAGCGGCCAGCAGTCGTCCATCAGGATCGGCGCGTGGATACCGCTCACGGGGGCCGTCGCCGCCTACGGCGTGCCGCAGAAGGCGGGCGCCGACGCCTACTTCAAGATGCTCAACGCCCAGGGCGGGATCAACGGCCGCACGATCGACTGGACCGTCAAGGACAACGCCTTCGACCCGCAGCAGACCGTGCAGATCGCGCGCCAGCTGATCGGCCAGGACAAGGTCGTGGCCATCGTCAACGCCAACGGAACGGCTCAGGCCGAGGCGGCCTTCCCGTTCGTCCTGACGCAGTCGAAGGTGCCGATCGTCGACGAGCAGGGTGGCTCCGAGTCCTGGTACAAGCCGCCGCGCCCCGGGCTCTTCGGTACGCAGACCCTGTACGAGGACCAGGCTGCCGCGGTCGCCGCCTGGGCGGTCCAGGACGGCGCGAAGAAGATCCTCGTCGTCCACAGTGACCCGGCCGCGTTCGTCAACGTGGCCAAGCAGGTGGAGCCCGTCGCGAAGAAGGTGGACCCGTCGGTGGTGGTCGACCGGCTGGCGGTCAAGTTCCAGACGACGGACTACACGCCGGTGGTCAGCAAGGTGAAGGCCGAGAAGCCGGACGCGGTGATCCTGATCCTCACCTCGCCCGAGGCGGCGGCCTACCTCAAGGAGGCCAGGCTCCAGGGGCTGGCGCAGGCCACGTACGGCTATGCGCCCGTGGCCGCGGAGTCGACGATCGCCCTGGCCAAGAACGCCGCCGAGGGGCTCAAGGCCGTACAGCTGGTCAAGGCCCCCTCCGACACCGAACCCGCCGTGCAGGAGTTCAGGACCGCGATGGCCAAGTACGAGCCCGGCCAGGACGCCGGATTCCTCGCGCTGTGGGGGTGGAGCAACGCCAAGGTGTTCGCGCAGATCGTGAAGACCGTCAAGGGACCCGTCACCTCGGCCGCGATCACCGAGGCGTACGAGAAGGCCACCGCGGTGGATCCCGGCGTCTCACCCGTGATGCGGTTCGGCGCGAACGATCACCTCGGGACCCGGAGCGTGCAGCGCGTGGTCGTGAAGAAGGGGGTCTGGGTCTCCAGCGGCGACTTCTACACACCTCCGGCGCGCGACTGAGTCCCGTACGGCGGGCGGGGGCGCCACCTCGACGCGGTGCCCGCCTCGTGGGCGAGGTCGGGCCCCCGCCGCACAGGTTGAGGGTCAAGCCAGGTCGACGCGCGTCAATGGCCCTTGGCAGCCGGTCTTCGCTGGGAGAGCCACAGGGCGACCGCCTCCGAGATGGGTTGGCCGGTCTCCAGTTCGATGAAGCCGAACTGCCCGCCCTGGTTGCCCTCCAGGAACCACCAGACGCCGTCCTCGTCCTCGGCGAAGTCGAAGGCGGCGTACGCGAGTCCGGTGAACGCGGTGTACTCCTGGACCGAGCGGGAGATACGGCCGGGCACCGGGGTGGGCTCCCAGCCGTGTCCGGTCTCGCCGAAGCGCCCGTCGACCTGCCCGGCCTCGGCGACCTTCCGTGCGGCGAACAGTTGGTTGCCGATACAGGTGAGCCGGATGTCGGCCCGCTTGGGGATGTACTGCTGAAGCAGCGCGGGACCGGCCGCGACGCCCGAGAAGTCCGCGTCGGGGCCGATCAGTGTGGTCGGCAGGGCCACCGGGGGTTCGCCTGGCGGCGGCCCCGAGGCGGACTTCACCACCACCTGCCGGTACTCCTCCACGAACTGCTGGGCCACCCGGGGAGCGGTGGTGATCACGGTCGGTGGGACCGCGAAGCCACTGCTGTGGGCGACCCGCAGCTGCCAGGGTTTGTGCCGGGCCTGCTCGGCCCGGCGCGGGTGGTTCATCCAGCGGGTGGAGGCGGAGTAGAGCATTCCGAACAGGGCCTGCTTGGTCTCCGCGGTGAGCCACGGCGAGGGCTCCGCCGCGTGCGCCGCGGGTTCACCCGGACGGCGTACCCACACGGAACGCAGGCCACCCATGCTGAGCACATGGCCGTTGACCGAGAGGTAGCCGTCGAAGTCGCCGTGCGCGTAGTCCGCGGACAGCACCGCCTTGCCCGGCAGGTCGGCCGGGTCCAGGCGCACCATGGGCACGCCCTGTTCGTGCAGCCTGGCCACGACCATGTCGGCGGTGACGTCCTGCTCCGCCGTGAGAATGAGTACCGTCATGTGAGTGAGGGGCCGTCAGTCGTCGAAGTGCGTCTGGGAACCGGCGGTGGAGGTGGTCGTGCCGGTGGCCATGAGGAGGGCGTGGTCGCTGACGGCCGGGCGGCCGTCCGGCAGCACGTTCAGTTGCAGGGACACGTCGAAGTGGTACGGGGGTATTGCGGCCGAATGCCCTGTGGGCAAGGCGTAGTTGAGGGTGAACGGTCGCACAAAAGTTCCTCCCGCCATCTCACGATGTCCTGCCCCCTTCCCTACGTGTCGCGACCGTAAGGGATTCATCACTTTCCGCCACATCGGGGTGAAGGGCATCACATCGCGTCGTTTCAGGCTTACTTGTTTCCGTATTGCACGTGTGTGTGCTTGGTTGTCTGCTTGACCCAAGCTGAAAGCTTCGGCCAAGGCTTCATTCTCTGTAATCTAGACGTCGTCTTACCCAGGAGAGTTCCCGGTGACCGTAGTTCTCGATCCGAGTGCCCAATCCGCCCCGATCCAGGGCGTGTTGGACCCCATTTCGTGTGACGCACGCGACTTCGGTGCCTATGCGCGAAACGGCGGCTGGGCCTTCGCCCTGATGGTGGCGCGCAGCGTGCGCCCCGGCGGGCAGTCCGCGGACGAGACGCCGAAGGTGTCCGCGAAGGAGTTCGCCGAGCTGGCCGGGTGCTCCCCCGAACGGGTGATGCGCTATTACAAGGCGTGGGACAGGGCCGCCGACGAGGGTCTCGTCCCGCACTTCGAAGTCCTCGTCCCGGGCCAGGACATCGAACTCCCGGACGCCGAGGCGTGGCAGACGTACTACGTGTCCCGCTCCAGCGCCACCTCCGAGCGCGGCAGCGCCATCACCGAGGCCGCCGCGGCCGAGGGCATCCGCCCCACCAAGGCCCTGGAGGTCGCCGAGAACCCCACCGCGCTACGGGCGGCGATCCTCGCCGACCCCTCCACGGCCCAGGCGGCCCGGGCCGCGCTCCTCGACCGGGTGAAGGAGGACCCGGCGCTGCAGGCCGAGCTGGCCCGTGACATCGCCCGCACCGACGAGCTGAAGAAGGCGGTCGCCACCGAGACCAGGGCGGCCGACCGGATCGGCTACGTCCGCCAGATCGCGGAGAAGGGCCAGATCAGGACACCGGCCGGACAGACCCTCGACGCCCCGGCCGAACTGCGCTCCGAGGCCGAGCGCCACCTCTCCCTCCTCGACGAGCTGGACGAGGGCGAGGACACCGGCGAGTGGGCGACCGAGGCGTACGACACCATGAAGAACCTCGTCGTCGAGACCGTGGAGGCGGACCCCGAACTGCGCGTCCAGGAGCGCCGCACGAAGTTCTACAGCAGCTTGCAGAAGGCCACGAAGGTCTTCGAGGAGCTGACCTTCGACGACGCGGACGACATCTACGAGGACGACATGGTGCAGCGCCTGGAGGAGCTCCAGCAGGCGATCGGCTCCTGCATCACGGCACTGCGCAGCGCGGCTCCCCGCCTGTGAGCCGAGCCGGTGGTCTCCCGGGAACGGGCTGTTCCCGGGAGACCACCGGTTTCACCGGGGAAGACCGGACGGGTCGGTCGCCCACTGGGTGTTGGGCTGTTCGGCGAGCCGGAAGGCGATCCTGCCGCCCTTCGTCGTCAGGTCGGCATCCGTCCAGGAGCGTTGCGTGGAGCGCCCGTTGACGCGTACGGCGTCGATGTAGGGGTGTGCGGGGTCCGCGCCGGGCGCGGCGACGGTGAGGTCGGTGCCGCCCGGACGGTCCACGACCGCGCTCGGGAAGAGCGGGGCGCCCAGCAGCATCGAGGCGCTGCCCGGGCTCTGGGGATACAGACCGAGGGCGGAGAAGACGTACCAGGCGGACATGGTGCCCAGGTCGTCGTTCCCGGGCAGCCCCGAAGGACCGGTCCCGTACACGGTGTCCAGGATCTGCCGCACCGTCGCCTGCGTCTTCCAGGGCTGTCCGAGGGCGTTGTACAGCCAGGGCCCGTGGATGCCGGGTTCGTTGGTCGGGTCGTAGCGCAGCGGGTCGCCGCCGCGCACCGACCAGGAGCCGTCCGCCGCGTGGAAGAACCCGTCGAGGCGGGCGGCGGCCCTCTCCCGGCCGCCCATCGCGGCCGCCAGACCCTGGACGTCCTGCGGCACCATCCAGGTGTACGTGGCACTGGTGCCCTGGGCGAAGCCGAGGTCGCTGCCCGGGTTGAACGGGCCCACCCAGGAGCCGTCGAGCCTGCGGGCCTGGATGTAGCCCGCGTCGGCGGTGGCGGCGGGGTTGAACACATTGCGCCAGTAGGCGCCGCGCTCGGCGAACACCGCGGCCTCCTGGTCACGGCCGAGCAGCTTCGCCCACCGCGCGAGCGCGGAGTCGGCGACGGCGTCCTCCAGGGTCTCGGCGGCGCCGCCCCAGCAGTGGCAGACGTCCTGCGCGGCGTAGTGCGAGGTCAAGTACTGGGCGAGATTGGGCCGTTGACCCACGCACTGTCCGGGGCAGCCCGCGTCCGAGAGACCGTCGGCGTCGGGCACGGTGGCCTGCCGGACCAGCGAGTCGAAGGCGCCCTCGTAGTCGAAGTTGCGCACACCCATGGCGTAGAAGGTGGCCAGGGTGGCCGCCGAAGGGTCGCCGGTCATGACGTGGGTGGCGCCGCTGATGTGCACCCAGCGGTCCCAGACCCCGTTGTTCTGCTGCGCGAAGTTGTAGAGGGACTGGGCGAAGTCGCCCGCGATCCTCGGTTTCAGCAGGGCGAGCAGCTGTATCTGGGCGCGGTACTGGTCCCAGCCCGAGAAGTTGCTGTACTGCGCGCGCTGGCCGCGGGCGAGGCGGTGCACCGCGCCGTCCATGCCGTAGTACCGGCCGTCGGCGTCGCTGATCAGGTCGGGCTGCATCAACGCGTGGTACAGCGCGGTGTAGAAGGTCGTGCGTTGGGCGGAGGTGCCGCCCTCGACGCGCACGGTGCTCAGTTCGCGGTCCCAGGCGCGGGCACCCGCGTCGGCCACCTCGGCGACGCTCGCGTGCGACGGGATCTCCCCACGGAGGTTGGCCTCGGCGCCGCCGAGACTGACGTACGAGATCCCGATGCGCATGTGGACATCGTTGTCAGAGCTGGTGTCGAAGCCGACGTAACCGCCGGAACCCCGGCCCGCGCGGTCGGCCCCGGTGGCGTACCCCTCGCCTCCCGAGGCGGACGCCGAGCCCGCCGACAGCGTGCCGTCCTTCCACGTACCGAAGTCGGAGAAGGCACGGTCGAAGGAAGCGCTGAAGTACAGCTTGTAGTAGCTCTTGCGGTTGTTGGTGCCGCCGTTGGCCCGGCGTCCGCAGAAGGCGCCGGTGAGGACCCAGCCGGTGACCTTGCGGTGCGCGGCGTCGATGTCGACGTGCGCGTCCTGGCTGCCGTTGAGGGAGTTGGAGACGCGGAAGAGCAGGTTGGCGGGTCGGTCGCTCGGGAAGCCGAAGTCGGCGACACCGGCACGCTCGCTGACGGCCAGGTCGGCGGTGGCGCCCGTCTTGAGACCGAGGGTGTAACGCCCTGGTACGGCCTTCTCCTCGGCGTGCGTGAAGTCGGCGGCGTAGACCGCGTCCTTGGTGTCCGCCGAGGGCGATGACGTCACATCACCCACGAACGGCATGATCGGTACGTCTCCGGCGGCGCCCGGGTTGCAGCCGGCGCCGTTGACGTGGGTGAGGCTCAGCCCCCGGATGCGGGTGGTGTCGTACTGGTAGCCGTTGGCGGCGCCCGTACTGGTCTGATCACCGGTGGTGCTGGTCGGGGACCAGGCGATCATCCCGTACGGGAGAGTGGCGCCGGGGTAGGTGTTGCCGCCGTTCGCCGATCCGATCAGTGGGTCCACGGCGGAGACCGGCCGCTGGGGCGGGAGGCCGGCCGCGTCCACCGGGGCGGGAAGGGCGAGGACGACCGCCGTGGTCACGACCACCGCGGCGGACCTGCTCGCGGTGCGACTGCCGAACCGTCTTGCTGTGCGCAGCCATGGGGGGCGCATACGTGGTGTCACCTTCCGTTGGACGAGGAGGTGCGATGACGGGTCGGACCGGGCTGTCCCCGACGACTGGCCGCCTCGGGCGCCGGTCCGGGCGCGAGGATAGAAGGCGGCCGGGAGTGCCGGAAGTGGCGGGTGCGGACTGCTGGTTACGGGGTGGTGAAGGGTGCGGGCGGGACGGGGACGCGGGCGGGACGGGGGTGCGGAGCTCGGGCGGGTGGGACCCGCGGGTGGCGTCAGTCGGTCGCGTTCGCCGTCGCCGTCTCGGCCTCGGCCTCGGCGCGGTAGAAGGCCATCCGGTCGACGAGCGGCTGGGGTGCGTGCGGGGCGAAGCAGAGGTCGAGGTTTTCCGCCGATGCGGCCGCCGCGGCCTCGCTGCGCGGGAAGAGCGCCTGCTCGTACACGGTCAGGGCCTTCTCGGTGTCGTCCGGGTGGGCGGCGAGGGCCGTCGCGAGTTCGGCGCCGTCGAGCATGGCGAGGTTGGCGCCCTCGCCGGCGAACGGGGACATCAGGTGGGCGGCGTCTCCGAGCAGGGTGACGCCCGGAACGCGGTCCCAGCGGTGCCCGACCGGCAGGGCGTGGACCTGGCGGGCGACGAGCGCCCCGTCCGCGTCGGCGATCAGCGCCCGCAGCCGCTCGTCCCAGCCTTCGAAGTGCTCCAGGAGACTCGCCTTGGCCGCTTCGACGTCCGTGAAGTCGATGGGTCCGGACGTGACCCAGTCGGCGGGCGCGCGCAGCGCGGCGTAGACGTGCAGCGAGCCGCCGGGGGTGCGGTGGGCGAGAAAGCCGTGCCCCTCGGCGAGCGCGAACATCATGCCGTTGCCCACGACGGCGGCGCTCTCCGGGTGCCGGGTGTCGGCGTCGAGGAGGTGCGCCTCGACGAAGGAGAGGTCGAGGTAGGCGGGGGTGGCGTCCGAGACGAGCGGCCGCACCTTCGACCAGGCGCCGTCGGCGCCGATCAGCAGATCGGCGGTGATCGTCCGCCCGTCGGCGAACGTCACCTCGTGGCGACCGCCCTCGAGCGTCCGTACGCCGGTGACCTTGGCGCCCCAGCGGATGGTGCCGTCGGGCAGGGAGCCGAGCAGAAGGTCGCGCAGCACTCCCCGGTCCACCTCGGGCCGTATGCCGCCTTCACCGTCGTCCGCCGTCCGGACGGTGGCCTCCCGGTCGAGGATGCGCATGGCCTCGCCGCCGGCGTGGATGACCGCCCGGAACTCCTCGTGGAGACCGGCGGCCCGCAGAGCGGCCTGACCGGATTCCTCGTGGATGTCCAGCATGCCGCCCTGTGTGCGGGCGGCGGGTGAGGCGTCCAGGTCGAACACGGCGGACTCGATGCCGTTCAGGTGCAGTACGCGGGCGAGGGTGAGGCCTCCGAGACCGGCGCCGACGACGGCGATGGGGTGGTGAGTGGACAAGGTGTCGCTCCTTCGGAAGGGGTGACGCGGATCGCTGTCACCCCTGAAAGGTAGCGAACATGTTCGTTGCGAACAAGTATGTTGCGATCGTGTTCGTTCTCCTTGAGCGTGGCTGCTCGAAGTGCGGGAGGTTTGTGTCGGTGGGTGGGATCGTCGCCCGGAGGGGGAACCAAGGGGCCGAACCAGCAGGGCGGACGGGCCCGCCGGAGAACCGGTGAGGGGGCAGCCGCGCGGGAGGTCCTGTGGCGGGCAGCCGCGCGGGAGGCCCCGTGACGGGCGGCGTCGCGCAGCGGTCTTCACGGCCGACCGCGGTCCCG
>LRTP01000296.1 GCA_001550305.1 Streptomyces diastatochromogenes
CCGGAACATCGCTGGTCTTCAAACTCCAGTCCGCCGTGGCCACGTCGCACACCTCCGAGATCAAAGTGTTGCGACGACCAGTTGAATCCACCTTGACTGCCCGCGTCCGAATGATGAACCAGCCCCGGTCCGACGGGAGTTCCAGCGCGGTCGCGGTGCCACAAGGCCATGTCGAGGGCGTCGAGGACGAGCTTGGCCCGCTTGCTGGTGGCGGCGGAGCAGCCCACGATCGTCCGGGAGAACACGTCCACGACGAACGCGCCGTAGACGATCCCGGACCAGGTGGCGACATGGGAAAAGTCGGGCCACCCACCGCTCATGCGGACGTGACGCGGTGAAGTCGCGCCGGAGCAGGTCGCCAGCCCTCTCCTGGCCGGCGTCCCGGATGGTGGTGCGGATCTTCTTCCCGCGTCGGGCGCCCTCCAGGTCCAGGTCACGCATCAGCCGGGCGACCGTGCAGCGGGCCACCGGTATGCCCTCGCGGTGCAGTTGCCGCCATACCTTCCGGACCCCGTAGACGCTGCAGTTGTCCGTGTGGACGCGGCTGATCTGCGTCTTCAGCTCCGCGTCGCGGACCGACCGGGCGCTGGGAGTGCGGTTCTTGGCGGCGTAGTGGGTGCTCGTCGCGATCTTCAGTCCGTGGCCGGTCAGGACCCGGCAGATCGGCTCGACTCCGAACACCTGGCGGTGTGTGTCGATGAACGCTACGAGCGCTTCGACGGCCGGTCGAGCTCGGCCGCGAAGAAAGCCGACGCCGCCTTGAGGATCTCGTTCGCCCGTCGCAGCTCGGCGACCTCGGCCCGCAGCCGCTTGATCTCCGTGGCTTCCTCGGACGTGCCTCCGGGCCGCTGACCGGCATTCACCTCGGCCGTGCGGACCCAGGTCCGCACCGTCTGGGCCGCGCCGATCCCCAGCTTGGCTGCGACCGCCTTCATCGCGGCCCACTCGGTTGAGTAGTTCGGGCGGATCTCCGCAACCATGCGCACCGCACGCTCACGAAGCTCAGCGGGATAAGGGGACGGACGTGCCATGACTCGATCCCTCAAGGAATCGAGCCTCCATCAGGCCCGAGCGCTTCAGTCAGCGGGCGATTGAGATCGCGAAGGGTGTGAATCCGGTGGACCGGATGACGTGCGGTACGAACAGGATCGCGGCCTCTGTGGCGCGGGCGGTCTGGATCCCGCCGAGGTCGGTGATCCATTCCTTTTGCCAGCCGAGGTCGGTGAGCAGTTCGCGGACGGTCTGCTTGGCCTGCGGGTCCTCGCCGGAGAGGAACGCGGTCGGCGTCTGGGGGAGCGTGGCCGGCGAGGTCATCACCGGGAAGAGCATGGTGTTGAGGGTCTTGACGACGCGCGTTTCGGGGAGCGCTTCCTGGAGCTGTTCGGCGAGGCTCGAGCTGGGGTAGATCAGATCGGCGGGCAGTCCGTCCGGTCCGTCGGTGGTGGCGTTGGAGACGTCGACGAGGATCTTGTCCCGGAGTTCTTCGCGCAGAGCGGCGAGCCGGGCCAGCGAGCCGGCACCCGGGGTGGCGTTGATGATGATCCGGGCAGTCCGGGCGGCGTCGGCGGCGGCGCCCGGCGTGCGGTCCGCCACGGTCACTTCGTGTCCTGCCCGGGCGAGGGCTGCGGCCAGGTTGCCGCCGACGCGGCCGTTTCCGAGAACTGCGATCGTGGTCATGATGATCTGGTCCTTCCGTGCGTGCGGGTTGTGGTGCGCGGTCAGCGCGAGAGCGTGGATACGGCCTCGGCGTGGACGCCGGGCGCGGCAGCCAGGAAGCTCTGGCTCTGTGGGGTCCAGGGGCGGCCCTCGGCGTCGGAGATCCGTCCGCCGGCCTCGGTGACGAGCAGCGCTCCGGGAAGCAGGTCCGCGCGGGCGCCGGCGAACTGCCAGAAGGCGTCGATCCGGCCGGCGGCCACGTTCAGCAGGTGCAGGGTCGCGGGCACGGCGGCGCGGACGACGAGCGCGTCGAAGAGCATCGCGGTGATCGAGGAGCCGACGCGCCGCACGACCTTTTCGTCCTCGTCCGGCCGGGCCTGGCTGGTGGCCACGATGCTCAGGCCGAGGTCCGCGGTCCGGGAGACGTGCAGTGGCCGGCCGTCGAGGTGGGCGCCCGCGCCGGTGAGCGCGGTGTAGGTCTCGCCGGTCAACGGCAGGTGGACCGCGGTGAGCACCGGCTGGTTCTCACGCACGAGGGTGGCGGTCACCGCCCACTCCGGCAGGGCGTGCAGGTGGTTGACGTTGCCTTCGGCCGGATCCACGACCCACCATTCGCCGGGCGGCAGCGCCCCGCCGTCCAGTTCGTCCTCCACCCAGCCGGCGTCCGGGCGCAGGCGCGTGAGGCGGGGGCGCAGGACATCGAGGGCCGTGTCGTCGTTGGCGGCGAGCGCGCGCATCAGCTCTTCGCGGGTCTGGTAGCGGACCACCTCGCCGAAGCGCTCGCGCAGCGCCGAACCCGCCTCACGCGCGGCGATCGCGGTCTGGGCGAGCAGGTCGGCGTCGGAGGCGGCGACGTCAGTGGTCTGAAGCGTTTCGGACATGGTGGTATTCCCGTCTGAGGAGGGGTGCTGAGGCCGGTCGAGGGCCGAACTGCGCGTTACTTCTTGCGCTTTCGCCTCAACGGTATGCAGCCTCGCAATTAACTTCAAATGCATGTCAGGCACGGCTAGGATTACTCACATGCAATTGGATTTGAACCTGCTCGCCGCGCTCGACGCGCTGCTGGAGGAGGGCAGTGTGGCCGGGGCGGCGGCGCGCCTGCATGTCACCGCCCCCGCGATGAGCCGGAGTCTGGGCCGGATTCGGCGCACGACCGGGGATCAGATCCTGGTGCGCACCGGCCGCACGATGACCCCGACGCCGTATGCGATCGCCGTCCGGGAACAGGTGCATGAGTTGCTGCACCAGGTCCAGGGGGTGCTGGCACCGAGCCGAGAACTCGATCTGGCAACGTTGGAGCGCACTTTCACACTCCGCTGGCACGATTCCCTGGTCGCCTTGAGCGGCCCCGCACTGCTCGCGGCCGTGCGCGGACAGGCGCCGGGCGTGCGATTGCGCTTCGTCGCGGAATCGAGCATCGACACCCCCGAGTTGCGGCGCGGCGAGGTCGACCTGGAGGCGAACGCCAACCGCCCGAGCGCACCGGACATCCGTGCCGAGAACGTGGGCGAGACCCGCCTCGTCATCGTCGTGAGGCAGGGGCACCCCCTCACCCGCGTCAGGACCGTCACCGCAAAGCGGTACGCCGCCGCTGAGCACGTCACCGTCTCGCGACGTGGAAACCTCAGCAATGCCCTCGACGACGCCCTCGCGCGGCTCGGCCTCACCCGCCGCGTGGTGGCGACCGCGCCCACGGAAGCGGCCGCGCTGGAGTTCGCGCGCGGCTCCGATATCCTGATCAGCGTCCCCGAAGCCACCACGCGGTCAGCAGTCGCCGACCTCGGCCTGGTCGTGCTCCCCCTCCCGCTCGAACTGCCGTCGGCACCGATATTCCTGTCGTGGCATCAGCGCTACGACACCGACCACGCCCACGCCTGGCTGCGCGGGCTGGCGCGAACCGCGCTGGCCATGTGCGGAGCGTCGTAGTCGGCGCCGCCCGGCCGCTTCACCCATACGTCCACGGTCCACGCGACCACCACGGCGATCTGCTTGAACGTCAGCGGCGGCTTGTCCGTGCGGGTGCTGGCCGTGGAGCGGCCAGACCGACGCCTGCGGCTCATAAACGCGGATCGCCGGTGTGCAGATCAATCTCACCGGGATTTCCTGTACCTCAACTACTCACGCCCCGATCCCGGAGCCGAGGGACCATAGGGTGAACACAACGGTCGTCGGCACCTCGCAGGCCGCGGCACACGTGGCGTGACTCGCCGCCTACCTGCTCTCCACGTCGAAGGATCTGACCCCCGCGACCGTCGGAGAGGCCATCACCATTCTGGCTGTCCCCGACCGCCTGCTCGATCTGCCAGTGGGCAGCCGAACCTGTTGGCGTTCAACAACGCGTCGACCGGCTGACCATCTCCCTACAGAGGGCACGTCGATCGTCGGCTCCGCCGACTACGCCGCCGCCTTCGCCCTCATCGCCCAGCAGCGCTTGCAGGCGCCGACGACCACGGACGATCTCGCGACGGACCTTGCGTCGCAGGACCTGGCGGACCGCATCGCCCACTTCGCCGGCGCCGGACTCCTGGACACGGACAACCCACGCCTGGCCGCCGACCACTTCAGCGCCCTGACCGTCCTGCTGGCCTACGAACGGCAACTGATCCCCGCCACCGCCGACCCGGAAGAGGTCCGCCCGACCATGGCCGACGGAGCCCACGCGTTCATCCGCGCGTACGCCACGCGCTAGGAACGGGCTCCGCACCTGCGTGAGGACGGAGTCGGGAACGCGCTGGGCGGGACGCCACTTCTGGATGTCTCCGAACCGGGTCTGTTCTCGTATGGCTGCGGCGAGGCGGCGTGCGTCTTGATCGTGACGGCGGACTCCGCGATTCCCGGCTCCATACCCGGGTCAACGCCGCCGCCCCCAAGACGACGCGGTCACCGGGCCCGGCTCCCTCGTTTGACCCAGATAGGTGAGTCAGCGCCGCGTATCGCCGGGCGGGAGGAGGCTGGTCAGCTCCGAGATCGCCTCGGGAGAGGGCTTGAAGTAGCGGATCGACTTCCCCCGGGGCTGGTGGCCGAGCCGGCCCAACAGCAGATACGACGAGGCGTCCGCCGATCCGTGCAAGCCCTGGCGGGTCGTTTCGGGGAATCGCGTTGCGTCGAGGGTTCGGCGCGCGGAGGCCGGCGTCGGGGTGTGGAGTTCCCCGACGAACCCTCAGTTGACGGTGCCGGATCGTCAGGGCCGGACCGGGAGGTTGGCCTCCCATCCGTCGAGGAGTCGTTCGAGTCCCAGTTCGAAACCGCGCTCGGCGCTGTCGGCCGCGTGGGGAAGCTCGGCATCACGAATGACCTGGGCGAGGAGTGGATGGCGCCCGCTCTTGACGACTTTGTCGAGGTAGGGCGCATGGGCGTCCATCCATTGCTGGATGCCGACTCCGGCGCGCCGGACGGCTTCCTGTTGGGCGAGCTCGCCGATGGCGTAGCCGCGGACGAAGGCCTGCAGCGTGTCGACGACGGTGATCATGACGTCGATGTCGAAGCCGAGGGGATCTAGGGCGGCGAGTGCGTGTTCGATGGCATCGAGGGAGTTCGGTCCGAGCGATGGGCGCCCTGCTGCGAGGGAGGTCATCCAGGGATGCCGGTGGAAGGCGGCCCGGGAGCGATGGGCCAGGCCTCGCAGGTCGCTGCGCCAGTCGCCGGTGGGGGCAGGCGGGCCGCCGTCTTCGGCCGCTACGGCGTCGAGCATGAGGTCGAGCAGGTCGTCTTTGGATGCCAGGTAGCGGTAGAGCGAGGCTGTGCCCGTTCCCAGCTCCTTGGCGACGCGCCGCATGGACAGCGCCTCGATGCCCTCGGCGTCGGCGATCGCGATAGCAGCGCTGGTGATCTCCGCCCGCGTGCGTGACGGCGCGGGGCCTTTTGCGGCCCGCTCCGGCCGGTTCCAGATCACCGTGTGAGCGTCGTCCATCGGTTTTCCTCCTCATTACTGCGCTCACTGTTCGCAGTAATGCTATCGTGGCGCCGGTACTGCGAACACTGTATCGCAGTAGAGCGGTGTCCAAGCGAAAGGGAAACCACCATGACCACTCCCGTCACGATCGTCGGCGCCGGGCTCGGCGGCCTGACCCTCGCACGGGTCCTGCACCTGCACGGCATCCCCGCGACCATCTACGAAGCCGAGATATCGGCGGACGCCCGCACGCAGGGCGGTCAGCTCGACATCCACGAGTACAACGGGCAGCTCGCCCTCGAAGCGGCCGGCCTCACCGACGAGTTCCGCGCGATCATCCACGAAGGCGGCGAGGCCCTGCGCGTGCTCGACCAGCACGGCGCGGTACTGCTCGACCAGCCCGACGACGGCACGGGCGGTCGCCCTGAGGTGCTCCGCGGAGACCTGCGTCAGCTTCTGATCAACTCGCTGCCCGACGAGATGATCCAATGGGGACACAAGGTCACCAGTGTCCGCCCCCTCGGAGACGGCAGGCACGAGCTGACCTTCGCCGATGGGCCAACCGTGACGACCGGCCTCCTCGTCGGCGCGGACGGCGCCTGGTCGAGGATCCGGCCGCTGCTCTCCGACGCGAAGCCCGAGTACGTCGGCACGTCGTTCATCGAGACCTACCTGTACGACGCCGACCAGCGCCACCCCGCAGCGGCCAAGGCCGCCGGCGACGGTTCCCTGTTCGCCGTCACAGCCGGCAAGGGGATCCTTGGCCACCGAGAGGCCGACGCCGTTCTTCACACCTACGTCGCGCTCAACAAGCCGCAGGACTGGATCACCGCCACCCTCGCCAGCCCCGAAACGGCGGCGGTCCAGGTCGCGGCAGAATTCACCGGATGGGCGCCTGAACTCACCGCACTCATCACTGACGGGGAAACCGCCCTCGCCCCGCGCCCGATCAACGCCCTGCCGATCGGCCACCGCTGGGACCGCGTCCCCGGAGTGACGCTGCTGGGCGACGCCGCCCACCTCATGTCACCGTTCGCCGGGGAAGGCGCCAACCTCGCCATGTTCGACGGCGCCGAACTCGGCAAAGCCATCGCCGCACACCCCGACGACATCGAAGCCGCCCTTGCGGAGTACGAGCAGGCCCTTTTCCCCCGCAGTGCCCAGTTCGCCGCCGAATCCGACAAGAATCACCAGCTCATCTTCGGCAACAACGCCCCCGCCAGCCTGCTCGACCTGCTCAGCGGCCAGGAGTCGACCGAGTGAGCGAGATCGCCGGAGGGGAGAGGGAGTTAACGAGCCGAAGTCAGTAGTCTGCTTACGCCGGGCGACGCGCGTCGGTGACATAGGCCGCCGGTCCGCCCTTCGATCTGGTTTCCGCGTTCCAGTTACCGGTGCCTTCACTGGTGATCTGCGAGTTGCTCGGGGTGCCGTTCGCCGACCGGGCCGAGTTCGGTGCGCGCAGCAACCGACGACGTGGTGGCCCAATTGCTCGCGCAGGCCCGGAACGGATACTCCCACTGATCCCCATGCTGCCGGACCGCTGGAAGGGCTCCAACGTCCTCGTCATCGCCGGACGGATAGCACGGTCCCTTCGGCCCCTGGTCCGACCCGGCGGAGTCCGAAGAAGGGAACGCTGCCCCGGGCCCAGCAAGCCCGAACCCCCTGCGGAGTAGCGGAACCCCAGCAAGATCAATCTCACCGGGATTTCTTGTACCTCAACTACTGACACCCGGGATCGTGTGCTTGATCCGGCGTCTTCGCAGACAGCGCCTGTTGCGGAGCTGTACGCCTTGTCACCGCTGGCGTGACCGGTGCGGGGCTGCTCGCCCTGCGGGCGGATACTGCAACTCTCGAATACCGACACTCCACCAGTGCCTCTACCCCGGTGACGACCCGGTGGAACTCATCCCCCGGATTCCGCGCGCCCTCCACGCGAACGCCGTGATCCTTCGTCACAAGCACCCTTGAGCCCTTTTCAACCTCAGCAGGGCTGCTGACGCGGCTCGCCCCTGGTTGAGCCGGGCGGAGGCTTTGAGGGCAGGATGACCTCCGTGCCCACCATGGTTGTTGAGATCCACGTACCGTTGCTGCCGACGCCCGGACTGCCGGACGGCTCCTACCCGTTTCCCTGGATCGAGGAGGTCGAGGACTTCCTGTCCGATCTCGAAGACCAAGGTGACGTGGAAGTCTTCGATGAGGGCGAGGAGGACGGGGACGTCTACGTCTTCTTCGTCACCGGAGCCGGTGAGGGGGATCTTCTGGCTGTGGCGTCCCGCGTGGCCACGCTGCCTGGGGTTTCTGCGGGAACCACTGCGGTCATCAGTAGCGACGAGGCTGAGGACTTCGGTCTGGGACGACATGTGGCGCTTCCACTACCTGCGCTCTGAAGACCGGTGCCAAGTCTCCGCTCCCTGCCCAGGGCAGTTCAGGTTGTGCGGCAGCAGGGGCGCTGCGTGTGTGACGGAGCGAAGCTCCTGGTAGACGATCTGTCCAGTTCAGCCCTACGGTTCCTGGCCGGGAAGCTGACGGCCCTGTGCCGTGAACGCGGAACACGGTGGCGCCGGCTCGGAACGGACCGGCAGGCCCTGCTGGTCCTGGCCACCTGCGATGCGGACACACCTACGCCCAGCTGGCGACCGGGTTTGGCATCAGCTTCAGCACCGCCCACCGGTATGTGAGCGAGGCCGTTGAACTGGTGGCGGCCCTCGCTCCGTACCTCGCCGAAGCGGTACGCGCCGCCTCCCGCAAAGCCTTTGTGATCCTGGACGGAACCCTCCTGCCGATCGACCGCATCGCTGCTGACCGGCCCTTCTATTCCGGCAAATACAAGAAGCACGGCATGAACGTGCAAGTCCTGGCCGACCCGGCAGGGAGACTGCTGTGGGCCTCACTCGCGCTGCCTGGAGCTGTTTACGCCCTTCGCGCAGCCCGCGAACATGGCATTTTCGAGTCCCTGGCCGAGGCCGGCATTCGCTGCTGGGCCGACAAGGGATACCAAGGAGCCGCAGGAACCGTCCGCGTGCCCTAGCGCGGTCGCTGGGAGAAGCTCTCCGCAGGTCAGCAGGGGGTCAACCGCGCCCACGCCAAAATCCGGGCGCTGGGCGAGCAGGCCAAGGCCACGCTCAAGACCTGGCGATTGCTGCGTAAGCTGCGGTGCTGCCCCACCCGCATCTCCAGCCTTGTCCAGGCCGTCCTCACCTTCCACCTGACCTGCTCAAACCACGGTTGAAAACGGCTCCTTGTGTGTAGCCGGTCAGTGACCAGTTGTGTAAGCGGTACGTCGGGGTCGGTGACTACACCGAGGACCACACACCGAACCATTGCTCGGCGCCGAACTCCTTGAAGCGTTCTACCTCGGTGAACCCCAGCTTGGCCGCGAGGCGCATCGAGCGGGCGTTGGCGGTCTGGGTGCAGAGCACCACAGGCTCGCCGGGAAGCGCGTCGGCGAACCAGTCGAGTGCCGCTTTGCACGCCTCGGCGGCGTATCCGCGTCCCCAGGCCTCCGGCAGGAACATATAGCCGAGCTCGGTCTCCTCGGCATCCGGACGGACGTGACCCGGACGCTCTGCGTCGCGTCGATCGAGCGTGATGGTGCCGATCATCGCTCCGTCGAGATCGATCACGAAAAGGCCAGGTCGCCGCCCGGGTACCTCAGGCACCGCCCGTTCGAGCTCATCACGCGGTCGAGGGCCACCGAGGTAGGTGCGCACCTCCGACAATGCGAACAATTCGATGAAAGCCGCACGATCCCGAGGCTCGGACTCGCGGAGCACGAGCCGTTCGGTCCGTATCGGGGTAGGCGGCCAGTCGACGGGTCCGAGTTCAGCCATGACGGGCAACCTATCGCACGCATGTGAGCATGATCCTGCAAGCAGGATCTGCTGCAGGTTTGGGTGAGGTCAGGTTCGGTCATGCGGCCTGGAGGGCCGGTGTGGTCATGACGGTTTCGTATTCGATGGGGGTCAGCCGGCCGAGCGAGGCTTGCCGGCGGCGTCGGTGGTAGGTCCTCTCGATCCAGGTCACGATCGCGATCCGCAGTTCCTGACGGGTGGCCCACGATCGGCGCGTCGACGACCGGGACGGCGCCGAAGTTCTGCTCTGCCAAGCAGCCGACAACTTTCCACGGCTGAAGAGCATTTGGGCCGAACGGGGCTACCGCGGTGCCGATTTCCACGCCTGGATCCGGCAGGCCACCGGCATCACCGTGCAGATCGCGCAATGCCGGGCCGGCGGGTTCCGCCACACCTGGGCCAAGACCGGAGCCCCGCTCCCTGAAGTGCCCTACTTCGCTGTTGTCCAACGCCGTTGGGTCGTAGAGCGGACGTTCGCCTGGCTGGGACGGTGCCGACGCCTGTCCAAGGACTACGAATACTTCCGCGTCAACTCGGAAAACGTCATCTACCTCGCCATGGCCATGCTGCGCCTACGGCGACTGGCAAGAACGTCCCGCTGGCCGACTTTTCAGACGCCATCTCGCACTATCTGCCAGTAACTCGGAGAAGTTGACACTCATAGGTGACACGTAGCGACAAAGCCCTCACCTGCTCACTTGCGGTGATTCCCCGTACCGAAGCCCTCACGGAACCCGCGTGAACTCCAGTTGGCAGCGTCCCGCAGCTGTGCGGAACCCGCTTCACCTCTCGGCGGCGACGCTTCTTCCTGGGGCATGGCATCACTGCTCCCAGACGCCGGGCAACCGGACGGGGCGCTGCGGGTAGCGGGGGCCGCGGCGGAAGGGTGGGGCCGGCCGATCTCGCGGCGCGGGCCGGGGATGAACACGGGCGTGTCCTCCAGACTTCGGTGGGTTGCAAGCAGCGCGCTCCGCCGGCGCAGATGCGTCGGCGGGGCACGGTGCTATGGCGGGTGGCCAGTCGGCCTGTCCGGTCCTCGCCTACCAGGTCGTGGTGGGCGAGGACCAGGCGGAGGGACCGGAGGGTCAGCGCTGCTGGAACTGGCGGATGCTGTCGGCCTCTTCATCGAGGTCGCTGAAGTCTTCGGTGGCCGGGCGCGCTGCGGAGCGACCTGCGGATCGGGCCGGACGGCGCCCCGGGCGTGGTAGGCGACGCGGGAACGCAGGCTCGGACCGCGCAGCGCGAACGCGCTGAGCAGCGTCCAGCCGAGGACCGTGAGCGCGGCGGCGGGTCGGCTGGTGCGCGGAGTGGCCGACTGGGGAAGAGGCATGGCTCTTGCTCGCCCCAAGCTCACCTGCGAAGATCACCGCATGATCAAGCGAAAGGACAGCCGGGTCCTCGTCCGGTGAGCCGCCCTCAGTCATGGGACCTCGGCGGCACCCTCAGTGGTCAGCCCTCCCTCTACAGCCATGCCCAGGCAGTTGAGCGTCAGCGGTCGGAGCGGCCACGGCACCATCAGTTCCCTCAGAAGACCCCCCAGCCAAGCCGCCGCGCCAACCGATCGAAGGACGCTGCGGTACGGATCGCCGCCGCTGCCACACGTCTGACCAGTTCCGTTCCCGATCGCTCGGCAGTGTCCACCCTGGACAAGCAGCTTCGGCGCATCGTGTGGCGCGACCATGCGCGAACCCTCGAGGCAACTCTCCAAGAGAGATCCCTCCCCTCCGATCGCGTGCGCCAGTTGGGTCGGTGGTTCACCATGCGCGGTGAGCACCCCAATGCCGTCCAGTTCGGGATGCTGCTGCTGGGCATGGCCGGGACTGACCACGACAGTGAAATCTTGAAGACCCTGGGCACCTTCTGGGAGTTCTCGGCTGAGGCCTGTGAAGCCCTGCTACGCTCCCAGGCCGACCCCTACCGGGCTCTCTTCGAACTGGCCCAGCAGGCGGAAGGCTGGGCTCGCGTCGATGCCGTCCGCCGCCTCGAAGGAGCGTCCGATCCTGAGATCAGGGACTGGTTGATCCGTGAGTCGTGCACAGGCGACGTACTGGACAGCTACTTCGCGCTGACCGCCGCGAAAGTCGGTGATCTCGCTGATGTCCTGTCCAGAGAGTCATTGGACGAGGTAACTCTGGACGGTGCGGGAAGGCTCCTCGAAGCGCTCACCGACGTCGATGGACCGGGGCCAGCGTTGGGGGCGTATGACGACGCCGTACGCGCGCTGACAGGTTATCTGCGTCATGCCACAGCAAGAGGCATCACGCTGCGGCAGCTTTGGAGCCTCTTGTCGATCAACCGATTTCTCAATGACCCATACGCGAGCGAAAAATGCCGGGAACATCATGAATGGCGGCACGTTCGGCACAAATTCACGAAATTGGTTGGACATCCGGCATCCCGGAAAGTCGTACTCTCCGGCCTTACTGACGAGGAGCCGACCACTCTCCGTCTTGCGGCATGGGCGGCAAGGCTGATGAACATCCCCGTCCGTCCGGCGCTGCTGCGGAGGGTGGAGTCACAACCTCACGACAGCACCATCTGGTTCCTGCTCATCGACGGCTGTCCGAGCCAGGAGATCTCGGCGGTCGTCGAGGCCGCAGAACGCCTCCTGCCTCTCCAGGGCTTGCGAACCGGTCCGACAACTGAACTGGGCCTCGGAATGGAGTATGAGGTCGATGGGATTCTCGACATCATCGTGAGTCGACTGGACGACCACCCCGGCCACGGGTGGCAATTGATAGAAACTGCCCTCAACAATCGAACGAGTAGGAACCGTCGTATGGCGCTCCGGGCACTCAAAGGCTGGCCAACCGAGTTCCTCCCTCCTACGGCACGCCAGGTCCTCTTTGCTGCTGCAGCAAGAGAGCCCGTTCCCGAGCTCCGATCAGAAATTGCACAAGAAGCCGGACGCCTATGAATCTGTGACACCAGCCAAGAGTGGAATGTCGTGAGGCGGGGAGATTTCACGAGAGACTTTCCCCGTCTCTCGGCGCAAGCGGCGACCCGTCGGGCGCCAAGAATGCTGGCGCACGGCACTTTTTCCGCAGCTGTCGTGTTCCTGAGCAAGCAGGTCCACCAGACCCCTGCTACATAGCCCTGGGCAGTGCGAATTCCCTGGCCAAGTCAGGTGCCCGTACGGGATGCTGCACGTGTGATTGAGAGAGAAGCCGCAGTTCAGGCTGTCGAAGAACAGCTGGAGCGCGACTATCAAAGTTGGCGAGCTACGGGTGTGGACGCGATGCGCATGGCTGTGGTCCATGTCGAGCAGCACGAGCTGGTATGGATCATCTCGTGGCAGTCCGAGGAGTTCGTACGCACTCGGAATTCCGAGTTCATGCTGGTCGGCAACGGGCCGTACCTGGTCGACCGCATCGACGGGGGACTACACCGGATCGGCGTGGTCTCCGCGGTAACCGGGGAGTGGGAGGCCGACTATCGAGCCCGGATACGTGGGTTGCCGGTGCGCACCGCAGTGGACGATCTACACGATGCGCTACGTGGAGTCGCCGCTACACGCGGACGGATGCACGCTGTGCGGACACTGCGCCAGAGACTGCCCGTGCTCTCGCCTGCGGAGGCCATCGAGTACGTGAGCGCGTTGCTGGACGGTGATGCACCCGCGCGCCTCGTGGCCGTTGCCACCAAGGAACTCGTCGAGCCTCTCAACCCGGTACTTGCGGTGAAGACCATTCTGAGTGGAGCGGTGATCCGAACCAGTCAGAGACCCGACGGATGAATGGAAAGCCAGTCGGCATGCCGATCGCGCACCTGGTCCCGTTCCTCGGACGTGGCGAGGAAGACGTCTGCGCCACCGTCGTAGGGGTGGTGGATGCGCTGCATCCGGGTGTCGGTGATGAGGACTCCCGCGACCTTGTCGTCGGCGATGTCTCGGAGCAACTCGTCGATGCAGCCACGCCGCCAGGGTCGGCGGGCGGCGAAGAGGTGGCCGTATGTGCGGAACCCAGGGTCAGGATCGTCCTCCACCAGCAGACTCTGCCAATACCCCGCGGCGGGTTGGACTGACGGAACCTCGGCTTCGGTCGTCCAGAGCGGAGTGATCACATACACGTCCGCATCAGCGAACAACTCATCGAGGACGGTGTTGTAACGCTCCAGGACAACGGTGTACTCGCTCTCGTCCTCCGCGTACCGCTTCGACTCCGGCAGGCTGTGAAAACGTACCCAGACATCCCGATACGGGTCACGGAGCTTGTACCCAACCGGAGGGCAACTGGGCCAACGCCGCTGCCACAGCTCCGTCAAAGCCGCTTGTCCGCCCCCAGACACTCGCTGCACCGGTCCTCTCGCGTATGAACCTATCGACGACCATGGTGCCGGGGCTGACCCACGAGAGAAACCGACTTCTTAGCTGTCGCTTCGCCGGCTACTGATGTAGTCGGCCCGGGTGCGCTTGACGAAGTTCGTCCAGTCCGCCGCGTTGTCGATGCTGGTCCCGGGAAGCGCGGCGAGGATCTACTGGTGAAGAGGCAGCGTTCCGACCCTGCGCAATTCCGGCCCCTGCACAACCAGGTCGCTCGCTTGGGCTGTCGGCGCCCGCAACCAGCGGCTTGGTGGAGCGGCACCGGAGTGAGGGCCGTCCGCTCGGACTGCGCCCGGAGGAGTTGAGGGCTTCCTCCCGGCGGACCAGGTCGCGGACGGGCGCCATGTACGCCTCGTCGGTGTAGAGCCCGGCCGCGGCGTGGGCGGGCGCGGCCGGGAGGTATCTGGGCCGCGTGCCGGGGCGGGCCCCGGGGAACAGGGCCCAGATCTGTTCCAGGCCCTCAACCGGCAAGCTGACGGTCGGCATGGCGGTGGTCGGCGGGGGTGTGTTCGGTCTGCTGGTGTTCGGTGAGGGTGAGGTCGCAGGGTTCCACGGGGTGCTCCTTGGCGGGGGAGAGGGTGGCGGGGAACGCGAAGGACCCGCCCGGCCGGTTTGGCTGGGCGGGTCCTTGGTGGCCCGGGGCGGGCCGTGAGACGGGCGGTGGGATCAGCCGAGGCTGTAGAACGTGAGGAATGCAGCGAGGAGAACGCAGCCGAGTTGCGCCCGCCACGGGCCGACCTCCCATGCGCCCCCGAGCGGGCCGAGGGCGGCGGCGCGCAAGGCCCAGCGGGCGACGAAGCCCAGTGGCTGGTGCTGCTGGAGCTTCTGGATTCGGTTGGTGGGCCGGTTCATCTCTTCTTGGTCTCGCGTGCCTTGGAGCCGTCGGAGGGGCCGACGATGTCCAGCTGGTGGAGAAAGTCCAGCAGCTTCTCCGTGAGGGCGAAGCCGATGCGCAGCTTGCGGTGGAGCATCGACGCCGACCCGAACTGGGTGGACACGAGCAGTTCAACGGCCTGGAGGACCAGAGCGCCATCCAAGCCCTCGGGCAGCACCGGCCCGGCCGGGGCCGGGCCGGTGCTGGCCTGCTGGGCTGTGAACTCACGGGCGACGTAGCGGGTGTACTGCCCGGAGTCGCCCTTGAAAGCCATGAGTCGTACTCGAACACCGCGGGCTGGGCCGGCTGAACGCCGTCGCTCACGTCTGGTGACGAAGTCGAACCCCGTTGATCGTCCCCACGGAATTTGTGTCTGACCCGAGAACCGACGGCACCTGTACGCGAGTTTGGGGGGCGTCGGTGGTGCGTCGTCTTCGATGTTCATGAGAGACGACAGCGGTAGTGCACCCTGCCGTCGTAGAGACTCGGCAAAAACCCGTTTGGCGGACGAGGGTGACCACTGCTACGTTTCCGGAGGCCGTGCGAGAGATTGAGGAGGTGGTACCCGTGAACGCAGTATCGACATGGGTGCTCCCCTCCGGGGTCACGGTCGGGCGATAGGCAGGTCGTCCGGGAGCGCCGTTCCAGTGCACTCCCGAAAGGCACGACCATGCAATTCACTTCCGAACAACGCCTCGACGACGGCGTCCTCGAACGCGAATTCACCCTCGGCGAGATCCCCGGCATCCTGTGGACACCCGCATCCACATCCGCACCGGCGCCGCTGATCCTGCTCGGCCACCCTCCCCTCGGGCTGCGCAAGATGTACCCCCGACTGGCGGCCCGGGCCCGTTACTCCGCGGCGGAGGGCTTCGCCACGGCCACCATCGAGCTCCCCGGAAGCGGCGACCGGCGCCGTTGGCCCGCCGTCGAGCAGGCCCGCGCTGACCTGCGCCGGGCGATGCAGACCGGCGAGCCGGTCAGCGACGAGATCGTCGACGCCGTCATCCTCCCGCTGGTCGACAAGGCGGTCCCGGAATGGCAGGCCGCCCTGGACGCCCTCCTTTCGCTGCCTGAGATCGGCGGCCCGGTCGGGTACTCGGGCGGAGTGATCTCCATCGGCATCCGGCTGGCGGTAGTCGAGCCGCGCATCGTGGCCGCCGGTTTCTTCGCCGGGAGCTTCGTTCCTCGCGCCATGTTCGAGGAGGCCCGCCAGGTCACCATTCCACTGCACGTCCTGCTGCAGTGGGACGACGAAGGGAACGACCGGCAGGCGGCCCTGGACCTGTTCGACGCTTTCGGCTCCAACGAGAAGTCCCTTCACGCCAATATGGGCGGGCACACCGGCGTCCCGCAGTTCGCGGGGGACGCCGCAGCCCAGTTCTTCACCCGACATCTGAAGTGAGGCCGGGCGATCAGACCGGCAGCAGACGGTAGCTGATGTCGGTCGGCATGCCACTCATCGAAGACGGGTCCCGGCCTTCCACAGCTGTCTACGTCGTGGGCCCCTGCTGAACTGTCGGCAGGGGCCCGTGCTGCCTGAAGTCGTGAACTGTTCGATTTCTGTAGAGCGCTTCGAGTGCTGCCCGAACTCGTGTACAGGCGCTGTCGGTTCTCGTTTTGACGGCACGGTGGTGCTTGCCAGGACGGCATGGGGCTGCGCCTTGGTGCGGGGGACAGGCTGGTCACGCCGTCTCGTCGGCGCAGGTTCTAGTACCGGTCCAGGCGGTGTGCGTACGGCGTCGGCAGAGACTGCGTGCCGCCTCCGGGGAACCAAGCGTTGCAAAGGTCCCGGTACTGTTCGGGGACCGACATGCCGTGCACGTGTGCGTCATCGGTCGACCAGTAGCCAAGAAGCAGCCGGATGAGCGCCTTGTCATCGGGGAACAGATCGCCGCGTCGCAGCGCGTCGAACGCTTTGTCGTAGACCTGCTCTGGCTGTTGCACGGCAGCCCGGCGCCGCAGCTCGGGCTCGAGCTTCCGCAGCAGGGACGACCGGTTCAGGACGGCGGCCATCATCCCGCCGCTCGGCGGATATCTCTGCTGGTAGGTGCAGCCCATATGGCGAGCCACTCGGCCGGTGAGGCTGTCGACCGGCTCCCGCACGGTGAATTCGCTCAGACGCCGCTTCCAGCAGAGTCGGGCGATGGCCATGAGCAGCATGCGTGCCGCGGCGGCATTCTCGGCCACCAGTTCGTCCACGGTCAGCGAACCCAGAGGGTCGCCGAACGCTCGGCCCTGCAGCACGGCATAGCCGGCGGCAGCACCATCGGTCTGCAGGATCAGGGTCTGCGACCCGGGCTTCCACGTGGCCTGGGGGATGAGCCGGTTCCAGCCTGTGTGCCGTGCGTGGGTCCAGGGCCGCTGGGCGTGCGCGGTGTTGTACATACGGATCATCGCGGGGAGATCGGCCGGCGAGCCGCTGCGGATGCCCGGGACGGCGGTACCCAGATCGTCTCCCGCTGCTTGTTCGACGTTGCGCACGGGGATGACCAGGTGCCCTTCGGCGACGGCTCCGACGAAGCCGAACTGCTCGTACACCCCCTCGATACCGTCGGATACGCAGGCGACGTCCACCCGCTGGGCCATGCCGGCCAACGTCTGTCGGAGGAGTCGACCCATGTGCCCCTGACGCCGGAACCCGGGCTGGGTTTCCACGCCACCGATGCCCTCCGCGGCAACGGCCGCCGCACCGAACCGCAAGTGGAAGGAGAGCACCTCCAGCTCGGCGACCGGTTCGCCTCCAGCGGTCCGCAGCCGGCAGTAGCGCACTCGCAGACTGCGCACTTCCTGATCCGCGAGTTCGGTGTAGGCGGCTCTTGGCTCATGATCCGACACGGAAGGTCCTCGGCGTCTCGGTCGCGCGGCGGTGCGGTCATTTCCCGCGGACATCAGCGATGTCCTTTACCTGCCCGCTGCTGCTGAAACCCGTCAACAACGCTGTCACCGAAAGCGAACAGGGCCAGGTCTCCCGTTGGCCGGAGTGTGCTTCCGGCCCCCGGGCGCGCGGTAGGTCGCGCGGGAAGGCATTGAAGAGCTGTCCGCGGCGCGTTTCCTTGCCTCGGTGCGTGCTCTTCAGCTGCTGGGAGCGAATCAGTAGGTCACGCAGCTCGACGTCGCTCACTGCGGTCGTTCTTCCGGCCCTGCGGCTACTGTCCGCGAGCGGTTCCCGTGTGGGCATGGTCGGGAGATCAGGGGTGGTGGGGGGTTGTGTGGTGGTGGGGCCTTCAGGTGGGTGTGGGGGTGGGGGGTGTGGTTGGTTGGTTCGGGGGTGGCCTTCGTGGTCTGGTGCTTGGTCGGGGCTGTGGGTGGAGTCCTTTTCGTCTTGCTTGTCTTGCTCGTTTTGCTGGTGTTGTGCAGTGGGGTCCGGTGGGTCTTCGTGTGGCTGTGCAAGCGTGGTGGGGGTTGAATCCGGTCGTCCGGTTGGGTGGGTGGGTGGTGGGTGG
>LRTP01000297.1 GCA_001550305.1 Streptomyces diastatochromogenes
CCGCCGGCGTCGCGACGGCCGTCGCCGCGGCGGCCACCGGTCTCGCGGCCTGGGCGACGCCGGACGCCTCGCGTTTCTACTGGTCCGAGGCACTGTGGGACACCAATCGCATCGGGCGTCTCGCCTATGTCTCCAACCAGTCGCTGCAGGGCGTCCTGGCCCGGCTCGCCGCACCGGGCGAACCGAGTCGGGCCGTGTGGGCGGCGACCGCCCTGCTGATCCTGTGCGTGTGGGCGTGGCGGACCTCGCGGGCGCTGGCCGACGAGGACTGGACGGCCGCGTTCGCCCTCACCGGGCTCGCCGCCTGTCTCCTCAGCCCGATCACCTGGGTGCACCACCTCGTCTGGCTGCTGCCGTCCTTCGCCGTACTGTTGCACCGGCACCGGGCGCGGGTCGCGGCGGCCCTGTACGCGGTGCTGTGCAGCAGCGTGGTGTGGCTCTGGTTCGACGACTCCTCCGGCCTCGATGGATTCCTCGGCAGCAACACGTACACGTGGATCACACTGGGGCTGTTGCTGTGGCTGCCGGCGGGTCAGTCGCGGGTGGCCCGCACACCCTTGAGACGCAGAGCGAGGGCCACTCCGCCCGCGCCCAGACCCGCGGCGCCCAGGATTCCGGCCGCCTCCGGCCAGCCGCCGTCGGGGCCGCCCGCGGACCCGGTCCTCGCCTGTACGGGTGAGGCGCCCGCCGCCGGGGCGGGCCGGCTGTCGGGGAGCGATCCGACGGGTTCGACGTGCCCGGCGGCCGCGAAGCCCCAGTCGAGCAGCGAGCGGGCCTCCTCGTACACCGTGGTGCCGCCACCCGCCTGAGGGTTCATCACCGTGACGAGGAGGGTGCGTCCGCCCCGGTGCGCGGCGGCGACGAGCGTGTTGCCCGCGTGGGTGGTGTAGCCGTTCTTGACGCCGATCAGGCCCGGGTAGGGCGCCACCCCGTCGGCGCCGGTCAGCAGCCGGTTGGTGTTCTGGATCTGGTACGGGTAGCCGTCGCCGGGGAAGGTGGCCTGGGCGGTGGAGCAGTAGCGCGCGAACTCCGGGTTGCGCAGGCCGGCCCGTCCGAAGACCGCGAGGTCGTACGCCGACGAGACCTGGCCGGGGGTGTCGTAGCCGTCGGGCGACTCGACATGGGTGTCGAGGGCGCCCAGCGAGCGGGCCTTGGCCTGCATCCGGACCGCCGTCCGGTGCCAGCCGCCGTTCATCGCGGCCAGTACGTGCACGGCGTCGTTGCCGGAGTTGAGGAAGACGCCGCGCCACAGGTCGGACACGCGATAGGTGTGCCCCGCGGCCACGCCCACCAGGCTGCTGCCGTCGCCGATGCCCTCCAGTTCCTCCTCCTTGACGGTGTGCTGGATGCCTGCGGGCAGCGCCGGGAGCACGGTGAGCGCGAAGAGGGTCTTGAGGGTGCTGGCGGGCGGCAGCTTGAGGTGCGCGTCGTGCGCGGCGAGCACCTCGCCGGTGCCTGAGTCGGCCACCACCCACGACAGCGCCGAGACGTCCGGCAGCGCGGGGGCGTCGGACCGTGTGCGTACCTGCGTCCCGGCCCGCTGGAGGTAGGGCGTCTGGGCGGCCATGGGTCTCGGCAGGCCCGTACCGAGGCGGGCGAGGGCCGGACTCGGCGCGAGGGCCAGTGCTCCGGCCACACAGAGGGCGGAGCAGGAGAAGGCGGTCAACGAGACGACCATCCGGGATGGGAATCCGATTGTCATACCGTCAACGTAGGAACGGAGTCGCCGTGCGCCGGGGTGCCAGGCCCGAGCGAGGGGATGCAGTACCCGGATGCCACACGCGGGAGAGGTCCGGGAGGTCCGGCGCGGCGGATTCGCGGTGGGGTCAGGCGGTGGGCAGGGTCGGCTGGACCTGACGCAGGAAGGTCGCGTTGTCCGGCGTGGCGCGCAGCCGCTCCAGCAGGGTGTCCAGGGCGGCCTGGGCGTCCCGGGTCTGCAGGGCGCGTCGCAGGCCGCGTACGGCTGTCAACTCGGCCCCGGGCAGGAGCAGTTCCTCGCGGCGGGTGCCGGAAGGGATGATGTCCACGGCCGGGAACACACGCCGTGAGGCGAGGGTACGGTCGAGGCGGAGCTCCATGTTGCCGGTGCTCTTGAGCTCCTCGAAGAAGTAGTCGTCGGCGCGGGAGCCGGTCTCCACCAGGGCGGTGGCGAGGATGGTGAGCGAGCCGCCCTCCTCGGCGAGGCGCGCGGCGCCGAAGAACCGTTTGGGACCGTGCACCGCGGCGGCGTCGACGCCGCCGCTGAGGGTGCGGCCACCGGAGGAGGCCGCGTTGTTGTGCGCGCGGCACAGCCGGGTGAGCGAGTCCATCAGGATGACGACGTCCTCGCCCTGTTCGACGAGCCGCTTGGCGCGCTCGACGACGAGCTCGGCCAGGGCGATGTGCTGCTTCGGCGTCTTGTCGAAGGTCGAGGCGTAGACCTCGCCGCGGACGGAGCGCCGCATGTCGGTGACCTCTTCGGGCCGCTCGTCGAGGAGCAGCACCATCAGATGGCATTCGGGGTGGTTGCCCGCGACGGCGGCGGCGAGCTGCTGGAGCAGTACCGTCTTGCCGGTCTTGGGCGGGGCGACGATCAGACCGCGCTGGCCCTTGCCGACGGGGGAGACCAGGTCGACGACGCGTCCGGCCATGCCGCTCGCCGGGTGCTCCAGGCGGAGCCGGTCGCGCGGGTGCAGCGGGGTGAGGTCGTGGAAGTGCGGGCGGCGGCGCAGCTCTTCGGGGGTGCGGCCGTTGATCCGCTCGACCTCGGCGAGGGCGCGGGGTCCGCCGCGTACGCCTTCGACGGTGTCGCCCTTGCGCAGGCCGTGACGGCGGATCAGCGCGGCGGAGACCTGGACGTCGGTCGGCGTGGGCAGGCAGCTCTCGGCGGCGCGCAGGTACCCCTGCCCGTTGGGCGCGATGTCGAGGACACCGGTGGCGTGGGCCGGGAGCTGCTTCCGTACGGGAGGGTGTTCGAGTGTGGTGGTCATGAGAGGTGGTCCTTTCGAGGACGGAATCATGAGGTCATGAAGAAGGGAGGGGTGTGCCGGGGGGAGGCGGCGTGCTCACGCCTCGGTGCGGCGGGGAAGATCACCTGAAGGAGCTACGGCTGACCGCGCTCGGAAGGTGATGCGAAGAAGCTGGTCGCCCGATCGGAAACGCGACGGGCGTGTCAGCGTAAGAAGGGGATTCAGCACCGGCGCCCGAGACGGGGCGTACACAAGTGCTGACCGCAGACTACCACGGCCTGTGGCGAAGTGGCTGTGATCTGTCTCTCAACGGCTGGCCAGGAGGCCGTACAGCAGCGGAATGCGCGGCTCCCCCTCCGGCAGGCGCCACCAGCCGGACGGCGTACGGACCATCTGCGGCCAGCGCGGCCAGGGAAGCTCGTCGCTCTCCCGGAGCCGGCGGATACCGAGTCCCGCTGTCGTCAACGCGTTGATGACCTCGTCCATTCCGTGCATCCACTCGTAACTGTCGGTCGCGCCCTCGACGGCCGGTCCGTCGGTGTACGTGTAGGTCGCGTTCCGCTGCACGGCGTCCCGGCCGCCCAGGTAGTCGTGGCGCAGCAGCAGTTCGGTGCCCTCGCCCTCGGCGGGCTTGGGGCCCAGCGCGTTGAGCAGCGGATGGAACTCGGCGATGTACAACCTCCCTCCCGGGCGAAGCAGTTGAGCGATGACGGTGGCCCAGCGGTCCAGGTCGGGCAGATAGCACAAGGCGCCCTTGCCGGTGTAGATCACGTCGAACCGCCGCCCGTCCAGGGCTTCGACGGCGTCGTACACATTGGCCCGTACGTACGTCACGTCGGCGCCCGCCCGTGCCGCGATGTCGGCAGCGGCCGTCACGGACGCCTCGGAGATGTCCAGGCCGACGGTCCGCGCGCCGCGCTCGGCGAAGGCGATCGTCTCGGTGCCGAGGTGGCACTGGAGATGGAGCACGTCGAGGCCGGCCAGGTCCCCGAGGTCCTCCCATTCGAAGGCGGCGAACCAGCGCGCCGGGTCGAGCTTCTCGCCCAGCCCGTAGAACCGGCTGGCGAGATGGACGGGGGTCCGCGCGTCCCAGTTGGCCTGGTTGGCCCGCATCATCCGCTCGTGCTCGTCGGTCATGGAACCATCCAACCGTGGACGCGGGCTCATCCGGGGGAAGAACCGCGGATCGGCGCGTACGCCCTCGCTGTCGGTCACGGGGCCGAGCGGGCAGAATCCTTCGTCGTAACGGCTCGCAGCGCCCGACTCCCCACGCCCATAAGGAGACCTCCGGTGGACACCTCTCCCGTCACGCCGCACCGCATGGACCCGGCCGGTGGCTGTCCGCACGCCGACAACGCGCGGCTGCTCGAGCGGAGCGCCGTCGCGGCGGTGGTGCTGCCCGGCGAGGTGGCGGGCATGGTGGTGCTCGGTCACGAGGCGTTGAAGGACTTCCTCGCGCATCCCGAAGTCGCCAAGGGCGCCGAGCACTTCACCGCGCTGCGGGAGGGGCGGATAGCGCCGGGGTGGCCGCTCGCGACCTTCGCGACCGTACGGGGGATGACGACCGCGGACGGCGAGGACCACCGGCGGCTGCGCTCGCTCGTGAGCAAGGCGTTCACCGCGCGCCGGGTCGAGGAACTGCGGCCCCGGATCGAGGAGTTGACGGCGGGACTGCTCGACGACCTCCGGGCCGCGGCCGAGCGGGACGGCGGAGTCGCCGACCTGCGGCGGCACTTCGCGATGCCGCTGCCCATGGGGGTCATCGGGGAACTGCTCGGGGTGGACGCGGAGCACCGCGACCGGCTGCACCACCTGTCGAACCAGGTGGTCGCCACCGACATCGGCCCCGAGAAGGCCCTGGCGGCCAACCGTGAACTCGTCGCCGTGCTCGCCGCTGTGGCCGTCGCGCGGGGCGAGCGGCCGGGCGACGACCTCACCAGCGCGCTGATCGCCGCCCGGGACGAGGAGGGCGACCGGCTCAGCCAGGAGGAGCTGATCGGCACCCTGGTACTGATGATCATCGCGGGGCACGAGACCACCCTCAACCTCCTCACCAACGCGGTACGGGCGCTCTGCGGCCACCGGGACCAGCTGGAGCTGGTCATGAAGGGCGAGGGCGGGGTGGGCTGGGCGGACGTGGTCGAGGAGACCCTGCGCTGGGACGCGCCCGTCAGCTACTTCCCCTTCCGCTATCCGGTGCGGGACCTGACCGTCGACGGCACGGTGATCCCCAAGGGGACGCCCGTGCTGGCCGGTTACTCGGCGGCGGGGCGCGACCCGTCCGTGCACGGCCCGGACGCCGACCGCTTCGACGTCACCCGGCCCGGCAGGTCCGGCGCCGCCCGCCACCTCTCCCTCGGGCACGGCGCCCACTACTGCCTCGGCGCCCCGCTGGCACGCATGGAGGCGACCATCGCCCTGGAGCGGCTGTTCACCCGCTTCCCCGACCTCGACCTCGCCGTGACGGAGGCGGAACTCTCCCGGCACTCCAGTTTCGTCGGCAACAGCGTGCGGGCACTTCCGGTACGGCTGGGCACCTCCCACGGCTGACGGCGCGCATACCGCCGTACGCCACCCCGCCGCATACCGCCGTACGACACCGCACCGCATACCAGCCATACGACACCGCGATGCCCCTGCGCCGACCCTTTTCTTGTTCTGTGCAATGGCCGTCCCTACGCTGCCACCACCGCACACCGGCGGCACTGGACAAGGGACATGGCAATCATGGGTCGACTGGCCGGAAAAATCGCCTTCATCAGCGGAACGGGGGCCGGAATAGGGCGGGCCGCGGCCCAGGTATTCGCCGCGGAAGGCGCCACCGTATTCGGCTGCGACCTCGATGCCGACGCCGCCGCGGAAACGGTGGAACTCGTCGAGAAGGCCGGCGGTGTCATGCGGTCCCTCGCCCCGGTGGACCTCTCCACCGAGGCGGGCGCCCGTGAGTGGATCGACGCGGGGATCGAGGTCCTCGGCGGGATCGACATCCTCTACAACAACGCCTCCGCACTGCGGAACGGGCCGTTCGCGACCATGCCGGCCGAGGACTGGTACTTCACCATCAAGAACGAGCTCGACATCCCCTACTTCTGTACGCAGGCGGCCTGGCCGCACCTGATCGCCCGCGGCGGCGGAGCCGTCCTCAACGTCGCCTCGGTGGCCGCCGTCCGGGGCGCCCCGTTCATGCCGATGGTCCCGCACGGCGCCGCCAAGGGCGGGGTGCTGGCGATGAGCAAGCACCTGTGCGCGGCCGGGGCCCCGCACCACATCCGGGTCAACACCATCGCCCCCGGCATGACCCGCACCTCCGCGACCGCGCCCTTCCTCGACGACCCCGACGGACCGAAGGCGCAGCTGGAGGCGCGGATCCCGGTGGGCCGGGTGGGGGAGCCCGAGGACATCGCGCGCGCCGCCGCCTTCCTCTGCTCCGACGAGGCGGCGTTCGTCAACGGCGCCAACCTGATGGTCGACGGTGGCGACAGCGCGATGGCCGGCTGAGCGCCGGTGACCGTCCGACTCGACCACGTGGGCGTCAACGTACGCGATCTGCCCGCCCAGACCGTCTGGTACCAGGGGGCGTTCGGACTCAGGACCGTCTTCGAGTTCACCCTCGAAGGACCCGGTCTGAGCGCCGTCGTCCTGGAACATCCGCACGGCTGGCGGATCGAACTCCTCGCCAGGCCCGGATCCGCGCCGGGGCTGCGGGCCCCCGACCCGCTGACCGCCGCCCTCACCGAGGGATACGGGCACTTCGCGGTCACCACCCCGGAACTCGACCCCGTCTACGCGGCCTTGGTGGCGCACGGAGCGCGCGAGGCCATGAAACCGGGCCCTTCCCCTGAACCCGGTATTCGCATGGCCTGGGTCACCGACCCCGAGGGAAATCTCATCGAACTCATAGAGAAAAACGCAGAGTGAGGGCACGCACGATGACGGATTCCATCTCCACGGCCTCTTTGAAGAAACTGGACCTCGGAACACTCATAGCCTGCTGTCTCGCAGTCGCCGCCGCGCAACTGTGCATTACCGTTCCGTCCCCCATCAATGGTGAAATCCAGGCCGCCTTCGGGGCGTCCGGTTCCCAGGTCGCCTGGGTCACGTCCGCCTTCATTCTCCCCACCGCCATTCTTGAACTGAATTTCGGTGTGGTCGGAGACCTCTTCGGCCGCAAGCGCCTGCTGGTGCTCGGCGGCCTCGTCCTGGCGCTCGGCGAACTCCTCAACGCCACCTCCCAGAACATCACCATGATGTGGAGCGGACAGGCGCTGGCCGGTATCGGCGCCGCGGCACTCTTCCCCAGTTCCCTCGCGGTCATCGCGGCCGCCACCCCGGACGGGAAGGACCGCGCCAAGGCGGTCTCCACCTGGGCGCTCAGCATCTCCCTCGCCTCCGCGGTGGGACCGCTGTCCTCCGGGGTCCTCGCCACCGTCGCCGACTTCCGCTGGGCGTTCGTGCCGCCCGTCGTCCTCGGCCTGGCGGTCGCGGTCGCCTGCTGGAAACTGGTCACCGACTCCAAGGCCCCCGAAGGCCGCGCCCTGGACTGGCCGGGCCAGATCACCATCGCCGTCGGTCTCACCGCCCTGCTCTGGGGCATCATCGAGGGCGGTGACCGCGGCTGGGGCAGCGCGGCGATCGTCGGCGCGCTGGCTCTCGCGGCCGTGGCCCTCGTCGGCTTCGTCGTCGCCGAGACCCGCGCCGCCTCGCCCATGTTCAACCTGGACCTGCTGAGGATCCCGTCCTTCGCCGCGGCGGCCGTCGTCGCCCTGGCCGGCATGTTCGGCTTCATCGGCACCGCGTACTGCGTCTCCATCCGCCTCGGCGCCGTGATGCACCTGAGCGCGCTGCGCGCCGGCATGCCGTTCGTGATCCTCCAGCTGATCCCGCTGCTCCTGGCACCGGTGCTCAGCAGGATGCTCACCCGCGTCGACGCCCGCTGGCTCCTGATGGGCGGACTGCTGCCGATGGCCGCGGGGCAGTTCTGGATCGCCGCGCTGCCCATCACCACGACCTCCCTCGCCGCCTTCATCGGCCCGGTGCTGCTGCTCGGCATCGGCTTCATCTGCGTCGTCTCCTCACTGACCTCGGCCGCCGTGAACGCCGTGCCGATCCATATGACCGGCATGGCCAGCGGCGCCACCAGCCTGGTCCGCGAGTTCGGCCAGGGCCTCGGCCCGGCCGTCATCAGCACCATCGCGATGAGCGCCGCGTCCTCCGCCCTGGTGGGCAAGCTCAACGGCGCGGACGCCGGCATGGAGGCTGCCGCGGGCCCGCTCGCCGTGGTCAACGCGGGCAGCGACAGCGCCAGGGCCGCCGCGCAGACCGCGCTCGGCCACGGCATGGGCCTCGGCGTGGTGATCTGCGGCTGCGCCTCCCTGCTCGGCGCGCTGGTCACCCTGCTGCTGGTGCGCAAGAACACCGCCCGGGCGGCGGTCGGCGCCGGCGGTGAGCCGTCGGTGCGGACGGCCACCGCGTAACGCGGAACTTCACGAAGAGGCCGGGACCCGGGTCCCGGCCTCTTCGCGTGCCCAGGGTGTCGATTCGGGGCGGTCCCGTTCGTCGGTGGGGTGTAGGAAGTTCATGAGCACCGGGAGGAACCATGAAGTACATGTTGCTGGTCTGCGGCGACGACACCGCCGACGCCTCGGGCATGGCCCCCGTCGAGCCCTGGGTCGAGGAACATGGCGCCCGCAGCGGCGTCCGGCTGCACGGCCACCGGCTCCGGCTCCCCGCCGAGGCGGTCACCGTGCGGGTGCGCGACGGCGAGGTGCTGCGCACCGACGGGCCGTTCGCCGAGACGAAGGAGTACGTCGCCGGATACGACATCCTCGACTGCGACAGCCTGGAGGAGGCCGTCGAGGTGGCCGCGCAGCACCCCGTGGCGACCATCGGCGCCATGGAGGTGCGCGCCTTCTGGGACGACGAGGACGCCGAGACCGAGATCCGTCGGCTCGACGCGGAACTCACCGCCGCCGGCCGGGATCGGGACTTCGACCGGGCGATGGCCTGCTACGCCCCCGACGTCGAGGTGTTCCACCCCGTGAGCGGTCTGGAACAGAGCGGCGTCGAAGCCCTGCGCAAGGCGGAGGAGCTGTGGTTCTCCACCCTGAGCGGTCCCGTGCACCGCGAGGTGTCCGACTTCCGCGTACGGGTCGACGAGAGCGTCGCCTTCAGCCACGCGCTCGTACGGATCCGCGCCACGCTCGCCACCGGTGAACCGCTCGACACCACCGCCCGGGTGACCACCGGCTACCGCGCCGCGGGCGACCGCTGGCAGATCGTCCACCAGCACACCTCGATCCCGTTCGACACCGGTGTCACGGAGGGCCTGTCATGAAGTACGTCCTGTTCATCTGCACCCCCGTCGGCGGCGAGGAGCTGAGCCCCGCGCAGATCGCCGACGATCCCCGCTTCACCTCGTACATCGACGAGGTCCGCAGCCGCGACATCGTCAAGGGCGGCGCACGGCTGCGACCGTCCACCGACGCCACCACCGTCCGTGTCCAGGGCGACGAAGTCCTGCTCAGCGACGGGCCGTTCGTGGAGTCCAAGGAGTACGTGGCCGGCTTCGACCTCATCGAGGTCGCCGACCTCGACGAGGCCATCGCGCTCGCGTCCCGGCATCCGGCGGCGCTGGGCGGCGGCTCGGTCGAGGTGCGGCCGGTCTGGGAGTGAACGACACCGGCGACGTGAAGGCGGCGGTCGCCGCCGCCTTCCGCGAGGAATGGGGCCAGGTCGTCGCCACCCTGATCCGGGTGACCGGCGACTGGGACCTCGCCGAGGAGTGCGCACAGGACGCCTTCGCCCAGGCCCTGGACCGGTGGCGGCGCGACGGAGTGCCGCGCCGCCCCGGCGCCTGGCTGACCACGACCGCACGCCACCGGGCCCTGGACGTGCTGCGCCGCGAGGCGGTGGGGGCCCAGAAACTGCGGGAGGCGGCGGTGCTGGCACGGGACGAGGGGCCCGGGGACCCGGAGTACGACGGCGACGACAGCGGCGTCCGGGACGACCGGCTGCGCCTCGTCTTCACCTGCTGCCACCCGGCGCTCCCCATCGAGGCCCGGGTGGCACTGACCCTGCGCACCCTCGCCGGGCTCACCACCCCCGAGATCGCCCGCGCCTTCCTGGTGCCCGAGGCGACCATGGCGCAGCGCCTGGTGCGCGCCAAACGGAAGATCCGCAACGCCGGCATCCCCTACCGCGTACCGCCCGCGCACCTGCTGCCCGAACGCACCACCGGCGTCCTCGGCGTGGTCTACCTGCTCTTCAACGAGGGGTACGCCGCCACGGCCGGCGCCGACCTCGTGCGCACGAACCTCTGCGCGGAGGCCGTCCGGCTCGCCCGGGTCCTGGCCCGACTGATGCCCGACGAACCCGAGGTCCTCGGTCTGCTCGCCCTTCTGCTGCTGCACGACGCCCGGCGCGCCACCCGGGTGGACGCGGCCGGCGAGCTGGTGACGCTGGAGGACCAAGACCGTACGGCCTGGGACAAGGCCGCCGTCGACGAGGGCGCCGCCCTCCTGGAGAACGCCCTGCGCCGCGGACGCCCGGGGCCCTACCAGATCCAGGCCGCCATCGCCGCCTGCCACACCACCGCCGCGACGGCCGAGGACACGGACTGGGCCGACATCGCCGCGCTGTACGGGGAACTGGCGCGCTTCGTGCCCTCCGCCGTCGTGCGGCTCAACCGTGCGGTGGCGGTGGGCATGTCCGAGGGCCCGGAAGCGGGGCTGGCGCTCGTCGCGGAGCTGGAGCGGGAGGGTGAGCTGGACGGCTACCACCTGCTGCCCGCCACCCGCGCGGATCTGCTGCGCCGCATGGGACGCCCGGCGGAGGCGGCCGAGGCGTACGACCGGGCGCTGGAGCTCGTGGAGAACGCCGCCGAGCGGCGCTTTCTGGAGAAGCGGCTCGCGCAGTGCCGATCGGCGTAGGAACCCGTCCGGGGCGACCGTCCCCGGGCCGGGTGGTCACACCGAGTCGAGCGCGTTCGTGATCGCCTTCACGCCGCCGTGTGCGGAGTAGCCGCCGTCCACGGTGATCTCCGCGCCGTTCACGTAGGACGACTCGTCGGAGAGCAGATACACGACCAGCGGAGCGACCTCCTCGCAGCTGCCCGGGCGGCCCTGCGGAGTCATCGAGAGGTGCGCCCGTGTGAAGACCGGGTTGGCCGTCGCCATCAGGGGCGTCTCGATGTAACCGGGATGGATCACGTTCGTACGGATGCCGCGCGGCGCCAGTTCCAGCGCGGCCACCTTCGACAGGCCCCGCAGCGCCCACTTGCTCGCCGTGTACGCCACCGCGTGATGGGCGGTGAGACCGGCCACCGAGCCGACGTTCACGATCGAGGACCCGGGGGGCATCAGCGGGGCGAGGGCCTGGACGCCGAGCATCGGGCCGGTGGTGTTCACCGCGAACGCCCGGTTCCAGTCGGCGAGTTCGACCGCGCCGAGGCGGGCCCGCATGGGGATCCCGGCGTTGTTGACGAGCCCGTGCACGGCCTCCAGGGAGGTCGCCAGGGACGCCCAGTCGTCCGGGGACGACACGTCCAGGTGGTGGTAGCGCACGTCGAGGCCCTCGGCGCGCAGGGCGGCGGCGAGCTTCTCGCCGGGCTCGTCGAGGACGTCCGTGGCGACCACCGAGGCCCCCTCGTGGGCCGCCGCGGCCACCTCCACGGCTCCCTGGCCCTGTGCGGCTCCGGTGACGACGACGGTACGACCGGCCAGGCGCGTGCGGCTCACGGCTTCCTCCAAGGGGGCGGGGGTTCGCTCCCCACGCTAGGAAGCCGGGGCCAGCTCCGGAAACGCGCGTTCGCCATGGCTGGCATCCGCGTCGGCGATCTCCGCGGGCGCGGGATCGTCCAGCGACGCGCCCACCGTGCGGACCGTCTCGCGCAGCCACCGGTGCGCGGGATCCGCGTGCCGGTTGTGGTGCCAGTACATGGCCTCCACGAGCGGCACGTCCGGGAACGGCGTCGGTACGACGGCACAGCGGGCGAAGCCCTCGTAGCGCCGGGCGAGCCGCTCGGGCACCAGGGCGACCAGGTCGGTGCCGCTCACCAGGAACGGCAGCACGTTGAAGCCGGGCGTACTGACCTGCACCCTGGGCGTGATGCCGAGGGTCTCCAGCTGGCGGTCGGCCGGAGTGAGCTTGCCGATGCCGCACGCGGCGTGCGGCATCTCCGCCAGGTCGCGCAGGGCGAGCCGCCCGTCCACCAGCCGCGGGTTGTCGGGGTCGACGAGACACACGAACCGGTCGTGCATCACGGCCTCGCTGACGCCCGGCAGCTGGTACCCGAGCGGCACGATCATCAGGTCGTGACAGCGCAGATGGGTCTCCGTCTCCAACTGCCCGTCCACGATGGGGTGGAAGTCGATGCGGACGCCCGGCGCCTCCTGCGCGATGGCCCGCAGCAGCGGCTCCACGAACACCGTCATCACATAGTCCGACATCACCACCGAGAAGCGCTGCCGGCTGCGTGCGGGCTCGAAGTGCCGGGTCAGCGAGAGCGCCTCCTCGGCCTTGTGCAGGGAGGCCTGGACGACCGGCAGCAGGCGCTCCGCGAGCGGCGTCAGCTCGTACTCGCGGCCCACCCGCACCAGCAGCTCGTCGTTGAAGTGCCGCCGCAGCCTGGCCAGCGAGCCGCTCATCGCGGACTGGCTGGTGGACAGCCGCACCCCCGCGTGGGTGACGTTCTTCTCCTCCAGGAGGGCTTCCAGCGCCACCAGGAGATTCAGGTCGATCGCTCCGAGACCCATGTGTGTCTCCTTCCGGCCGCGTCGTTGAAGCTCGGTGAAACGGGAGCGTAACGACCGGGTTCCCGCCGAGGAAGGGTCCGGGGGACAACTCACAGGGATCCGATGGCTGCCATCGGATCCCCGGATGTGTGCAGGTCGAAAGGGGTACGGAGGGTTATGGCCGGGGCGTCCGGCCGCGCTTGCGGGCCCGCGGCAGATACACGTCCGTGCGCCCGGGGACGATCCGGTTGGAGACGCTGCCGAGGCGCTCCACGGTGAGCGTCACCTCGTCGCCGGGCTTCAGGGGCGGCGGCGTACGTTCCCCGACGCGTCCCCAGAACTCCGCGAGCGCCCCCCAGCCGCAGGTGCCCGAGCCGAGGATGTCGCCGGGGCGCACCCAGGCGTCACGGGCGGCGTAGGCGACCATCTCCTCGAAGGTCCAGGAGACGTTGGCGAGGGTGTCGCGGCCGATCAGCTCGCCGTTGAGGGTGACCGTCATCTCCAGGTCGAGGAAGCCGTCCGGGTCGCGCCGGTCCGCCACCTCGTCGGCCGTGACCAGATACGGGCCGAGGGTGTTCGCGAAGTCCTTGCCCTTGGAGAAGCCGAGACCGAGGTTCTTCTCCGGTTTCTGCAGATCGCGCGCCGACCAGTCGTTGAAGACGAGATAGCCGACGATGTGCTCGCGGGCCCGCTCGGGCGTGAGGTCCCGGTCCGCACGACCGACGACCGCACCCACCTCCAGCTCGAAGTCGAGCACCGAGCAGCCCGCAGGTACCGGAACGTCGTCGTGCGCGCCGTAGGCCGCGTGCGGGTTGGTGAAGTAGAAGTTCGGCGCCCGGTACCACTCCTCGGGCACCTGCTCCAGACCGTCCAGCGACCTGGCGACGCCCTCGATGTGCGCCTCGAAACCGACGAAGTCCCGGATGGACGGCGGCTTCAGCGGGGGCAGCAGACGCACCTGATTCACCGTCAAGTCACTCTCGACGGAAAGCGCTTCGCCGCCGGCGGCATGAAGCGTCTGCTGCTCGACGAGCGACAGGACGGTCGTGCCCGGCGGCAGCGGATGGATGATCCCGTCCCGCACGACCCCGGCGCGTTCCACACCCTCGTACGCGTATGTCGTGAACCGCATGCCCTATCGCTCCCAGTCGTTGGTGTTGGTGACGGTCCCGGCGCTCAGATGGCCCACGAAGAGGCCTTTCGGGTCGCGAGCCGCCCGGATCCCCTGAAGCCGCTCCCACTGCGCGTCGCCCATGAACCTCAGCTGCCGCACGGTGAAGTCGGAGTCCCCGAGGTACTGGCCCGCGGTCACCGGCCGCATCGCCGCCATCGCCTCGTCGAGCCAGCCTCGCAGCTCGGCGTCGCGCCCGGGATCGTCGTGGACGACGTAGGTGGCGCAGTAGATCTCGGACTGCAACGAGAAGGCCATGTCCGGGAGTTCACGCAGCGGGGCCATCGAGAACCAGATGGTGAAGGTCTGCCGGGTCGGCTGCTCGGTGAACGCCTTCCGGATCGCCGGCACGACCTCGGCGGCGGACCCGGTCAGCCAGGCGTTGTCGACGAGATAGCGGTGGCCCTCGGGGTTGGCGAGGCGCTGGCCCCGAAGCTGCTCGGCGAGGGTGGTCGGCCGCGCCTCGATCCGCAGCAGCGCGCGGTCCGCGTACGGGTTGGCGTGCAGCGGG
The DNA here is from genome assembly GCA_001550305.1 of Streptomyces diastatochromogenes. GTDB lineage: Bacteria > Actinomycetota > Actinomycetes > Streptomycetales > Streptomycetaceae > Streptomyces > Streptomyces mirabilis_D. The sequence goes on from LRTP01000297.1 coordinate 14,362, forward strand.
GCCAGCGCCTCGGCGGCCTGCTCGGCGGTGTCGGTCATCGACACGCCCGTGACCAGCAGCACCGGCCCGTCCCCGGTGGGCGGGGTCTGTGTCAGGGCGACGATCTCCACCAGGTCGGAGACGGTGTGGTGCATGCCGTGCAGCCAGGTCATGACCTCGTCGAAGAGGTCCAGTGGGTACGCGTGGACGGTGTGCGCCAGATGCTTCGGCAGCGGGCGGGTGCGCAGATGGAAGCGGGTGACGACCCCGAAGAAGCCAGGACCCGCGCCGCGCGCCGCCCAGAACAGGTCGCTGTGGTGCGTCTCGTCCGCACGCACCAGCTCGCCCTCGGCGGTGACGACGTCGATCGCGACGACGTTCTCGGCCGCCCAGCCCCAGCCGCGCGCGTTCCAGCCCTGTCCGCCCTGGAGCAGAAAGCCGCCGATGCCGACGGAGGGACAGTGCCCGCCGTTGAAGAAGCGCCCGAACTCTTCGAGATACGGGTTGAGTTCGTCGCCGCCCTTGATGCCGGGGGTCGCCGTCACGATCCCGGTCCGCGGGTCGTACGCCATCTCGCGCAGGCCCCCGAGGTCGATCAGCAGCGCGTCCGCGCGCACCGACCAGGCGGCCCAGCTGTGCCCGCCGGAGCGGACGGCGACCTGCCAGCCCCGCTCCAGGGCGAGGCGTACGCCGTCGACGACGTCCTGTTCGGACCCGGCCGTCAGCACGGCGGCGGGGGTACGGTCCGACGGGCGGCGGGCGTTGAAGACCCGGCCGAAACACGCCTCCTCGAAGTCCGCGTCGCCGGGGAAGCGGAGGGTGCCTGAGAAACGGTCGATGTGCACGCTCGTACTCACTTGATCGCGATCGGATTGACGGGGGCGCCCACCGCGCCGGTGACCGGCAGCGGCGCCGCGATCAGCAGGAACTCGTGGACACCGTCGGCGGCGCAGTCCTCCGCCAGCTCCTCCAGGTCCCACATCTCACCCAGCGGGAGGCCCATGTTGGGGATGGCGATCTGGTGCAGCGGGGACATCGCGGGCTGGGCGAACTCGTACGGGCGCACTTCTAGTCCCCAGGTGTCGGAGGCGATCGCGGCGATCTCCGTACGGTGCAGCCAGCCGAGCGTGGTGAAGGAGAGGCCCGGGGCGTCCCCGGCGGCGTAACCGCCCCACGCGCCGAGTCGCCGGACCCGCCCCAACTGCCCTGTCCTGATGAGGACCAGATCGCCGCGCCGTACGGAGGAGGTGACGCCCTGCGCCTCGATCGTGGCGCGCAGATGCTCCTCCAGGATCGCGAAACCGTCCGGGAGTTCGCCGTGTTCGTCGCCGACGGCGCGGCCCACGTCGAGCAGGACACCGCGCCCGGTGAAGGCGTCCTTCATGTGCTCGATGCCGGTGACCGAGTCCCCGTCGCCGTTGACGATGGTGCACGGACGCCCGTTCCAGGCCTGCTTGTTGTCGTAGATGTGCCCGAGGCCGTCCCACTGGGTGGAGGCCTGGAGCGGCATCACGACATGGTCGTCGGCGCCCCCGAAGCCGTGCGGGAAGCCCTGCGTCCCGGCGGCCGCGTCCGAACCGGTGTCCTTCATGTAGTGGACGGGGTTGATCCGGCCACGGAAACCGCGCTGCGGACCCCCCTCGTTGAACTCCTGGGAGAGCGAGAACGACCGGCCCCGCCGGACCAGGCCCGCCGCGTGCGCCCGTATCGCGTCGTCGATGAAATTGAGCGTGCCCAGCACGTCGTCCTCACCCCAACGGCCCCAGTTCCGGTAGGCGGAACGGGCCTTGGCGAGCTCTTCCTCAATCGGACCCAGGCTCATCGGGTACGTCCTTTCTGCAGCAGGTCGAGAGCGTTGCCCCCGGCGACGGCGACACGGTCGGCCGAGGACAGCCCGGCGGCGTCCAGCCGGGCCACCGGGTCCTCGACGCCCATGTCGAAGGGGTGATCGGTGCCGAGGACGACCCGGTCCGCGCCGACCTCCTCGACCAGATGGCGCAGTCCGCCCGGGGTGTAGACGAGCGCGTCGAACCACATGCGCCGCAGATACGCGCTCGGCGGCCGAGCGCAGCCGCGCGCGTCCTCGCGCATGTGCCAGGCGTGGTCGGAACGGCCGATGTACGTCGGCAGATAGCCCCCGCCGTGCGCGGCGACGAGCTTGAGGCGCGGGAAGCGGTCCAGGACACCACTGAAGATGAGGTGCGAGAGCGCGACCGTCGTCTCGAGGGGCTGCCCGACCGTGTTGCCGAGGTAGTGCGTGGCCAGCCGTTCCCCGAGCGAGCAGCCCCAGGGGTGCACGAGGACGACCGCGCCGAGCTCCTCGACCCGCCGCCACACCGGGTCGTGCGCGGGGTCCGCGAGTTCCCGTCCGTCCACGGTCGTGGACACGCTGATCCCGTACAGGCCGTACTCCGTGACCGCCTTGTCGAGCAGCGCGACGGCGAGGTCGGGATGCTGGAGCGGGACCGTGCCCAGGCCGTACAGCCGCTCCGGCGCCACCGCGCAGTGCTCGGCCACGGCCTCGTTGACCGTGCGCGCCAGGCGTACGGCGAGATCCGCGTCCGCCCAGTAGTGGTGCATCGGCATCGGGCCGACCACCTGGAGATCGACACCCATCGCGTCCAGGTCGGCGAGCCTGGTCGTGACATCCGTCAACTTCGATGCGAGACGCTGAAGTTGGGCGCGGTTGACCGCCAGCGACGTGGGGGAGTGCGCCCGCGCTTCGGCGGCCAGATCGGCGGCCAGGCCGGGCGTGCCCGCGCACAGCGCGTCGGCGGCGGGGACGGCGAGGTGACCGTGGAAGTCCACGACGGGGACGTTCATGCGGCGGCCGTCAGATAGTCCAGGGTCTCCGACATGATCCGGCCGGGGTCCGCGCCGGGCGTCTCCGGATGGATCTCCCAGTCGGCGAGCCGCAGCGAGTTCTCCAGCACCACCCGCACCCTGGGCAGCCGGCGCGCCATGAACGTGTCGAGCGCCTTCTCCAGGGGCGCCCCGCCGGTGACGAGTTCCGCGAGCACGACCGCGTCCTCGGCGCACATCGCGGCGCCCTGCGCGATCAGCGGCGGGCAGGCGTGCGCGGCGTCCCCGATGATCACCGTACGGCCCCGGTACCAGGGCTCGTCGACGAGGATCGCCTCGATCCACCGGTAGTCGACCGGGGTGTCCTGCGGCAGCGAGGCGAGGATCCTGCCCCAGGTGCCGCCGTACCCGGCGCCGCGCTCACGCAGCAGTGACAGCGGGGCGCGCGGACCGATCAGCGAGGCGTCGAGGTTCTCGTCGAGCAGGTAGGCGTAGCACTGGTCGGGCGAGATCGGGCTGTAGCCGGCCTTGTAGCGCGGGCCGCCGTAGTAGACCTCCGCGCAGTCCATCTCGGGCGGCCGCTGCGCTACCACCCGGAAGATCGACATACCCACCGGGCGGGGCCTGGTGGTGATGCCGATCAGCTGCCGCATCCGCGAGTTGATGCCGTCGGCGCCGACCACGAGGTCGTAGCGGCCGCTGGTGCCGTCGGTGAACGTGACGTCCACATGGCCGGGGGACTGGTCGAGCTTCGCCACGCTCAGCGCGAGCCGGACGCGCACCCCCCGCGCGTGGACCGCGTCGCACAGCGCGTCCTGAAGGTCCGAGCGCAGCGCGCCCGCCGTCGACGGCGGCTCGGCTCCGCCGGT
>LRTP01000298.1 GCA_001550305.1 Streptomyces diastatochromogenes
TCGGCGCGGGCGGCGGGGGCGGCCGGCCGGGCCCGTCCGCATGAACTGGACCTCGCCGAACTCGCCTCCTGGGCACGCGAGCTGGCGACGGTCGCGGAGCGTGAGGGCGCCGCGATCAGCGCGGTGACGTGGGCACCCCGGCTGCGGGGGCGCCGGGGCTGACGGGTGCGGAGCCGCCGGGACCGGTGCGTGCGGGAGCGCCGGATTTACGGGGGCGGGAGCGCCGATCGGCGCGCGGTGCGTGCGGCGTCACCCGGGTGCGGTGCGTCCGCTGTCAGTGGCGTGCGGCAGACTCGGGGGGTGCGAAAGATTCATGTCATCGGCATCGGCGCGGGCGACCCCGACCAGCTCACCTTGCAGGCGGTCAAGGCGCTGAGGAGCACGGACGTGTTCTTCATCCTGGACAAGGGCGAGGTGAAGTCGGACCTCGTCCAGCTCCGCCGTGACATCCTCGACGCCCACATACCGCAGGGGTCCTACCGCCTGGTCGAGGCGCGCGACCCGGACCGCGACAGGGCCGCCGGTGGCACCGCCTACTCCCCCGCCGTCGGCGACTGGCGCAGTGCCCGCGCCGACATCTACCAGCGGCTGATCGCGCAGGAGCTGGGCGAGGACGAGAGCGGCGCGTTCCTGGTCTGGGGGGATCCCGCGCTGTACGACAGCACGCTCGGGATCCTGGAGGAGATCCTGGAGCGGGGCGCCGTGGCGTTCACGTACGAGGTCGTGCCCGGCATCAGCAGCGTCTCCGCGCTGGTCGCCCGCCATCGGACCGGGCTGAACCGGGTGGCCCGTCCCGTCCAGATCACCACGGGGCGGCGGCTCGCGGAGGGCTTCCCCGAGGGGGTCGACGACGTGGTCGTGATGCTCGACGCCCATCAGACCTTCCGGCAGTACGCCGACGAGGACATCGACATCTACTGGGGCGCCTACATCGGTACGCCCGACGAGATCCTGGCCTCCGGTCCGATCGCCGAGACGGCCCCGCGCATCGAGCGGCTGCGGGCCGAGGCACGGGATCGCAAGGGCTGGATCATGGACACGTATCTGCTGCGCAGACATCCGCGCGGCTAGCGGGACCGGCCCCTCCGTCAGCGAGGGCCGAGATCCAGCAGGGCCAGGGCCGACGGCACGTCCGGCGCGGTGGTCACGTCCGCCGGGAGCGGGGGGCGGCGTACGACGACGACGGGGAGGGCGAGAGCGCGTGCGGCGGTCAGTTTGGCGGCCGTCGCCTCTCCTCCGCTGTCCTTGGTCACCAGCACGTCGACCCGGTGTGCGCGCAGCAGGGTCTGCTCTTCGTCCGGTGTGAAGGGTCCCCGGGTGAGCAGCACTTCCATGTCCTGGGGCATCGGCGGTTCGGGTGGCTCCACCGTACGGACGAGGAAGTGGAGCTCGGAGAGGTGGGCGAAGGCAGCAAGGCCCAGGCGGCCCGTGGTGAGGAAGACACGGCGGCCCAGGGACGGGAGGAGCGCGGCGGCCTCGGGGAGGGAGCCGGCCCAGTGCCAGCGGTCGTCGGGGCCGGGGGTCCAGCCGGGGCGGCGCAGCACCACGGCCGGGATTCCCGTGGCCGTGGCGGCGCGCGCCGCGTTCGCCGTGATGGCGGCGGCGAAGGGGTGGGTGGCGTCGACCACGGCGTCCACCCGGTGCTCGCGCAGCCACCGCGCCAGCCCGTCCGCCCCGCCGAAGCCCCCGACGCGGACGTCCCCGTCGAGTGCCCCCGGCCGGGAGACGCGTCCCGCCAGGGAGGTCGTCACGCGGACACCGGGGCGCGCCGCCAGTTCGGCGGCGAGTCGGCGTGCCTCGGTGGTGCCGCCGAGGACCAGGACGTGAGGGGACATGGCGTCGAGCCTACGAGGTGGTCAGCGCAGCAGGAGCTGCACCCCGCCCACCACCGTCGCCGCGATGACCAGCCGCTCGAACAGGATCTGGTTGATGCGGTGCACGGCCCATTTCCCGAGGAGCGCCCCTGGTACGACGAAGATCGCGAGTGCCGCGTCCAGCAGCAGCGAATGCCAGTCGATGAGCCCGAGGCCCACGCTGAAGGGCACCTTGGAGACGTTCACGATCAGGAAGAAGAAGGCCGAGGTGCCCAGGAAGCCGAGTTTGCGGAAGCCGGCCGACAGGAGGTACATCGACATCACCGGGCCGCCCGCGTTGGCGACCATCGTGGTGAAGCCGCCGAGGACGCCGTACGAGCGGGCCTTGACCCGGCCGGCCCGGGTCGAGACCGAGTCGGGTTCCTCGTCCTGGGCGGCGGCGCGGCGGCGCCACATCGTCACCGCCGCCATCAGCAGCAGGATCGCGCCGATCGAGGTCCGTACGATCCCGTCGTCGGCCCACACCAGGAACAGCGTGCCGAACACGACGCCCGCGGCGACCGCCGGGAACAGCCGCCACAGCGTGGGCCAGTGGGCGTGCCGCCGGTAGGTGAGCACGGCCAGCACGTCCCCGACGATGAGGAGGGGCAGGAGCACGCCGGTCGAGGCGCGGGCGGGCAGCACGGCGGCGAAAATCGCCAGGCTGACCGTGTTGGCGCCGCTCACGGCGGTCTTCGAGAAGCCGACGAGCAGGGCCGCGGCGGCGAGCGCGGCGAACTCCCAGATGGATATGTGCCAGAGCGTCATCGTGTTCATGCGGGAACCGATGCTAGGCGCACGCATGTCCCGGCGTAAGGACCGTCTCGCCAGGTGACCCCTGCGGCGGCGGGTGACCCGTGGGTCGGGGCCCCGGAGAACGCCCCCGCCCGGTCCAACTCCCGTGGCAGACTGCTCGAACATCAACACGAGCGTGAGCAGAGGAGTGCCGCATGACCGCGACCGGGCCTTCCGCCCAGCGGATCGACACCAGCAGGCCGCACCCGGCGCGGATGTACGACTGGTTCCTCGGCGGCAAGGACAACTACCCGGTCGACGAGGAGCTCGGGCGGCGGATCATGTCCACGGACCCGAGCGCCCCCCGCTCGGCCCGTAGCAACCGCTGGTTCATGCAGCGCGCCACCCGCTGGCTGGTCCGGGAAACCGGCATCCGCCAGTTCCTCGACATCGGCACCGGCATCCCCACGGAGCCGAACCTCCACCAGATCGCCCAGGCCGCCGCCCCGGACGCGCGGGTCGTCTACGTGGACAACGACCCGATCGTCCTCGCCCACGCCGAGGCCCTGCTGCGCGGCACCCCCGAGGGTGTGACGGAGTACATCCAGGCCGACGCGCGGGAGCCGGGGAAGATACTCGAACAGGCCGCCCAGGTCCTCGACTTCGACCGGCCCGTCGCGCTGTCGCTGATCGCGCTGATGCACTTCATCGCCGAGGAGGACGGCGCGTACGACCTGGTGGACACCCTGGTCGACGCGCTGGCGCCGGGCAGTTGTCTGGTCCTGTCCGCGTTGACCGGTGAATACGACCCCGTGACGGTCGCGACCGGGATCGCGGCGTACGCGGCGGGCGGCGTGACCCTCGTGGCCCGCTCGCACACCGAGGTCAGCCGCTTCTTCCGGGGACTCGACCTCGTCGACCCCGGGGTGGTGTCGGTGTCGAAGTGGCATCCCGAACTCGCGCTGGACGAGGACGAGATCGGCGACGCGCCCGTCCCGCTGTACGGCGCGGTCGGTTTCAAGTCCCCCCGTTCCTGAGGCACTCGACCACCGCGCCCCGGCCCGGCCGAAGCCGTGGTCGACGACGGTGACGGTTCCGCCCTTCGCCAGTTGTGCCCGGCCGTGACACGTCACCGCCTGCTCCACCCATCCCGGTAGACCGCCGATGACCTTGAGCTTGTACCGTGCGGGCGGTGGCGACCGGGGAAGCGGGAGGCGGGCTGTGGGAGCGGATCACCGTGTGGGGGATGTCCTGTTGGTCTCGTGCCCGTACACCGGCGCACGGGTCACCCGTCTCACCCGACGGGAAGTGGTCGTCGAGTGGCCGTGGTGGGAGGTGGACCCGGAGTGCGACTGGATCGAGTGGAACGGCCAGGTGGCCCTGGCCGGCGATCCGGCCTCGTACGACTGGGACCTGGAGCTGTTCCGCACCGAGCCGCCGCCCCGGCACCTCGAGGTCGGCGCGGTGTGCAAGGTCGGCATCCCTCCCACGGTGGTGCATGTGATGAGCGTCGAACGGATGGATCCACCGCTGGAGACAGGACGGCTCCCTCGTATGGGGACGCAGGTGATGGTGCTGCGCACGGGGCAGTCGCACGATCCCGACCTGGAGTGGCAGGGCTACGGGATCGACCCCGACGACGGGATCCCGATCGCCCTCGACCTGCTGTTCCGCCCGTACGCCTGCCTCGTGGCGGGTGACGAGGTCGCGGACGCCGCGGGGCGCGCCTGGCGGTTCGACGCGCCGTGGGACTGGCATCCGTTCGACGGTCAGGAGCCCTCCGAACCCGCCTGGCCGCTCAGTCTCCTGACCCGCGACGGCCACCCCGACGACGCGGCGGCGACCGTCGTGGCGCGGGCGACGCGCAGCGGTTCGCACGAGCAGGAGCTCGCCCGCTGGGTGGAACTGACCCAGGCCAGACCCACCCGCCTCGTCGTCGTACGGGACTCGGTCCGGCAGCCGAACCGCTGACCGTCGATCGTTCCAACATCCCTTTTGCCCCGAGGGGTTCCGCCGGTTCGCGCGTAAACAGAAACGACGCTGCCGGCGACACCTGAGGATCAAGGAGCAGGGGACGACATGAGATTCCTGGAGCGTGAGCGCGCGGCCCTCGCCAAACTGCTGCCCGGTCTCGACGAGAGTCTGAGGGCCGTACCGCTGATGACACTGGAGGGACCGAAGAGCCCCGGCATCGGGTTGTTCCGGGAGGCGGGCGGGCCGGGTCTGCTGGCCCCGACCGCCTTGCAGGGCCGGGGTGCCACCGCGTTGGAGACCCTGCGGGTGCAGCGCGCGCTGGGCAGTCGTTCGCCCTCGCTAGCGGTGGCGACGACGATGCACCACTTCTCGATGGCCACGCTGGTCGGGCTGAGCGACTCCGGCGAGGGGCTGGAGTGGATGCTCGTGCAGGGCGTCGCGTCCGAGAACCGGCTGATGGCGTCCGGCTTCGCCGAGGGACGCAGCGGCACCGGCATCCTGTCGCCCTCCATGTCCGCCACGGTGACGCCCGAAGGGGTGCGGATCACCGGCGTGAAACGGCCGTGCAGCCTCGCCCGTTCCATGGATCTGCTCACCGCCAGCGTGATGGTGCCGTGCGAGGAGGGCGAAGGGGAGGAACTGGCCGTGGCGCTGGTGCCCGCCGAGAGCGCGGGGCTGAGCGTCAGCGGCTTCTGGTCGAGCACCTTCCTGGCGGGCGCCGAGAGCGACCAGGTGACGTTGGACAACGTACTGGTCCCGAAGGAACTCCTGGTGCGCACGGCCTCGCCGGCCGGGGCCCGCCTCGACGAGGTGCAGACCGCCGGTCTTGTCTGGTTCGAGCTGCTGATGACCGGCAGCTACCTGGGCGCCGCGAGCGCCCTCGTCGAGCGGGTGCTGCTCAACGACCGGGTGCCCGACGCCGAACGGGTCCGGCTGCTGGTGGAGATCGAGGGCGCGACGGCGGCGGTCGAGGGCCTCGCCCGCCGCGTGGACGAGGGCGCGCCCGACGAGTCCGCGCTCGCCGACTCGCTCTACGCGCGCTACACCGTGCAGGACGCCCTCGCCCGGCTCGTGCCCCGGTCCGTCGAACTGCTCGGCGGGCTCAACTTCATGACCTCGGACGAGGTCGGATACCTCGCCGCTTGCGCCAACGGCCTCTCCCTGCACCCGCCGTCGCGCTCACGGATGACCGGCCCGCTGTCCGCGTACCTCGCCGACGAGCCGCTGACCATCGCGTGACCCCGGCCGGCCCGAGCGCCCCGAAGGGGCGCGAGGAACGGCGCGACCAGCCACGAACACCCCGCAGTCGCCGTCGAACAACAAGAACCGAGCTCATAGGCGCCCGGCGCGCGCAATACCCCAGCACCCGAACACCCACCCGCCCGGACACCCGCCCGCCCGTCCGGCAGGACCTACGCTCACTCGACCGAGGGGATCACCGCCATGCCTCTGTCCCGGCCCCGGCCCAGCGCTCCGACCAGCCCGCAACCGCCCGCGAAACGCCCCACGATTCTGCTCACCGGCGGCGCCGGGGTACTCGGCAGAGCCCTGATCGAGGAACTGTCGTCCGATTTCGGAATCGTCTGCCTGCGTCATCGCACGCCGGTGAACGACCACCGGGTCCGTGAGGTCCGCGCCGATCTGCTGGAACCCGGACTCGGCCTGACCCAGGCGGACTTCACTCGGCTCGCCGCCGAAGTGGACCTGGTGGTGCACTCCGCCGCCGCCACCAACTGGAAGGCGGAGCCGGACCGGATCCGGCGGGCCAACCTCGACGGCACGATCGCGATGCTCGACCTCGCCGCCCGTGCCGAGGCTCCGTTCTTCCACATGAGCACCGCCTTCGTCGCCAACCCGCTGGCGCCGGAGGAACAGGAGCGCTTCCCGGGTGCCGCCGCGTACCTCGCCTCCAAGACGGCGGCCGAACAGGTCGTGCGCGACGCCCCGGTGCCGGGCGTGATCATGCGCCCGTCGGTGGTGATGGGTGACTCCGTCACCGGCCGGATCGCCGGGATGCAGGGGCTGACACGGGCCCTGGGCGCCATCGTGAAGGGGCAGGTGCCGGTGCTGCCGGGAGCGCCGGACGCACGGATCGACATGGTGCCCCAGGACATCGTCGCGCGCGCGGTGGGTGACCTGGTGCGGGCCGGTGTCACGGGCGGCGAGTACTGGCTGACGGCCGGCACCGAGGCGCTGCTCCAGTGTGAAGTGGTGGACGCCTGCCTGGAGTTCGCCGACCAGTGGGGACCGAGGCCGCATCCGCCCCGGCTCATCCCACTGGAGTCGGTGCACCGGCTGCTGCTGCCGCTGATCGAGGGCCCCACGTTCCCGGAGTCACTGCGGCGCCGCTTCCAGACGTACGCGGAACTGCTGCTGGTCTTCCAACGGGCCCTCCCCTTCGAATCGTCCCTGGGGTCGCCGCACTGCGGCACGGCCCTTTCGAAGGACGACCTCCGACGGGCGCTCGTCCGCAACCTGGCCGCCTGGTCCACCGGGCGCGGCGGTATGCGCACCCGCCTGCGTACGGGGCCCGCGCAGGACACGGCGGCGAGGTCCCAGTCCTCGGGGGCCACCCACACCCAGGAACTGGCCTCATGACCTCGGCCCCCGCCCCCGCCCCCGTCGAGACGCCGGACACCGGAACCGTGACACCGGCCGAGGGATCCTCGGCACCCGCCACCGGATCAGTGACACCGGTCGCCGACCCCGCCACGGACCGTGCGCACATCGCCCGGCTCTACCGCGAGCACCTCTCCTCCGGCCGCTCCGTCCTCGGCACGGTGCTCGGCGGCATGCTGGAGACGGCGTCCGACGGCGCGTGGGTGTTCACCGAGGACGGCCGCCGCTACCTCGACTTCGGCGGTTACGGGGTCTTCATCCTCGGTCACCGGCATCCCCACGTGACCGCGGCCGTGCACCGCCAGGTCGACACCCATCCGCTGGCCGGGCGGGTCTTCCTGGAGCCCGTCGCGGCCCTCGCCGCCGAGGCACTGGCCGCACGGACCCCACCGGGCCTCGACCACGTCCACTTCGTCAACTCCGGCGCCGAGGCCACCGAGGCCGGTATGAAACTGGCCCGGGCGCACGGCCACACCGCCCTCGTCTCCACCCTCGGCGGCTACCACGGCAAGACCCTGGGCGCGCTGACCGCCACCGCCAACCCCAAGTACCAACAGCCCTTCCAGCCGCTGCTGCCGGACAGCACGGCGATCCCGTACGGGGACACGGCCGCGCTGGAAGCCACGCTCGCCGAACTCGGCCGCCGGGCCTGCGTGATCGTCGAGCCGGTGCAGGGCGAGGGAGGCGTACGCATTCCACCGCCGGGCCATCTGGCGGAGGTGAGCCGGCTGTGCCGGACGTACGGGGCCTTCCTGATCGTCGATGAGATCCAGACGGGCCTGGGCCGGCTGGGCTCGTGGTGGGGCATGGACGCCGACGCCGCGAGCGGCCTGCCCCCACAGCCCGACGTACTGCTCGTCGGAAAGGGACTCAGCGGCGGTGTCGTGCCCGTCGCGGCGATGGTCGCGACCGCGGCGGCCTACGGGCCGTTCTCCCGCGACCCCTATCTGCACACCTCCACCTTCGCGGCCTCCCCGATCGCCTGCGCCGCCGCGCTCGCCGCGGTCGAGGCCCTGGACCGGGAGGGCGTCGTCCCGCGTGCCAAGGCCCTGGGCGAGCGGCTACTCGCGGGCGTCCGGGCCGCCTGCGCCCCGTACACCGGCGGCCTCGTGCGCGAGGTCCGCGGGCGGGGGCTGCTGATCGGCCTGGAGTTCACCGAGGAGCAGGCCGTGGGTGAACTGATCCTCGAGCTGGTCGGGCGCGGCGTCCTCGTGAACCACTCCCTCAACGCCACCCGGGTGCTGCGGCTGACACCGCCCGCGGTCGTCGGCGAGGAGGAGGTACGGCTGTTCCTCACCGCCCTGACCGAGGCACTGCGCGTCGTCGCGACCCGTATCGGCTGACCCGTCCAGCTACCGCCGACCCGTCCCTACCGTGGAAAGGCCACACCTCCCATGCGTCACGTGACCGTACGGCTGACCGCCCACGACGTCGACCCCGAGACCGCCTACCAGCGAATCCGTGATTTCCGCCGGTATCCCGAAGTCACCGAGACCGTCCGCGAGGTCGTGGTCCATCCACCCCATGACGACGGGACGGTGGTGTCGGACTGGACCGTGCGCTTCAGGAACGGCCTGATGCGCTGGTCGGAGCGGGACGCGTTCTTCCCGAAGACGCGGACCATCGGTTTCACCCAGCTCACGGGCGACTTCGAGCTGTTCGAGGGCACCTGGCGGTGCGCGTCCGGCGAGGACGGTACGGCGGTGACCTTCGACGCCGTCTTCGACCTGGGGATCCCCACGCTGGCGGAACTCCTCGACCCCGTCGCCGACTCGACGCTGCGCAGCAATATCGAACGCATCCTGCGCGGGCTGCTCGGCAGGGTCACGCCTGCCCCGGCCCAGCTCGCCGACAGCGTCGCCCCCGCGCATGGCTGACCTCACCCTCGTGCCCCGCCGGCTCCGTCCCGACGGCCCGGCCGCCGCCGGCTGGGACACCCTGCGGGACGAGCCCGGCCCCGATACCGTCCGCTGCCTCGGTCTCTACGCCAAGCTGACGGCCGGCGTCACGGTCGTCACGGCGCTGGACGGGGCGGGCCCGACCGGGATGACGGTCTCCGCGCTGACCTCCGTGTCGGCGCGGCCGCCGCTGATCCTCGCGTGTCTGCGCGGCAGCTCGCGCACGCTCACCGCACTGCGTGAGCAAGGTGCCTTCGCTGTGAGTCTGTTGACGGAGCATCAGAGACCGGTCGCGGAACTCTTCGCCGACGCCTCCGTGCCGCCCGCCAGGCGGTTCGAGGGCAGCCCGGTACGCCGGGTGCTCGGCCTGCCGGTGCTCGCCGACGCGCTCGCGTGGTCGGTGTGCCTGGTCGAGGACGTACGGCCGTACGGGGATCACCACGCCGTCGTCGGACGGGTGATGGCGGTGGAGGTGAACGGCGGACGGCCGCTGCTCTGGCACGACCGGGCGTTCCACGCGCTGCCCGCGGCGACCACCGACTGAGCCCACCAGAAGTCAGGACGGAGGCCCGGCCGGGGTTCGCCCCGGCCGGGCCTCCCTCGTATCCACGACCACTCCGTACACACAACCGAGGCCAAGGAGGCCCCATGTCCCTGCCCCGCATTCCCGGCGTGAACTCCGAGAGCGCCGCGGCCGAACTGCTCAGCACACCCGAGCGGCTGGCCGGCAACACCCAGTCCGCCGGGCACCGGCTGGTCGCCGGACTCGACGGCGACCCCGAGACGGACGACTGGGGCCTGCCCCCGACGCCGGAGCGTCCTCACCCGGTCGTCCTCGTGCACGGCACGCTCGGCGACCGGGAGTCCGTCTGGCGGAAACTGGCGCCCGCGCTCCGAACGGCCGGACACCGCATCTTCCGCCTCAACTACGGTGAACTGCCCACGCTCCCCCGCCTGTACGGTCTCGGCGACATGCGGAAGTCCTCCCAGGAGCTCGCGGACTTCGTGGACCGGGTGCTGGTGGACACCAAGGCGTCGAAGGTGGACCTCGTGGGCCACTCGCAGGGCGGGATGCTCCCGCACTACTACCTCAAGTACCTGGGCGGGACCGGGAAGGTGCGCCGTGTCGTCGGGATCGCGCCCAGCAACCACGGGGTCGAGGTGGCGGGCCTGACGAAGCTGGTCCGCCAGGTCCCGGGCGTCCAGGCGGTCGTGGAGGACAAGGTGCTCTTCCGGATCAGCCCGGCCTTCACCCAGCTGCTGCACGACTCGGAGTTCGTGGGTGAGCTGGTGGCTCCGGGCGACACGGTGGACGGGGTCGACTACACCGTCATCTGGTCGACCCGGGACGAACTGGTCCAGCCTCCGGAGGCCCAGCAGCTGAAGCCCGCCCGGCCGGAACACCCGGTCACCAACACCTGCCTTCAGCTCCTCGCCCCGAAGAACCGGACCACCCACCTGGCCATGCCGTACGACCCGATCGTGGTGCGGGAGACGCTCAAGGCGCTGGCCGACTGAGTCCCGTACGGCGGCGAAGCACCCGTACGACGACGGAGAGCACGAAAGGAAGGGGGTGGTGCGGGCCCGGTCGGCCCGCACCACCCCCTCCTTCGCGCGGTCGGCTCAGAACGCCGTGCAGCGGCCCTTCTCACCCGGCCAGAAGCAGACCTGGCCGATGACGTCGAAGCCCGCGACCCCGTCCGGGGTGATCTTGTCGAACCGGGGGGTGGGGATCTGCAGCCCGTTGATTCCGTCGCCGGCGAGCGGGCCGCTCGTCACGGTGCGCTCCGGCACGGGGCTGCCCTGCTTGAGGTCTCCCTTGAAGTAGAGACTGCCGACCTCACCCGTGTTCCAGGTGCCCACGCCGTTGCCCTCCACGGAGAAGGTCGGCGGGAACACACCGAATCTTCCGGTGCCCTCGACACCGTAGACGATGTCGGTCAGCTCCGGCGCCGCTCCGCCGGGCGAGCGGCAGTCCAGGTAACCGATGTGCCCGGTCACCTTGGCCTCCTTGACCCGCACACTGAGCGGCGGGCTGAAGTTCACCTCGGCGTCGAGGCGGCACACGAGGTCGGGGACCGGTGCGGCCCGCTCCGCGGCCGGTTCGGCCTGGGCCGCGGGGGCGGCCAGGGCCGTGCCCGCGAGGAGGGCGGCGGCCAGCACCGACCTCCTGCAGAGGCGGGACAGCGGGGACACCTTCGATTTCGCCTTGACTGAGAACGTCATTGCGTCCGGTTTCCTTTCCTTCAGGCCGTGGCCGTGGTGCCACGGAGAACTTCGCTCGCGGAGCCGAGATGCTCGGCGAGGTCGCGGTACGACTCCAGGACACCCGTCTCGACGTACGGGATCTCCCGCTCGACGCAGAACTGCTTGACGAGCGGATAGGCGCGGCGCAGCGCCGCCCTGGGCATGCCGGGGAAGAGGTGGTGCTCGATCTGGTAGTTGAGGCCGCCGTAGAAGAAGTCGCCGATGTATCCGGTGGGCAGGGTGCGCGAGGTGAGGACCTGGCGCTCCAGCCAGCTCCACTCCTTGCCCACGCGGGTCGGCAGGCCCTTGTGGTTGACGGCGAAGGCGAGGCCGAGCAGATAGCCGAGGAGGACCTGGTGGACGGCGAGGAAGAGCAGGACGGACGGCCAAGGCAGGAGCACGAACAGCGCGCCGAAGAACAGCACCGCGTGCAGCACCATCAGGCCGCCCTCCAGGAGGGGCTTGCGCAGCGCCCGGCGGCGCAGGGCGATGACGCCGGCGATCCGCAGCACCAGCGCTTCGAGGCCCAGCAGCGGGAAGAACAGATAGCGCTGGTTGGCGGCGAGGAAGCGGGCGAATCCCTTGCGGTCCTGGGCCTGTTCGGGCGCGAAGATGGCCACGCGCCGCAGGATGTCGGGGTCGAGCTCCAGGTGGTTGGGGTGGTTGTGGTGCCGGTTGTGGTGCTGCACCCACCAGCCGAAGCAGACCCCGAGCATCAGGTTGCCGTGGACCAGGCCGAGGGCCTGGATGAACTTGCGGGACCGGGTGATCTGACGGTGTCCCGCGTCGTGCACGAGGAAGGCGAGCTGCTCGTGCCAGACGGCGAGCCACACCGCGGCCAGGACCACCTTCCACCAGGTGCCGCCGGAGAAGGCCAGCGCCGCCCAGCCGAGGGCGTTCATCAACCAGACCACCGCGATCCCGGTCACGTACTGGCCCGTGCGGGGCCGCATGAGCCCGGCGGCCTGGACGCGCCGGGTCAGTTCGCGGAAGTCCTCGTCCTGCGCGGCCGGTTCATACGGTGAGGAGTTGACTGCCGGGCTGTCGGTCATCGGTGTGCCACCGACCTTTCCGTGATTGGACGCCCGCGATGCGGGCAGGTGTGCGCGGCCTGTTCACGAGGTCAGGCCCATGTCGGTGAGGCGCGCTTCCTGGGTGACGCGCGACCATTCCGCGGCGGCGAGCATCCGTTCCTCGGCGGTGGTGTCGACCAGGCGGCGGCCGGGCCACAGCTCGTAGTCGCCGACGAGGTCGCGGTGCTGGTCCAGCCCCTGCTGGTAGAGCTGTTCACGACGGAAGGTCATCTGCTGCACCGGGAGTTCGGACCACAACCGCATCCCGCGCGCGACGAGTTCGCCGATCCGCTCCAGGTCCTCGGGGTGTTGCCGGACGTGGCGGCGGACGATGGTGGTGCCCACGGACAGATGCCGGATCTCGTCGATGCCGGCGGCGCGTTCGATCTCGGCGGCGGGCGCGTCGAAGGGCCGCCATTTGCGCTCGCTCAGCTCGGCGGTGGGCGCGAGGACCCCCTCCACCAGGACGGTGAGGGTGATCACGCCGCCGATGTAGTCGCGTTCCTTCTCCATGACGGCGAGCCCGAACTCCTCCAGGGGGTTCAGGACGGCGTCCCGGTCGACCCCGGCGAGCGACTCCATGGTGGCGGCCAACTCGGCCTGCTGTACGCCCAGTTCGAGCAGGTGACCACGGAAGGCGTAGGCGTGGCGGGCCTCGTCCATCAGCTGGGAGGTGTAGAAGTCCATCCCGGCGAGGTCGGGGGCGTACGCGACGAGGAAGGAGATGGCGCGGGCCGCCTTCTCCTCCGCCATCGAGCGGAAGGCGAGCTCCTGCATGACGGCCTGGCGCAGCGGCCCGTCCACCATCATGTGGTCCGGCACCGGCACGTCCGGGGAGCGGCCCAGGGGATCGCCGCCGAGGGTGCCTTCCGGTACGGCCCGGAACCAGTAGCCGAGGTCGCAGCCCTCCGGTGTCAGTTCGGTGCGCAGCGCGCCTTCCAAAAGACCCGGGGCGCGGTGGCGGTCGGCCTCCACAGGGAACTTCTCGACGGATGTGGTCATTTCAGCCTTTCTGAGTCATGGGGACGGCCGGGACCCTGGAGCGGGTCAGACCGACTTGGTGAGGCGCATCAGCTGCCAGACGGCGCCGGGGCTCACCCGGCCCTGGAAGGCCAGGTACTCCGGTTCGATCAGCTGTGGGCGCCATTTGAGCTTGAAGGACTCCTGGGCTGCCGCCGGATAGACGGCGCGCCCCTTGGCCGCCAGCACCTCCACGCAGCGGTGCAGGAAGGTGCTGGTCGGGCCGGGCGCGGCCGTGTCCGGGCCGAGCTGGACGAACGGGGTGAAGCCGAGGTGCAGCCAGCCGCAGCCCTCGTCCTGGAACTGGCGCAGGGCGGTGGCGAACAGCAGTTCCACCGTGCCGGGCGGTGCGTCCGGGAGCCTCCGTGTGAGGTCGTACAGCCAGCCGGCGTGTTCGCCGAAGACCGGTGAGTACGACACGTAGCCGACGGTCCGTCCCGCGTGGACGGCGGTGAACAGGCGCCGGTGCGGTGCGCCGGGGCCGCCGCGTTCACCGATCAGGAACTCGAGTTCCTTGACGTGCCGGCCCTTGGCGCGCAGCCAGGCGGCGTCCACGGCGTCGAGGGCCGCGGTGACCTTCGCGCCGTCCCGCTCCTCGGCGGGCACCTCGGCGACCGAGACCCCTTCTCTGCGGGCCCGGTTGACCATGTTGCGCACCTTGACCATGCGCTGCCCGCCGAGGCTGTACCCGTCGAGCGCGATGCTGAAGGAGGCGCCGAACTGGTTGACGACGAAGCCGTGTCCGGCGTGCAGTTCGGCCTGCGGGCGGGAGAGCTGGACGGCGGCGACCCGGCGTCGCTCACGGCCGGCCCGTGCGAGCAGCGCGGTCAGCAGGCTCGGGCCGTCCTCCACCGCGCATACGGGCCCGCCCAGTTGGAACAGGTGCCGTCGGCCGGCCTCCCGGTACGGGACGAAGCCGTCGACACCGTCCGTGCGGAAGCGGCGGTTCCCGCTGTTCATCGCGAGGAAGGCGCTGCTGTGGCTGCCGTACCGGCGCAGCATCTCGTACGCCTCCGTGTCGGCCGGCGCCTGTGCGGCGCTCACCGCACCGCCGCCTCGTGCCAGGGGACGGTGGCGAAGTCCCGCAGCGGTCCTTGCACGGCGGGGTGCGGAACCGGCTCGAAGGACACGGTGAACGACTTGGCGAAGTTGCCGAACAGCGCCCGGTCCCCGAAGAGATGGATGGGCAGGACCAGCAGCGCCCACTCCCAGCCGTGGGCCAGGACCCAGGCGCCGAGGACCGCGCCCTGCACGCTCAGGCTGTGCATGGTGTTGTAGAGCACGTAGTAGACGCGGGAGACCTGCTGGTCGGGACTGCGGTGGTAGGCGAGCGCGCCCGGCAGATAGCCGATGACGTCGACGTAGACGAACAGGACGACGGCGACCCACCAGCGCACCTCGGCCAGGTGCGCGAGGAAGAAGCCCGCGGCCACCAGGAGCCCGAGCAGGTATTCGAGGCGCAGCAGCCGGTAGGTGGTGGGGGTCTGGCAGAGATTGTGGCCGTCCACGGTCACCGCCCGCCGACCGGGCTCGTCCCGCCGTCCGGGCTCGTCCCGCCGTCCGGGGTCGTTCCGTCGTCCGCGCTCGTCCCGCCGTCCGGGGTCGCCCCGCCGTCCGGGGTCGTCGCGGTGACCAGGATCATGCTGTCCTTCTCGACCCCCGAGAACGCGGCCAGATGCGGGGCGAACCGCTCGACGGCGTACGGCAGCGCCAGCAGGTCCGCGACGCGCGCCCGCCAGCCGTAGCCGCCCCACCAGCGCTCCGCGTCCGCGAGGTGCCACACCCACGGTGTCCCCGAGCCGGACAGGGCCTCCAGCCAGGGCTTCACGAAGGGCGAGTCGGCGGTGTCGGCGTTGAGGCACTCGGCGCCGAGGCTGCTGCCCGGTGCGGAGAGCGTGCTCACCGTGCCGATCAGACGCTCCACCGCCTCGGGTGCCAGGTAGAAGAGCAGCCCCTCGCACAGCCAGGCGGTGGGCCGGCCGGGGTCGAACCCGGCGGCGAGCAGCGCGCCGCGCCAGTCGCCCAGCAGGTCGGCGGCGACCGTGGTGCGCCGGGCGGTGTCCGGCGTACGTCCGTCGACGACCCGTGCCTTGAAGGTGTGTACGGCCGGCAGGTCGACCTCGAAGACATGGGTTCCGGCGGGCCAGTCGAGCCGGAAGGCACGGGTGTCGAGTCCCGCTCCCAGCAGGACGACCTGCGTGCGTCCCTCCCGCGTCGTGGCGAGCAGGTGGTCGTCGAAGAAGCGGGTGCGGACGGCCAGCCAGTCGGGCAGCACCTTCTGCAGGACGCCGGCTCCCGGCGGGGCGCCCGCCACCCCGGCGGCGTTCAGGAACTCGCCCGCGAGCCGGTCGTCGAAGAGGGCGTCCGCCCGCGCGGATTCATGGGCCCGCATGCGGACGGTCCACAGGGCCGTCTCCGAGACCCCGTCCAGGGCGCCGGGGGCCGCTTCGCGCTGAGCGTCGTGTTGCTGCATGGGCATGGGTCATTCCTTTGTGCGTGCGGTTGACATGAGCGGTGGATGGGGCGGTTGTCGAGGGTGGATCGGATGGCGGGGTGGGTCAGCGGGGCGTGCGGCGGCGGTCGAGGAACAGGGCCGCGGCGCCCAGCGCCATGAGCCCGCGCGAGGGTGACCAGGGCCGCTGTCCGCCCATGGACGAGGGCGTGTGCGGCTCGTGGAGCTGGAGCGCGAACTGACGGTTGGCCGCGTCGGAGAGCAGCCCGCGCCACTGTTCGGGGGCGGACGCGGCGGCCGAGAGGAGGTCCATCGTGTTGCGGGCGACCTGGTCCACGGAGAAGTACTCGCGGATCAGGGCCAGGATGATCCCGCGCGCCTCCGCCTTGAAGACCTCCGCGAGGGCGATGTCCGGCGCGAGACAGCGCACCGAACCCTCCAGGTTCGCGAAGGACTTGCCGAGCAGGGAGATGGCGGGCGCCGAGCCGATGCCCCGCCGGGTCGCCTTCTCCAGGACGGTGGTCAGGGACACCCCGAAGTTGATGTCCTCCAGGGACGCGGTGGCGACCTTGGGGACCAGCGCGGCCATGTCGGCGGCGAACGCGGGCAGGTTCGACCAGGCGGTGACCCGGCCCATGTCGGCCCACGCGTGGGCGAGACCGTGGCCGTCGTTCTGCGCGATGGCCATGAGCAGGGGCAGCAGCTGGAGGCTGGTGCGTCGGTCGAGGCGGCCGACCATGCCCCAGTCGATGAGGGTGGCCGGGCCGCCGGGCAGTGCGAAGACGTTGCCCGCGTGCGGGTCGGCGTGGAACATCCGGTCGACGAAGTACCCGCGGTACATGAAGCGCAGCAGGTCCTTGCCGATGTCCGTGCGCTCCCGGTCGCTGAACGAGCGGCGGTCGAGATGGCGTACGGAGGCGCCGGGTGCCAGTGACTGGATCAGCACCTTGGGGGTGGCGTGGACGACCCGGGGCACGGAGAGCGAGGGGTAGCGGCGGATGTTCTCGCGGGCCTCGTCCATGTTGCGGGCCTCGCCGGTGAAGTCCAGCTCGGGTTCCATCGCGTCGAAGATGGAGCCGAGCATCGCCTCGACGTCGATGACCTCGTTGAAGCGGGGTGCGGTACGGGCCACGATCCGGGACGCCTTGCGCATCAGGGCCATGTCCGCGCGGACGGTGTCCCGGATCCCGGGCCGCTGGATCTTCACCACGGCGGGCCGGCCGCCGGGCAGGGTCACCCGGTAGACCTGGGCCAGTGAGGCCGCCCCCAGCGGGCGGACCGTCTCGATGTCGTCGAAGCGGCGCTTCCAGTCCAGTCCCAGCTCCTCCTGGAGGACGGGCTCGAAGAGGTCGAAGGGCTGGACGTCGACCTGGTCGTGGAGGTTCTGCAGTTCGCCGATCATGGAGGCGGGCACCATGTCGGGCCGGGTGGAGAGGATCTGGCCGAGCTTCACATAGAACGGGCCGAGGCTCTCCAGGGCGTGCCGCACCGCCTTCGCACGGCGTGCCCCGTCCACGGAGTTGGTCCCGTCCCCGGCGGAGGCCTCGCCTTCCGCCGGGGAGTCCGGGTCCTGCCGGGACCGCCGGCGCTCCCGCGTCACCTGGCCGACCTCGTCGGCGACGAGGCTTCCCAGCACCTTCACAACCAGCCGGAGCCGACTGCCGAGCATGGCACCCATGTGTCACAACCTCCTGTGCCTGACGAGTTCCGTCGGTCATCCGTGCGATCGCCCACGCACGTGGGTCATGCGGCGCGATCACTCACCCGAGGTGAGGCGGTACGCGCCCGGTGAGCCCCGGATCAGCGGCGGATCAGCCGCTCTTCCTCGCCGCCGGTGCCCGCCCGGCGCCCGCCATGGCGCCGGCCACCCCCTGGACGCCCTCCAGCACGTTCACCAGGGAGGCGACGAGTTCGGAGAGCTGGGCGATCTGCCGGGGCAGCGCGGCCAGGCCCTCCGCCATGTCGGCCGCGCCCGAGACGGCCGAGGCCGCCCCGCCGGCGACCTGTCC
>LRTP01000299.1 GCA_001550305.1 Streptomyces diastatochromogenes
TCGTCGTGGGGGCTGGTCGGCGGGGCCGGGGGAGCGGTCGCGCTGCTCGCGGGCGGGGCGTACGCGTGGCGCAGGCGGCGGCGTGTGGTGGGGGACGAGGCCCCGGAGGGACGCCAGGGACGTCAGGACAGTCAGGACGGTCAGGACGGTCAGGACCGTCACCAGGGCTGACCGCAGTGGCCGCTGGGGGTCGGCCGTAATTGGGACAGCCGTTCCGAGGCCCGGAGCTCACCTCGCGGTCCCGCGCGAGGTCCGCCCCCCACCCGGGCCGCGGAACGGCTGCCACCACCCCCCTCGGTGTGGACCGTGGTCGTACCGAAGTCCTCCACTCCAAGTGTGAAGCTCTGGTGGAGAAGGCACGAGCATAAGCCCGCCACCGGCCCGAACGGTACGGACGTTCAGCTTCCGTTTGTGTAGGTTGAGCCGTTGACGAGCCGTGGACGAGCTGTCCGGGGCCCGTCAGCCGCGCCCGACATACGGCATCGCGGTGGCCAGTACCGTCGCGAACTGCACATTCGCCTCCAACGGCAGCTCGGCCATGTGCCGCACCGTGCGTGCCACGTCCACCACGTCCATCACCGGCTCGACCGCCGTTTCCCCGTTCGCCTGCAACGCTCCCGTCCGCATGCGCTCGGTCATGTCGGTCGCCGCGTTGCCGATGTCGATCTGACCGCAGGCGATCCGGTACGGACGCCCGTCCAGGGACAGCGACTTGGTCAGCCCCGTCAGCGCGTGCTTGGTCGCCGTGTACGCCACCGACAGCGGGCGGGGCGTGTGCGCCGAGATCGAGCCATTGTTGATGATCCGGCCGCCCTGCGGGTCCTGCTCCTTCATCTGCCGGTACGCGGCCTGCGCGCACAGGAACGCGCCGTTGAGGTTCGTGTTCACGACGTGCAGCCACGCCTCGTACGGCAGTTCCTCGACCGGGACACCGCCGGGCCCGAACGTCCCCGCGTTGTTGAAGAGCAGGTCCAGCCGCCCGAAGCGCTCGCGCGCGGCGTCGAACAGGGCCGCCACGTCGGCGGGGCGCGAGACGTCGGTGCGTACGACGAGGGAGGGCGCCTCGGGGACGAGGGCGGCCGTCTCCTCCAGCGTCTCCGGCTTGCGTCCGGCGAGCGCCACCGACCAGCCGGTGCACAGCAGTTCGACGGCCACCGCACGGCCGATGCCGGAGCCCGCGCCGGTCACCACCGCGATCCTCGCCTGCGAGGCGGGCAGGGCGTTCGAGTCGTTGAGGGCATTCATGGGCCCGCAGCGTAATCGGGAGGGGCTGCCGTGCGGTGTCGGCGTCCTGGTCGGACCGTCCTGGTCGGACCGTCCTGGTCGGACCGTCCTGGTCCGACTGCTCTAGTCGGTCTCTCCGGGGTAGCGGACGCCGATCTGGGTGCGGATCGTGTCGAGCGTCCGCATCACGGCGAGGCTGCCGTCCAGGGGGACGAGCTGTGACTCCTTCTCGCCGGCCCGCAGGGCGCGCATCACCTCGGCGGCCTCGTGCCTGAGGCTGGTGCGCGGGCCGTGCGCCGGGTCGGCCGTGAACTCCTCGGGGTCGCGGCCGTCGCGGTGCAGCACGAGCCGGTCCGGGAAGAAGAAACCGCCCGGGATGTCGATGCGGCCCTGGGAGCCGGTGACGGAGGCGGAGACGGGGGTGCCGCCGTTGACGGAGCAGTGCACCGAAGCGAGAGCGCCGCTCTCCCAGGTGAGCAGTGCTCCGGTCTGGAGATCGACGCCCTCGTCGGAGAGCACCGCTCTCGCGGTGATGCCCGAGGGCTCCCCCAGCAACAACTGCGCGAACGACACCGGATAGACGCCGAGATCCAGCAGCGCGCCACCGCCCTGCGCGGGGTCCCGCAGCCGGTGCGACGGCGGGAACGGGCCATTGATCCCGAAGTCGGCCTGAATCGTACGGACTTCACCGATCACACCGTCGTCGACGAGGCCCTTGAGCCGCCGGACCAGCGGATTGCAGTACATCCACATGGCCTCCATCAGGAAGCGGTCGCGCTCCTTGGCGAGCGCGACCAGTTCCTCCGCCTCGCGCAGGTTCAGTGTGAACGCCTTCTCGCACAGCACATGGCGCCCCGCCTCCAGACACATCCCGGCGGCGGCCCGGTGCGCCGAGTGCGGAGTGGCGACGTACACGACGTCGACGTCCTCGTCCGCCGCGAGCGAGGCCCAGTCCCCGTACGCCCTCGGTATCCCGAACCGCTCGGCGAACGCCTTCGCCGAGGCGTCGGTCCGCGAGGCCACGGCCACGACCTCGGCGTCCGGCATGTCCACCAGATCCGCCGTGAAGGCCGCCGCGATCCCGCCGGTCGCCAGAATCCCCCACCGCACCCGCTCGCCCACGCCCGTCATTCCCGGCCCTTCGCTCTGCCACTCGCTCAGCCACTTGACGTTCTGTGACCCCGAACACTCCGTTCGAACTGAGAGCATAGGTGGCGGATTACTCGAAGAGGGAGGGGCTCATGCCCGAGCGCGGGCACACCAGGCGGGACCCGAAGGGCCCGGAGGCCCCGGAGGGGCACATACCGAACACGGCAGTGGCCGACGCACCGGCGACACCCGACGCACCGGCGACGCCCGAAGCGCCGGACCGCGGTGCCCTCCGCCGCACCGGACTCCTCGTCACCCTGATCCTCGGCGGACTCACCGCCACGCCCCCGCTGTCGATGGACATGTACCTCCCGGCCCTGCCGGAGGTCACCCGCGCACTGCACGCCCCCGCCGCCACCGTCCAGCTCACGCTGACCGCCTGCCTCGCCGGGATGGCGCTCGGCCAGCTCGTCGTCGGACCGATGAGCGACAAGTGGGGCCGCAGACGCCCGCTCCTCGTCGGCCTCGTCGTCTACGTCCTCGCCACCGCCCTGTGCGCCCTCGCGCCGAACGTCGAACTCCTCGTCGCCTTCCGCCTCGCCCAGGGCCTCGCGGGCGCGGCCGGCATCGTGATCGCGCGAGCCGTCGTACGCGACCTGTACGACGGCATGGCGATGGCCCGCTTCTTCTCCACCCTCATGCTGATCTCCGGCGTCGCCCCCGTCGTCGCGCCCCTCATCGGCGGCCAGATCCTGCGCGCCACCGACTGGCGGGGCGTGTTCGTCCTCCTCACGGCGGTCGGCATCGCACTCACCGCGCTCGTCTGGACCAAGCTCCCCGAGACCCTCGAGCCCGCGCAGCGCCACGGCGGCGGCGTCGGTGAGGCGCTGCGCGCCATGCGCGGACTGCTCGCCGACCGCGTCTTCACCGGCTACACGCTGACGGGCGGCTTCGCCTTCGCGGCACTGTTCGCATACATCAGCGCCTCTCCTTTCGTGATCCAGGAGATCTACGGCGCGTCCCCGCAGACCTTCAGCCTGCTCTTCGGGATCAACTCCGTCGGCCTGGTCATCGTCGGCCAGATCAACGGCAAGATCCTCGTCGGCCGGGTCAGCCTCGACAAGGTCCTCGCGGTCGGCCTCGCCCTCATCGCGCTCGCCGCGACGGCCCTGCTCCTGCTCTCCACAGGCGTCTTCGGCAAGGCAGGCCTCGTCCCGGTGGCCGCGGCCCTCTTCGTCCTCATGTCCGCCATGGGCCTCGCCATGCCCAACACCCAGGCGCTGGCCCTGATGCGGGTACGGCACGCGGCCGGTTCCGCGTCCGCGCTGCTCGGCACCTCCTCCTTCCTCATCGGCGCGATCGCCTCCCCGCTCGTCGGCATCGCCGGGGAGCACACCGCGGTCCCGATGGCCGTCGTCCAACTGGCGGCGGTACTGGTGGCCATCGCCTTCTTCGTGGGACTGTGCCGTCCCTGGCAGACGGGACACACCGTGGACGGAAAGGCGGCGGGCAGCTGAGCGCACCGAGACTGCGCGTGGACACCCCGGAACGGGCCGGACTCGACCCGACGGAACTGCGCCACCTCGTACGAGACGTCCGCACCCTCACCCGTGGGCCGCGCCCCTGGACGGCGGGCGTCGTGCTGGTCGCGGGCCGCGGCCCGGTCATCGCCGTCGAGGAGGCGGCGGGCTGGGCCGTGCGCTACTCCTCGTACGACGAGAAGACCGACACCGGGGTCGAACTGCCGCCCGGGGACCGGCGGCCGATGACCGTCCACACCCCCTTCGACCTGGCCTCCCTCACCAAGCTGTTCACGGCGGTCGCCGCGGTGCAGCAGCTGGAGCGGGGCACGCTGGGGATCGACGCGCGGGTGGGGGCGTATCTGCCGGAGTTCCGCGCGGCCTCCGCCCACGACATCACCGTACGACAGCTGCTCACGCACACCTCCGGGCTGCGCCCCGAACTCCCGCTGTACGACTGCCCGGACGACGCGGCGCGCCTCGCCCTGCTGCGGGCCGAGGCCCCTTCGTCCCCGCCGGGGGAGTACGTGTACTCCGACCTGAACCTGATCCTCCTCCAACACGTCCTGGAACGGGTCACCGGCCGCACGCTCGACGTCCTCGTCCGCGACGGGATCACCCGGCCGCTCGGGATGACCGCCACGTCCTTCGGGCCGTGCGCGGGGGCGGCGGCGACCGAGGACCAGCGGCGGCCGTGGGGCAAGGCGGACCGGGGGATGCTGCGGGGGGTCGTGCACGACGAGAACGCGTGGGCGCTCGGTGGGGTGGCCGGGCACGCGGGCCTCTTCTCCACGGCCCACGACCTCGCGATCTTCTGCCGGACCCTCCTCGCGGGCGGCTCCTACGGTCCCGCCCGCATCCTCGGCCCCGACTTCGTCGAGCTGATGCTCACCCCGCCGGGCCTCGGCTTCGCCGTCGACCAGCCCTGGTTCATGGGTGCGCTGGCCGGGCGGGGCGCCGCGGGGCACACCGGTTTCACCGGTACGTCCCTTGTACTGGACCCCGCGACGGACACGTTCCTGGTGCTCCTCGCGAACACCGTGCATCCCCGCCGACGCCCGCCGGACAGCGCGCCCCGGGCAGAGGCGGCGACGCGGCTGGCGCGGGCGGTACGGGGGGCGTGAGCGGGGGGTTCTGTTCACTGCGGGCGCGTCGTGGCTGGTCGGTAGTCGTTTGGCTGCGGGCCCGGTGGGGGCCGGTCGCGCAGTTCCCCGCGCCCCCCAGGGCGGGGCTTCGCCCCGCGTCCCCGCCCCCGAAGTCCTTTGGCCGCGGGCCGGTGGGGGTTGCTCGCGCAGTTCCCCGCGCCCCTGGGGCCGGGGCTGCGCCCCGGATCCCCCGGCCACCAGATTCGTTTGACTGCGGGCCGGTGGGGGCTGGTCGCGCAGTTCCCCGCGCCCCTGAAAGCCCTGGGTCGTCCGGCGTTTCAGGGCGAGGTCGGGGGTCGCACCCCACCCACCCCGGCCCGCACCACTCAGCCCGTCCGGCGTTTGAGGACGAGGCCGTTCAGGCCGATGGGGGTCTGGGGGCGGAGCCCCCAGGTTGAGGATGGGACGGGTAGGGGCGGCGGGGGCGAGGGACTCGTTGCGGCGACCGTAGAATCGGTGGGTGAACGTCCCCGTACATCCCGCCGAGGCCCTGCGTACCGCCCTCGCCGGACTCCTCGACGGCCTCCCGCCGAAGGCGGCCACACAGGCGGTCGACCGGCTGATCGCGAACTACCGGGGAACGACCCCCACCCACACCCCGGTCCTCCGCGACCGCTCGGACGTGGTCGCGTACGCCGCCTACCGCATGCCGGCGACGTTCGAGGCGGTGCGCTCGGCACTGGAGGCGTTCGCGGACGCGGTCCCGCAGTGGACGCCGGCGAGCCACGTGGACGTCGGCGGCGGCACGGGCGCCGCGACCTGGGCGGTGAACGCGACCTGGGCGGGCGCCCGCCCCGTGACCGTGCTCGACTGGGCCGAACCCGCCCTCGCGCTGGGCCGCGAGATCGCCGCGGCGAACCCGGAACTGAAGTCCGCCGAATGGCACCGCTCCCGTATCGGATCGGCGCTCACCATCGAGAGCACTGATCTCGTCACCGTCTCCTACGTCCTCGGCGAGCTCACCGACGCCGACCGCGCCTCCGTCGTGACCGCCGCCGCGACCGCCGCCCAGGCCGTCGTGATCATCGAGCCCGGTACGCCCGACGGCTACGCGCGCGTCATCGAGGCGCGGGACCGTCTGATCACCGCCGGGTTCCACGTCGCCGCCCCCTGCCCGCACAGCGCGGCCTGCCCGATCGTCCCCGGCGAGGACTGGTGCCACTTCTCCGCCCGGGTCGCGCGTTCCTCCCTGCACCGTCAGGTCAAGGGCGGCTCCCTGCCCTACGAGGACGAGAAGTTCAGCTACGTCGCCGCCACCCGCCTCCCGCCGACCCCGGCCCCCTCCCGCGTCGTACGCAAGCCGCAGATCCGCAAGGGCCAGGTACTCCTGGACCTGTGCGGCCCCGACGAGGCCCTGCACCGCGAGACGGTGACCAAGCGTCACGGGCCGCTGTACCGGGCGGCCCGCGACGCGGACTGGGGCGACGCCTGGCCACCGCCGCCCGCGGAGGACTAGCAGCCGGGGCTCAGCTCCTCAGCTCCTCGGCACCTCAGCACCTCCGCTCCTCAACACCTCAGCTCCTGTGTGCAGCACTTCACGCTGCCGCCGCCCTTGAGAAGCTCGCTCAGGTCGATGCCGACGGGCTCGAAGCCACGTTCCCGCAGCGGACCGAGGAGCCCCGTCGCGGCCTGCGGCAGCAGCACGTGCAGGCCGTCCGAGACCGCGTTGAGGCCGAACGCGGCGGCGTCCTCGGCACCGGCGATCAGCGCGTCGGGGAACAGTCGCCGCAGCACCTCCCGGCTGCCGGGGGAGAAGGCGGGCGGGTAGTACATGACCTCGTCCGTCGTGTCGTCGAGGACGGCGAGGGCGGTGTCGAGGTGGTAGTAGCGGGGGTCGACCAGGTCGAGCCCGATCACCGGTCGCGCGAAGAACTCCTGGGCCTCGCCGTGCGAGAGGGGGCTCGCGCGAAAGCCACGGCCGGCGAGTACGTAGGAGGCGGTGACCGCGAAGTCGCCCTCGCCCTCGTTGACGTGGACCGGCTCCTGGACGTGCGGGAAGCCGTGCGCGCGGAACCACTCCAGGTGGGCCGCCGCCTCCGGTTCGCGCTCGCGGTGCGCGAACCGGGCGCCCAGCACGCGGCCGTCGACGACCGTCGCCCCGTTCGCGGCGAAGACCATGTCCGGCAGGCCGGGGCGCGGGGTGAGTTCCTCGACCGTGTGGCCGAGCGCGAGGTAACGGCTGCGCAGGTCCTCCCACTGGGCGACGGCGAGCGGCACGTCGACCGGCTTGGCGGGGTTCATCCACGGGTTGATGGCGTAGGTGACGTCGAAGTGTGCGGGTGGGCACATCAGATAGCGCCGGGGTGTGGCGCGGCGGGGAGGCTGCAAGGAGGGCTCCTCACGTACCGCAGGGGCAGGTGATGCCCATGGTGCGGTCCGCGGGGCCCGTCGGCCCGCTGGCGAACGGGTGGACTTCGCAGGGCACGACTTCTCTCGCCCCCGCCGCCCCTACCCGTCCCATCCGTACTTGGGGGCTCCGCCCCCAGACCCCCGATCGGCCTGAACGGCCTCGTCCTCAATCGCCGGACGGGCTGAGTGGTGCGGGCCGGGGTGGGTGGGATGCGGCCCCCGGCCTCGCCCTGAAACACCGGACGCCCCGAGGCTCTTAGGGGCGCGAGGAACTGCGCGACCGGCCCCCACCGGGCCCGCAGCCAAACGAATCGGGCGGGCGGAGGATCCGGGGCGCAGCCCCGGCCCCAGGGGCGCGGGGAACTGCGCGACCAGCCCCCACCGGGCCCGCAGCCGGCCACGAGACGCCTCGTCTTGTCAACCTGTTAAGTTCGCCCCATGGCCGACACGCCCCGCCCCTCCGCCAAACCCACCCCCGACTCCACCCGCCGCAGCGAGAAGTCCCGGCGTGCGATCTTCGACGCCGCCCTCGCCCTCGTCGGCGAGGTCGGCTACCCCAAGACCACGATCGAGGGCATCGCCGCCCGAGCCGGCGTCGGCAAGCAGACGATCTACCGGTGGTGGTCGTCGAAGGCGGACGTCCTGCTGGAGGCGTTCATCGATCTGAGCGCCCAGGCGGCGGAGGCGGCGGACCGGTCGCAGGTGCTGGGGGAGCGCGCGGAGTACGTCATCCCGGACACCGGCGATCTCGCGGCCGACCTCAAGCTGGTCCTGCGCGCCACCGTCGACGAACTCCAGAACCCCAAGTTCGAGATCCCCTCGCGCGCCCTGGCCGCGGAGGGCGTCGTGAACGAGGCACTCGGCGTCGAGTTCGTGACCAAGCTCCTCGAACCCCAGCTCCAGCTCTACGTGAAGCGGCTGCGGTCCGCCCAGGACAAGGGCGACCTGCGCCCGGACATCGACCCCCGCATCGCCCTGGAACTCTTCGTCTCCCCGCTCGCGCAGCGCTGGCTCCAGCACACCGGCCCCATCTCGTACGCGTATACGGACACCCTCGTCGACTACGCGCTGTACGGCCTCGCTCCACGGGGATGAATCATGCCAAAGCGCCCCGGATGGGGGGCTCTGTCCATTCGGGGCGCGGGAGGGTGGGACCATAGAGGTTGTTGAAGGCGTTCGTCGGCACGATGAGATCGACGTGAACGTGAATCACGTGAACGTGAACGTGATGGACATGGACGCCGCGACACGACCGCTGTCGGCACAACTGCTTGGCGAGGGGATTGATGAGCGCAGAGTTCGGCCGCCGCTCCGGCGCGCAGGGCAGGATCTCCCAGTGGCTGCGTGGTCGCCGTCCGAAGGGTGCGACAGAGATCGCTGCCGACGGCGGGCGCGAGGCCCTGCTGATCGCCGCTGCCGCCGCGGGGCTGCCACTCGCGCAGGCCGCGTACCCCTCCGGCTACCGCTGTTCCTGTGACCGCGTCGGCTGCCCCACCCCCGCGCGCCACCCCGTCTCCTTCGCCTGGCAGACCCAGTCCACGACCGACCGCGCCCAGATCGAGCGGTGGGTCCGGCATCAGCCGCAGGCCAACTTCATCACCGCGACCGGCATGGTGCACGACGTCCTCGACGTGCCCGTGGACGCGGGCCGCGAGGCCCTTGAGCGGCTGCTCGCCTCCGGTGTGGAGGTGGGGCCCGTCGCGCAGAGCGGCGACGGCCGCATGTTCTTCTTCACACTCACCCGCGGTACGCCCGAGGACGAGGACGAGTGGTGGCCGTGCGAGCTGGACTCGCACCCCGAGACGACGGAAGAGCACCCCGGTCTGCGCTGGCACTGCCGAGGCTCGTACGTCCTGGTGCCGCCGGCCCAGCTCCCCGGTGGCCTGACGGTCGACTGGGTACGGGGCCCGGAGCACCCCCTCCCCGACCCCCTGAGTCTGCTCGAGGCGCTGACGGACGCCTGTGCCCGTTACGTGGGCGAGAACGAGTCGGACGACCATCTGGCAGCCTGGCCCCATCGCAACTAGCCCACCGGAACCGGCCGAGCCCCCGGCTATCCGCCCTTCGCCGCCGTCAGCCCCTCGATCCGCCCCAGCACCGCCACCTGTTGCTTCTGCGCGCTCTTCCCGGGGTCCAGGACCGCCTGGTTGGAGACGAACTCCAGGGTGAGGGACTGCTTGATGTCACCGGTGGTCAGGGCCTTGACGTCCGCACTGGGGGCCGGGATCTCGGTGCCCTGCGCGGCGGTCTGCTTCTCGTAGCGGCGGGTGGCGAAGAAGACCAGCGCGCCGCCGTCCGCGGTGCGCAGCCCCACCGGGGCGTAGTCGCCCGAGGACAGCGGCGCGTCCATGTACTGCCGGGCGAGACCGGGCTTGGCGGCGTTCTTGGCCCGCTGGGTCCGCCACTGCGAGGTGTGGAGGCCCGGTGCGAAGGTGTCGCCGCCGCTCTTCAGATACGTGGTGTACGACTGGCTCAGTTTGTTCGGCGCGACGGCGAGAGCCGTGTCGTCCCCGGTGACGGGCTGCGCCCAACCGTCCTTGTCCTGCTGGAACTTCGGTACGTCGGTGGCGGCGAGGACGGTCAGATACGAGGCCTGCCACACGTCGTTCGCGCTGCCCCGGGTGAAGACGAGCAGCCAACGGTAGCCCGCCACGCCCTTGTTGGCCACGGCGTCGGCCACGAACCAGCGCGGCCAGCCCGCCTTCGCCGGTATCGAGAACTTCGCGTCGGTCAGCGACAGCGGCGAATAGGACGGGTTGCCGCCCGGATTGTTCTTCCGCCCGGCCGTCAGCTTCGCCCCGTCGATGGCGCCCAGGGCGCCGGTGACGCGGTCCGCGTCCAGGGAGCTGTCGTTCGCCTTGTCCGCCTTGTTGTAGGCGGCGGTGAAGTCCTTGAGCGCACGGGCGGCCTCGGTCCGGGTCGCCGTCGGTACGACCTCCCGCTCCCCGTGCACCACCACGCAGCCGCTCGCCGTCAAGGACAGAACGGTCACCGCCCCCGCTGTCAGGGCGAACCGGTTGAGACTACGAAGCCTTCGTGGGCTGCGACCCGCGCGATCCCTGCTCATCAGGTACCTTCACCTTCCCCTTCCCGGAGGCGAACCCTACCGGGGCGAGGAAGATCGCGAGTGTCGGGACCAGGTACAGCGCCCACACCGTGACCTGAAGGACCGTCGGGTCGGGCTGGAAGTTCAACACGCCCTTGAGGAGCGTGCCGTACCAGCTGTCCGGCGGGATCGTGCCACTGATGTCGAAGGCGAGATTCCGCAGCCCCGGGATCCAGTCGGCCTCCTGCAGGTCGTGGACGCCGTACGCGAGCACACCCGCCGCGACCACGACCAGCATGCCGCCGGTCCAGGTGAAGAACCTCGCGAGGTTGATCTTCAGGGCGCCCCGGTAGAAGAGCCAGCCGAGGAAGACCGCCGTGGCCAGGCCCAGGGCGACACCGATCAGCGGGCGCGGGGTGCCGTCGCTCGCCGCGTGCACCGACGCCCACACGAACAGCGCCGTCTCCAGACCCTCCCGGCCGACGGCCAGGAACGCGGTCGCGACCAGCGCGCCCGTGCCCATCGCCAGCGCCGCGTCCAGCCTGCCGTGGAGTTCGGACTTCAGATGCCGGGCGGTGCGCCGCATCCAGAAGACCATCCACGTCACCAGGCCGACCGCGACGATCGACAGCGAACCGCCGAGCGCCTCCTGCGCCTCGAACGTCAGCTCCTGGGAGCCGAACTCGAGCGCGCAGCCGAAGCCGAGCGCGAGCGCGATCGCGACGCCGATGCCCATCCAGATGGGCTTCAGGGCGTCCTTGCGACCGGTCTTCACCAGGTAGGCGATGAGGATGCAGACGACGAGGCTGGCTTCCAGCCCCTCGCGCAGGCCGATCAGATAGTTGCCGAACACGGGCTACGCCTCCTTGGAGAACAGCGCGCGCCCCCACCAGTCGTCCTTGTCGAGGACGCCGGGCGGGACGGCGAAGACCGCCGAACTCACGTGCTGGATGTACTCGTTGAGCGCGTCGGAGCGCGCGAGACTGCGCTGCACCGGGATGAACCCCTTGCGCACGTCACGCTGGTAGGCGAGGAAGAACAGCCCGGCCTCCAGCCTGCCCAGGCCGTCCGTGCCGTCCGTGAAGGAGTAGCCGCGGCGCAGCAGGGTGACCCCGTCGTTGGAGTCGGGATGCGCGAGCCGTACGTGCGCGTCGGGCTTCATCGCCTTCAGGAACGGCTCGTCGCGCTCCTTGGCCTTGCCGACCGGCGCGCCCTCGCCCTTGTCCCGGCCGAAGACGTCCTCCTGCTCCTGCAGCGAGGTCCGGTCCCAGGTCTCGATGTTCATCCGGATGCGGCGCGCCACGAGGTACGAGCCGCCGGTCATCCAGGCGGGACCCTCGCCCTCGCCCACCCACACGAACTTCTTCAGCCGGTCCGGCTCGGTGCCCGCGATGTTGCGGGTGCCGTCCTTGAACCCCATGAGGTTGCGGGGGGTCTGGGCGTCGGGGGTCGTCGAGGAGGTCTTGCCGAAGCCGAGCTGCGACCAGCGGATGGCGACCTTGCCGAAGCCGATCCGGGCCAGGTTGCGGATCGCGTGCACCGCGACCTGCGGGTCGTCCGCGCAGGCCTGGACGCACAGGTCGCCGTCGCTGCGCGTCTTCTCCAGGTTGTCACCGGGGAACGGCGGCAGGTCGACGAGGGCCTCCGGCCGCTGCCCCGTCAGCCCGAACTTCTCGCCGTACTTCTCGAACAGCGAGGGCCCGAAACCGATGGTCAGGGTCAGCCGGGACGGCTTGAGGCCCAGGGCCTCGCCGGTGTCGTCCGGCGGTGCCTCGGCCAGTCCGCCGTACGCGCCCTCACCGACCGCGTGCCCTGCGGTCATCCGGCGCGCGGCGGCCGTCCAGTCCTTCAGCATCTGGACGAACTCGGCGCGGTCGTCCGTCTTCACGTCGAACGAGGCGAAGTGCAGCCGGTCCTGCACCGGCGTCGCGATGCCCGCCTGGTGCGCGCCGTGGAAGGCGACCGCGGCGCCGGTCTCGGCACCCGCCGGGTCCACGTCGTTGCCGGTACGGGTCATCGCCACCGCGCCGCCGGCCGCGGCGGCCCCGAGCGCGAGCCCGGCACCGCCCCAGCCGATCAGCGAACGCCGGGAGGGCGAAGGTCCGCCCGCTGCCTGTGTGGTGTCGTTCGTCATGACGCGCCCCGTCTACTTCACAACAGCCGCGGCGAGCTTGGACAGCGGCTCGGCGAGCGCGTTGACCGCGTCCGAGAGCTCCTTGCGCTGGTCCTTGGTGACCTTGTCGTACGACACGAAGCCGTTCTGCGCCTTCTGCTGCGGATCGTCCGTGCGGTACTTGTCCAGCAGCGTGTTCAGCGCCGAGAACTGCTTGTCGAGCTCGGTGGTCAGCGTCTTGTCGTTCTGCTGTGCGACCGGCTTGAGCAGCTCGTACGACTTCTGCGCGCCCTCGACGTTGCCCTTGAAGTCGCTGAGGTCGGTGTGCGAGTAGCGGTCCTCCTCGCCGGTGACCTTGCCGGTGGCGACCTCGTCGAGCAGTTCCTTGGCGCCGTTGGCCATGGAGGTCGGGGTGATCTCGGCCTTGCCGACCCGCTTCTGCCAGCCCTTCAGGTCGGTGACCAGCTCATCGGCGAGGGTCTTCTGCTCGGCGCCGATCTTCTTGTCCTGCCAGAGGGCCTTCTCCAGCGCGTGCCAGCCGGTCCACTTCTGGCCCTTCTCCAGGTCGTTGACGCGGGTGTCGGTCTTCGGGTCGATGTCCCCGAAGGACTCGGCGATCGGCTCGGTGCTCTCCCAGCCGAAGCGGGAGGGGGCGTAGGCCTGCTTGGCGGCCTCGATGTCGCCGGCCTTGATGGCGTTGGCGAACGTCTCCACCTTCGGGATCGTCGCGTCGGCCTGCTCCTGCGCGTACTCGCGGTAGGCGGCGACGGCCTTGTCGAGGCGCGGGTCGCGCTTGGCGACCGTGCCACCGGTCACGGCGAGCTTCTGGCGGACGCCGAGGCCCTTCATGCCGGGGCGGCAGGCTATCTCGTACGAACCGGCCTTGACCTCGGCGGTCAGCGTGTACTTGGTGCCCGGACCGATGTTCTCCTTCTCGGAGACGATCCGGTCGTCCGGGAAGAGGATCTCGACCTCGGTGGCCTTCGAGCCCTTGTTCTCGATGTTCAGGGTGACCTGGCCGGCCGGGACGGACTTCGAGGAGGTCTCGCACTTGGAGTCGGCGGCGGTCACCTGAATCGCGTCGCCGGACCCGGCGTCGCTCTTCTCGGTGCAGCCCGTGACGGCGGCCAGAGCGGCCGCGGTCGCGGCGGCGGTGACAACTGAGAGTCGGACGGCTCGCATTCAGGCTCCAAGAGAACGACGGACAGGCCAGGCGGAAGATCCCCGCTGACATGGTGAGGCTGCCCTAACTTACCTGAGGCTTACCTCACTCTTACCCACTCCTACGGTGATTCAGCTCTCACGGTTGACGCGCGGACACGGCCTGATCACGGTGGCTCAAACTGGACCCCATGGAAAAGTCAAGTGATGGTCAAGTGTCTCGTTCGGCGGTCACGGCGCCCCGTTCGGGGGTCACCAGGACGGCACCCGTCCGGGGGTGCGGGACCACTTCGACGGGCTGGCGGTAGACCTCGCTCAGCAACGCGCCCGTGAAAACCTCGGCCGGCGGTCCCTCGGCGGCGACACGACCGGCGCACAGAATCGCCACCCGGTGCGCGTACGCGGCCGCGAGCCCCAGATCGTGCAACACCACGACCACCGCGTCACCGGCGTGCGCCCTTGCCCGGCACACCCGCAGCACCAACTCCTGGTGCCTGAGGTCGAGAGCGGCGGTCGGCTCGTCGAGCAGCAGCAGCGGAGCGCGCTGGGCGAGCACCCGGGCGAACGCGACCCGCGCCCGTTCGCCCCCGCTGAGCGCGGAGAAGGGGCGTGGCGCGAACTCGTCGACCTCCGTGGCCGCCATGGCCTCGGCGACGGCCACGTCGTCGTCCGCCCGGCTCGTGCCCGCCCAGGGCGCCCGGCCCATCCGTACGACCTCCTCGACCGTGAACGGGAAGGAGAGCGTGGCCGACTGGGGGAGCACGGCCCGGCGCAGCGCGAGTTCGGGCGCCGACCACTCCGGGGCGGGGCGACCATGGATCCGCACCACCCCCCCGGCGGCGCGCACATCGGCGGCCGAAGCCCCCCTCAAGGACTATGAGTTGACCTGGGGCATCAAGCAGTCGTACCGCGCCTATGTGACCGGAATGGCGGCCGGCACCTTCACCCCCGCGGACGAGGCGACGCAGGCCGCGGACAACGGCGCGTTCACCTTCACCGGCGGCACCGGCAGCTATGACTCCACCACCCACGTGGTGAAGCTCGGGCGCGGCCGAGATCATCACCGCGGACGTGACCAGCAACGGCACCACACAGAACGACGTCCCGCTGACGGTCGCGGCGGGCGCGGGTGTGGTGGTCGCGGTACGCAGGCGGCGCACGGCGTGGAACGGGTGATGTTTGAATGCTCGGGTGACTGATTTCGACGTACTGCGCGTCTTCTGCGGGCCCGGTGGTGAACACGGCAACGAGCTCGGTGTGGTGCGCGAGGGCTCGGTGATGCCGGACCCGGAGGAGCGGCAGGCGTTCGCCGCGAAGCTCGGGTTCAGCGAGACCGTGTTCGTCGACGACCCCGAGCGCGGGGTCGTCGACATCTACACCCCGACCCTGCGGCTGCCGTTCGCCGGACATCCCTGTGTCGGGGTGGGGTGGCTGCTCGACATTCCCGAACTGGTCACGCCCGCCGGGGTCGTGGGGGTGCGGCTGGACGGGGAGTTCAGCTGGATCGAGGCGCGGGCGGAGTGGGCACCGGGGCGTACGTTGCGGCAGTACGGGTCCGCCGACGAGGTCGACGCGCTGGCCGTGCCGGAGCCGGGGGAGTGGGTGTACGCCTGGGCCTGGGAGGACGAGTTGGCCGGGCGCGTGCGGGCCCGAGGCTTTCCCGGACGGGACGACGGCATCGTGGAGGACGAGGCGACGGGGGCGGCGGCGCTGCTGCTCACCGACCGGCTGGGCCGC
This sequence comes from Streptomyces diastatochromogenes, assembly GCA_001550305.1. Taxonomy (GTDB): domain Bacteria; phylum Actinomycetota; class Actinomycetes; order Streptomycetales; family Streptomycetaceae; genus Streptomyces; species Streptomyces mirabilis_D. The sequence continues at coordinate 15,385 of LRTP01000299.1, forward strand.
GCCCTGAACATCGTCCAGGGCGCCGGCTCCCAGATCCTCACCGCGCCGCAGCCGGGTGGGTGGGTGGAGGTGGGAGGCCGCGTACGACTGCTCCGAACCTGAACGCCCCCCAGGTGCGGTTGTCGCCTGCGGGCTCGGCGGGGGTGGGCCGCGCAGTTCCCCGCGCCCCTACGGGATCGGGGCTGCGCCCCGGATCCCCGGACGCGCGGGGTTCTTCGGCCGCGGCCCGGTGGGGGCTGGTCGCGCAGTTCCCCGCGCCCCTCAAGGGGCGCAGCTCCAGGGACGGGGCGGAGGAAGTCGTCGGGTGCCGGGTCAGGCGGTGAGGGGGAACTCCTCGCCCAGGGCGTGGAAGACCGCCGTGTTGAGGGCGAACGCCCGCCTGCACTCGGCGACGATCCGCTGCCGCTCCAACTCGTCCGCCCGCACCCCGTCCAGCAACTCGCGATACCCCCGCTTGAACGCGGCCGGATTACCGATGTCCTCGAAGACATAGAAGCGGACGCCGTCACCCTTCCGAGCGAAGCCCCAGGTCTGTTCCGCCTTGCCCCGGATGATCTGACCGCCGGAGAGGTCGCCGAGGTAGCGGGTGTAGTGGTGGGCGACGTACCCGCCGGGCCACTCGCGCGCACACTCGGCGACCCGCGCCGCGTACGCCTCGGTGGCGGGCAGCGCGGTGAGCGTCGCCCGCCAGTCCGCACCCCGCAGATGCGTGAGGTCACGCTCCAGCGCACCGCGACGCAGCAACTCCGGCCGGATGAACGGCCCGGCCACCGGATCGGACGCCAACCGCTCGGCGTCCGCCTCCAGTGCCTCGTACACGAACCACAACTGCTCGGTGTAGCGCCCGTACGCCTCGACACCGAGCCTGCCGCCGAGCAGGTCGCTCATGAACGTCGAGGTCTCAGCCTCCATGTGCTGCTCGTGCGACGCGGTGCGGATCAGCGTCGAGAACGCCGTATTCATGGGACCTCCGGTGCCGAAGAGGGCGAGAACCAGTCAGAATCTTGTATGGTTAGGCTTACCTAAGTCAATGGCTTCTGGAGAGGTTCCCGACATCCTGTCGGTAAAAACGTACCCCGCCGGGCGACAAAGAAAGCCCGCCCTGTGATCAGGGCGGGCGAGGTGCGACGAGCGATGAACCACGGGCTACGGACTATGAGCACGCGGCTACGGCAGCGTGAGGATCTCCGTACCGCTCTCCGTGACGACCAGCGTGTGCTCGAACTGCGCCGTCCGCCTGCGGTCCTTCGTCACGACGGTCCACCCGTCGTCCCACATGTCGTAGTCGTGCGTACCGAGCGTGAGCATCGGCTCGATCGTGAAGGTCATCCCGGGCTGGATGACGGTCGTCGCGTGCGGGCTGTCGTAGTGCGGGATGATCAGTCCTGAGTGGAACGAGGAGTTGATCCCGTGCCCCGTGAAGTCCCGCACGACCCCGTATCCGAACCGCTTGGCGTACGACTCGATCACACGGCCGATGACGTTGATCTGGCGACCCGGCTTGACCGCCTTGATCGCGCGGTCGAGGGATTCACGGGTCCGCTCGACGAGCAGCCTCGACTCGTCGTCCACGTCCCCGACCAGGTACGTCGCGTTGTTGTCGCCGTGGACACCACCGATGTACGCCGTCACGTCGAGGTTGATGATGTCGCCGTCCCGCAGCACCGTGGAGTCGGGGATGCCGTGGCAGATGACCTCGTTGACCGAGGTACACAGGGACTTGGGGAAACCGCGGTAACCGAGGGTGGACGGGTAGGCGCCGTGGTCGCACATGTACGCGTGCGCGACCCGGTCCAGCTCGTCCGTCGTCACACCCGGTGCGATGAGCTTCGCCGCCTCGGCCATCGCCTGCGCGGCGATCCGTCCGGCGATCCGCATCGCCTCGATGGTCTCGGGGGTCTGCACCTCCGGACCGGTGTACGGCGTGGGGGCGGGCTTGCCCACGTACTCGGGGCGCCTGATGTTTCCCGGAACGGGACGGGTGGGAGAGAGCTCTCCTGGTACGAGCAGCGACTGGCCAGACATGCCAGCGAGTCTAACCAGCGGGCATGGGGGCACTATGTCCGTGGCGAAAGGAGCAGGTCATGGCCCTCTTCAAGAAGCGGACCGTAGGGAAGCCGGGCGAGTGGTACTACTGCCTCGTCCACCAGAAGGTGGAGGAGGGCCCCGAGTGCCCCGCGAAGGACCGCTTCGGCCCGTACACCAGCCGTGAGGAGGCCGAACACGCGATGGAGACGGCCCAGGAGCGCAACCTCGAGTGGGAAACGGACCCCAAGTGGCACGACGCGACGGGCCCGACCCCAGAAGACGACTGACGCGCCCCGAGCCACTGGCCGGCGAGCCGCCACCGGGCCGCCGGGCGGCATGAGGGCGTTGTGCCAGGGCGGCGCGCGGACTCGCGGGGGCCG
>LRTP01000003.1 GCA_001550305.1 Streptomyces diastatochromogenes
TGGTACAGCCACACGCAGTGGGATATGACCTCGACCGGGTAACGGTGCCCCCTATACGACGGCGACGCGCTCTCCACGGACGATCCCCCTCCACCACGACCAACCAGAAGATCATCCCACCCAGTCAGCCAACGTGACAGCGCCCTCTCGGCCTGTCTGCCGGAAGGGTCTTCGACCACCCTTATGGGCGAGCCTGCCTGGTCGGCGGTGGGGCAGGTGCAGGCGATGGGATTCCTCGAGAGCGGTGAGCGCGTGATGGAGCGGTGGACAACGAACCTGTGGGGCTTCTTGCTTCCCGCTAAGCAGGAGCGGGGCGAGGCCGTGGCCATGCTGCTGCGGCAGTGTGACGACAACGCCCTGATCGTCGGTCGGCAACGGGTCGTGGTGCCCAACGCCTTCGTGATCGAACTGCTCCCGGAGATCCACCAGCAGCTTTCGGAAAGCGCGTGGCCGGTGGAACCCGTCCTGGTCAACCAGGTGCGCCGCCACGCCGCCGAGCAGGGCTATACCTTCGCTGGTCCGGTCGTCGTCGACCTGCGCCCCGCGCCAGGCGATGCGACCTTGCGGTTCCACATCCACAGCCGCATCACTCCAGCCGAAGAGCAGCCGCAACCCATGGGGGCTCACACGACGCGCTGACCACCGGTCCAGCCCCAGGTGCGACTTTTCCCGGATGAACTGGTCTGTCCGGGGCGGACGGGAAGAATCTGAGTGCCGAGCCGCCGGAGACCGTGATGGATCATTCTCCCAACGAGGACCTCGTGAGTCCTCCTTGGGGCGGCAGCGATTTGCGCGGCGGGGGTGGTGCGGCGCCTTCTTCGCGGCCGGTGAAGAGTCCCACGAGGGCGCGGACGGGCAGGCCGACTTCCGCTGGGTGCCGGAACGATCCGTCCAGGTGGAGGGTGTACTGATTGCGTCGCCCGAGCCGTTCCCGATGCAGGTAGTCGGCTTGTTCAAGGTCGGTCACGATGGCCAGGGCGGTGCGTTCGGTGATCCGGCATGCTGCGGCGATGTCCCGTAGCCGTGCGGCCGGGTCGCGGGCAATGGTCAGCAGTACCCGTGCATGGCTGGTCAGGAAGGTCCACCGTTCAGCCCGGTTATTCATCCTGCTCAGCGCCCTTCACCACCCTTGTCGGTGGATTCGCCGCGGACACCTGTCCACAACTGCCGGAAATCCGGCTCACCTATTGTCCCGGACAAGGTGCTGTGCCGCAGCCGATGCGACGGTTGCCGTTGGTGTCCGCAAAAAACGAAGTTGCCCGGAACGCTTTGCGTTCCGGGCAGCATGCGTGGGCGGCAGCCGCGAAGCTCGCGGGTAAGTTGCAGGTCTTTCGCCGTCTCAGGCCGCGGCCGTTGGGTTCGCTGACTCGGCGGCGCGGCGGTATTCGGCGTTGATGCGCTGGGCTTCCTCAAGCTGGTCTTCGAGGATGACGATGCGGCAGGCGGCCTCGACGGGGGTGCCGTGGTCGACGAGCTCCCGGGCGCGGGCGGCGATGCGCAGCTGGTAGCGGGAGTAGCGGCGGTGTCCGCCCTCGGAGCGGAGCGGGGTGATGAGGCGGGCTTCGCCGATGGCGCGGAGAAAGCCCTGGGTGGTGCCGAGCATCTCGGCAGCCCGGCCCATGGTGTAAGCGGGGTAGTCGTCGTCATCGAGCCGGCCGAACGAGTCGTCTGCTGTCATTGCACCTCTCTGTGGAACGCGTGGAGGGGCCCTGGTGCCATTGGCACCAGGGCCCCGAAGGAACTGCTACACCATCTGCCGGCCCTGATACTGCACCGGCCCTCTCTTTCCGCACCAGCTCACGGGGGATG
>LRTP01000030.1 GCA_001550305.1 Streptomyces diastatochromogenes
CGGCGCACACCGACCCGACCCCGACCGCGGTGCGCAGCAGCCGGCGCCGGGCCGCGCCGCGGCGGATCGCCTCGTAGTGTCCGGGCGGTGGGCCGAGGTAGTCGGAGGCGGGCCGCAGGATGACGGCGAGCGGATCGTCGGGTTCGAAGTCCGGACCCTCGTCAGAGTGTGTGATCAAAGCTTCTCCTCAGGTGGGCGCGGAGCAGTTCGCGGGCCGCGTGGAGGTCGGCCTTGATGGTTCCTTCCTTGCGTCCGGTCAGCACGGACACCTCCCGGATCGGCATGTCAGCGTAGTAGTGCAGGAGGATCGGGACGCGCAGTCGTTCCGGCAGCGACTGCACGAGCAGGCGTACGGACGGGTCGGACTGTTCGGTGTGCGGACGGACGGCGGCCTCGGCGGTGGCACGGTGTACGGCTCTGCGTTCGCGCTCCAGCTTGCGCCAGTGGTCCCGGACGAGATTGGCCGCGGTGACGTAGAGGAACCCCCGGGGCTCGGCCACGGAGGTCCAGCGGGCCCAGAGCCGGGTGAACGCCTCGGAGGCGATCTCGTGGGCCGTCTCGTCGTCGTCGACGAGACGGCGGCACCAGCCGGCGAGGCGCGGATAGAGGGCGGCGAACAGCTCGGACGCGGCCTTCTCGCGGGACCGTTTCAAAGCTCTCCATGGTCGTGACGTCGTACGGGCACTCGTGGGAAAGAGCCCGGGCCGACGGCGTGCGTTCCATCGGCCCGGGCTCGGACCCGGCGGGTCAGGGTGTCGCCGAGCTCAGCGCGGCGAAGACGATCACGTTGTCGAGGTAGCCCGTACCGGTACGGGCCCCACCGCACGTGATGAGCCGTAGCTCGGGACGGTCCACGTCCCCGTACACCTCGTCCGAGGGGAAGTCGGCCTTGGCGACCGTCCGTACGGCGTCGACCGTGAACTCCGCCGTCCTGCCGTTCTCCAGGCGCGCCACGATCCGGTCGCCCTTCCTCAGCTGCGCGAGACGGCGGAAGACCCCGTCCCCGTAGGAACCGACCGTGACATGGCCGAGGATCACCGACGGACCGGTCTGACCCGGCGTCGGCGAGTTCCGGTACCAGCCCGCCCGGTCGTGCGCCGTGATCGGGGGCACCTGGACGCTGCCGTCCGCGGCCAGCCCCAGCTGCATGACCGGGGTGTCGACCCCGATGGCCGGGATCTGCAACCCGACCGGCACCGAACGCCCGAGAACGTGCGCGGCCTTCGCGGAGGTCCGCGAGGGCACCGGCGTACTCCCGGGGTGTTCGGGTGCGGTCGAGTCGGTCCCGTGGCCGCCGCAGCTCACGAGCAGCGAGGCCATCGCCGCGGTGACGAACGCGCGCCTGGAGAGCGAGGTCATTCCCCGGTCGCCCGCCGGCGACGTACGACGAAGACCGCCGCGCCACCCATGGCGAACGCCGCGGCGGCACCCCCGCCGATCAGGCCGCCCTGGCCTCCGGACTTCGACGCCGTCGGCGCCACACCGGTGTCGGGCGCTCCCTTCGGCACGACGGCGACCTGCGCTGGGGACGGCGCCCGGGTCGGCCTGCCGACGCTCGGAACCGGGGACGGGGTGCCGGAGGCC